>NZ_JBHLVZ010000073.1:0-20445 GCF_042433125.1 Muricoccus vinaceus | reverse complement strand
AGAACGAACGTGAAACGGAACAGCCGTTCAAAGACGGAGGCATCATGACACCCTCGGCTCGCCGAACACGCCGCCCCACTCGCCGACGGCGCGGTTGGAGGTCACCAGCATGGAGCCCCGCTCGTAGCGACGGCTGACCAGTTGAAAGAACAGGTGCGCGGCATCCGGCTCGAACGGCAGGTAGCCGAGCTCGTCCACGATCAGCAGCCGCGCCTTGCTGAAGTGCAGCAGCCGTTCCTCGAGCCGACCCTCGCCATGCGCCTTGGCCAGCTGCGCCACCAGGGTAGGCGCGGGCACGAACAGCACCGTGTAGCCAGCGTTGATCGCCTCGCGCCCGATGGCCACCGCCAGATGCGTTTTCCCCACGCCCGGCGGCCCGAGCAGCATCAGCGTCTCGCCGTTGCCCACAAACCGCCCGCTGGCCAGGTCGCGGATCTGCCCGCGGTTGATCGAGGGCTGGGCCGTGAAGTCGAACCCGGCGAGGTCGCGGGCGTAGGGGAACCGAGCGAGCCCGATCGCCATCTCGATCCGGCGGCTGTCCTTGCGCGCGATCTCGCGCTCGCAGAGCAGCGCCAGGCTCTCGCGGAGCGTCAGCTCGCCCCGGCTTGCCTCGTCCAGAAGGCTGTCCAGCTGGTCCCGAATGGCGGTCAGCTTGAGCCGCGTCAGCATGGCCGTGAGGCGGTCCTCGTCCGGCATCATCACCAGGCCCCCCCGGCCACCGCCTCGTACTCGGCCAAGGGGCGTAGCAGCGGCGGCACCCCGGCCGTGGCGGGAGCGTCTCCCGCGGTGCGGCTGGCCTCTCTCAGGACGGCCTTGCCCCGGAACCCCGCCACGCCCTCGAAGTGGGCCGGGTCGATCGCCCGCTCACGGCGGCCATCCAGCACGGCATGGACCGCGACCTCCTGCCCGGCGTGGCTGATCCTCACCATTCCCGCCCCGAGGGTCACCCGCACCCGCTCGCCGATCAGCCGCCAGGGCACCGAGTAGCTGTTGCCCTCCACCTCGACCACGCAGTCGGCGTGCACCCGCCGGACCAGGTCGCGCGTCGCCCGGAACGGCGGTGTGCCATCCAGCGGGCGCAGCGCACCGGCCTCGTCACGCAGGAACCGCACCATCGGCGCCTCGCCCGTGGTGCCGTGCACCCGCACATCAGCCACCTCACGGGTCCAGGCGACCAGGTGCGCCTCCAGCGCCGCCCAGCCGGGGAAGTCACGCCCGGCAATGGCGTTGCGCTTGACATAGCCCACGCCGCGCTCGTCCTTGCCCTTTGTGCGGGCCCGGTAAGGTGCGCAGGCCCGTGGCCGCACGCGCCAGTGCCGGGCAAAGGCGTGCAGGCGGGCGTTGAACACCAACTCACGCGTCGCCGCGTCGTGCCGCTCCACCAGGGCACGGGCGTTGTCGAACAGGATCTCCTCCGGCACGCCGCCGAAAGACCCGAACGCGCCCTCAATGCCCTCGAACCAGCTCTCCTGGGCCTCGCTCCGGAAGGCGCGCACGTGCAGCCGGCGTGAGTGACCGAGCGTCGCCACGAACAGGTGCACCCGCACCGGCACACCCGCGATCGCCACACGCCGCTCGCCGAAGTCGATCTGCAGCTGCCGCCCGGGCGGCGTCTCGAACCGCACCGTCGCCCGCGCCGCGGCCAGCAGCTGAGACCGGAACGGCGCACAGGCCCGCTCCACCGTCCGCAGGCTCACTACCAGCCCGTGCTCGGCCGCCAGCTCCTGCCGAACCACGTCGGCATTGCCCCCGTGCCGAACCAGCCGTTCCTCCAGCCAGCCCGACAGCTCCTCCAGGGCCGGCACCCGCCGCGCCCGGGAGTATCCCGACCAAGCTCCCTCCCGCACATACCGCCGCACCGTCTTGGGACAGGTGCCGAACTCCCGCGCGATCCGCTTGACGCCCCAGCCACGCGCCTTGAGCGCCAACATCGCCGCCACCTCGTCCGGCGTCCGCATCCGCTCCCTCCGCGCCTCGTCCAGCGCGGAACCCTGGATCACCCCAGCACCATCCATCGACATCCCTCTCTCCCTCTCCAGAGGGAGGCGATTTCATGTCGCCAGGGGAGGGTCATTCCATGTCGCCCGACAAACATCTAGGGCTTGCGTTGCCACAGGCCGCGTAAGCGGCCGCCCAAGGGATGTCACCGCGTGCTTTCGTTTTGCCTCAGCGCCGACGCCGAGGTGCTGATCGGGCCTACTCACCACTGATCGAACAGCCCAAAGGCGCCTAGTTGTTCCGTTGAAAGCCTCGCATGGCAGCTTGCAGACGGACGGGGCACCGAATGTTGTAGGTGACGTCACACAGCAACGCCGGCGCGGGATCTGTTAGAGCTCGCGCCAGGGGTGCCCAGATTGGCGAGACACGGCAGATTCAGATAGGATCCTTACAGGCTGAGGGGCAACCAGAAGGCGGAAACAGAGTGCGTAGAATGCGGTTCGGCTGAGGTGGCTGAGCGGCGGGCCCGTACGGTCCAGAGCGCCGACAACGGACAGAAGACTGGATCCGGTGACGCAGCGCCACGGAGTGATTGACGCCGAACGGTCCATGACAGAGGAGCAGATGTCCGTCAGACGCAGGGATGTCCCGCCTCCGACGGACATCTGCTCTAGTCTGCGGAGAAACCCGTACCTCCTTCAAGCACGGGAAATGGTGGATCGCGCCGAAGCGGCACCTGGATGTCGCAAGCTAAGCCGATGGGCTCCCAGGTGAACGCGACAGCGCCTGCGAGTTGGCCTCGCACGGTCCCTTCCACGACGCGGGAACCGAAGCCACGCCGGGTTGGTGAGCCCTTAACGGGTGGGCCACCTTCTTCCGCCCAGCGCAGCTGCAGCAATCCATCGGAGCCGCCATCGAGATACCAGGTGAGGGTGACGCGGCCTGTTGGTACCGAAAGGCCGCCGTACTTCACAGCATTGGTGGCGAGCTCGTGTACCGCCATGCCCAATGGCTGGGCTGCGTGAGCCGGCAAGGCCACAGGTGGACCATCAAGGACCGCCCGCTGATCGCTGCCGAGAAAAGGTGCGAGTTCTCCTTCCAGCAGCGAGCGTAGATCGGCACCATGCCAACGGTCATCAGCCAGCAGCGTCTGCGCTCGCGCCAACGCGGCGACCCGTCCCGTGACCACTCGGACATAGGAAGCGGTGTCCGGCGCACGTGTCAGACTCAGTGTGGCCTGTACAACAGCCAGAGCGTTCTTGGCCCGGTGATCAACCTCACGCATGAGCAACTGCTGCCGCTCCTCGGCGCGACGGCGCTCGGTTACATCGACGGCTGCACCAGCCCACTCTTTGATCTCACCCTCGGTATCCAGAAGGGGAACCGCACGCGAGAGCGCCCATCCAAGACTGCCGTCCGTGCGCCAGACCCGGTGCTCCAGCTCAAAGGTGCTCTTCGTCCGAATGGCAGCCTGGATTTCTTCCTGGATCTGCATGTGATCATCAGAGTGGATGTAATCGTTGAGCCAGGTCCGACTCGGGGCGTGGGTGTCGGAGATAAAGCCGCGCCCGTCGAGGTAGCGCAGCTCGGCCCAGTCAGGGCTCATGCGGTACAGCACGTTGGCCGTAGCATTCACCATGGCGGCGAGACGTTCCGTGCTTTCACGCAGCGCTCGCATGGTCAGCACTTGGGCCGTGGTCTCGACGCCCTGGTTCAGCAGGCCAACAATCCCCCCGGTCTCTCCCCGCACAGGGGTCGCCGTGAAGTCCCAATAGGTCAATTCTGCCTTGCCCCGGCGTGCCATGGGGATCTCGACGGTTTGCTGAACAAAGCCATTACCGGTGGCGAGCGCTCGTAGAAACAAGGGGGACACCTGCTCCCACGCAGATCCCCACACCTCGGCGACAGGCCGGCCCAGTGCCGTGTGGTGGCGGTCGGCCAAGGAGGGGATGTACGCATCATTGTAGAGGAAGATCAGGTTGGGACTCCAGAGTAGGGCACCCAGCATTGGCGAGTTCAGCAGGGCGGAGATCATCGACCGCAGCGATTGCGGCCAGGTGGAAGGCGAGCCGAGAGGCGATGTTGACCAATCGTGAGCGCGCATGCGGGCGCCCATCTCCCCGCCACCTTCCAGAAAGGGCCAAGAGGAAGCCGCCTCAGCCTCCACTTGGCCTCTCCACTTCCGGCCGCGGCCTGCGTTCATCCTCTTCCAGTAAGCGAAAGGCCGCGCGCACCGCCTCGCTGGCGTTCTGGAACCGGCCCGACGTTACCCGATCCCTAACGAAAGCGTGGATTTTCGGGGTTAGCGAAACGTTCATGGTCTTGACCTGACGCATACCCCTGGATGCGCGCGGTCCCCCTGGGTGTCAATTGTTGCTACTCACCGACACAATGCTGGTCGCGCCGACGTTGCTGAGTGAAGCCTCCCATAGCGTCCTGGCTTGGCCTGAGAGTCAGAAGCCTTCAAACGGTCTTCCAAGGCCACCCCCCCTTGCCCTAGTCGGAGCCAAACAGGCGCGAGTACCCGTCCTGACGCACGGGTTCCTGGCGCTTGGCCAGGGTGCCGCGGACCATCCCCTGCCGGGAAGCAACATGCGGCACTGGTTTGTCGCCGACCTCCGGCTTAGCCAAACCGCCAGGTTTTGTTGGCGAAACAGGTGATCAGGTGGCGGTCGCGGCAAAGCGTGAGACCCGGGTTTGGGCGAGTGCCTGCCGCCAAATCAAGCGGCCAAGTGGTCGAGGTTGAGTGCTGGGGCCGTGGAGACGTGCCGCAGACCTGTTGTGGCCAAGCCGCGGTGGTGAGCCCGACGGAGCGCATTGCCTGAGAATGGGTTTGCTCAATTCTTTGATGCTGGACAGAGCCTGAATGACTGGGACCTCGGCAAGGGTGCAGGTTCCCGCGTCTGCCATCCTCGACGAGGATAAAGGTTCCCGCTTAGGGTTCAGAAGTTAAGCGGGAGGCAGGCAATGAGTGGTTGGCTGATTTCAGTGAAGTCGCAGAAGCTGAGCGGGGGGCTGCCGACGACGGAAGTCTACGTAGCAGCCATTGCAGATCAATCCGAAGCGGAAGAGCAACTGCGTGAAAAGATGGAGATCACTCCTCACGACGTCGTTGAGGTTGAGGTTGCCTTGTCGCAGGACACAATCGACCGCCTCGACGTGCCGCAAGGGCAGATCAAGCGCTACTCGCCCGGCTGAGTGGTGCCTCCCGAAATCTGCACGTGTTGCCCTACGCTTTCCCAGGGGCTGAAGGTGGCCGAACGCTTTGCGACTGCGCTCGCGCAACGCGCCCTATTTTGGCAAGGGGATTTGCGTCGGCCGCAACCGTGGCGGCCGGGTGGGGCGCTCCAACACCCCAACCCGGCCTAACCGCCTCCCCGAAGTAAGGAGCAGCGGGGCACGCGGCTGCGGCAGCAATACCCTCCCCTGCGGTGTCAGCAAGGTGCCACTGGCGAATTCCTCACAGGTGCTCGGCTTGACGGTGGTAGTGGACGAGGGCCGCGAGCCGACGGCGCTAGCCGCTCCGGCCCAGCGCCTTGGCCACGCTGCCAGCGATCTCACCGTCTGCACCGAGAGGAACACCAGCCACACCTTCGCGCTTGAGGCTGCCCAAGCGGTGGCTGGAGGATCTTGGTCACACCGACACCATCGCGTAGCTGGTGAACAATCGGCAAATTATAGGGCGTTGGCCGTCGCACCACGTGAACGGGTGGCGGTTAGGCTGCATCAACCATTTCAGGTCTCTGCGTGAGCGGCACCGCAATCTCGCAGACCAACCCCGAGGCGTTCCAGACAAGCGAAACTGTACCCCTGAGCTGGCCTCGCACCGTGCCGTCCAGCACTCGCGTGCCGAAGCCGTGCTTTTCGGGTGGCGCCTCGATCGGTGGCCCGCCGCTTTCCACCCAGCGGAGCCGAAGCATCTCGGTCGGCTCGCCCTCCTTGACCCAGCTGATGGCAATGCGACCGCCTGGGGTAGAAAGCCCTCCGTACTTCATCGCGTTGGTGGCGAGCTCGTGAATTGCCATGCCGAAGGGCTGGGCTGCCCCTGCGGGAAGCCTGACCACCGGCCCGACCGCTTCGACCCGGGCTTCGTCCCCGGCCTCGATGTCGAAGAACGTGGTCAGCTCACCCCGCAGCAGCGTCAGGAGGTCGGCTCCGTCCCAACGGTCAGCAGCGAGCAGCGTCTGCGCCCTGACCAGCGCGTCCACCCGCCCCTCGATCGCCCTGACATAACTCGGCAGGTCGGGAGCGCGGGTCAGCCGCAGGGCGGCGTTCACCACCGAAAGGGCGTTCTTGGCCCGATGGTCCACCTCCCGCATCAGCAGGGCCTCACGCTTCTCAGCTGCTTTTCGGGCGGTCACGTCCTGACCAATCTTGAGGTAGCCGCGTATCCGGCCGTCGACACCGCGAAGCGCTGTGTTACTGCCCTCGATGAACACCCGCACACCGTCCTTGCGCAGGTGCCATCGCACGTTTGGAGCAACCCCCTCCCGGCTGGCTATCTCCGCTTCCCGTTCTGGAACATCGTTCTCGCAATCCTCGGGGGTAAAGATCAGCGCGGCGGGCTGGCCCATCGCTTCCTCCGCCGTCCAGCCAAAGACTGCCTCCGCCCCGGGCAGCCAGTCGGTGATCCGGTCCAGCGCGTCGGTGACGAAAATGGCGTAGTCGAGCGCTGCCTCAACCGTGAGGCGGAACCGCTCCTCGGATAAGCGAAGGGTACGGACGACGAGCAGGCGGTCGATCACCGGACCGAGTATGACGGCGTAGGTGCGCAGAAAGGCCACATCATTCTCATCGAAAGCGCGTGGACTGGTGTCGTCCACCTCCAGGACGCCGAAGGCGCGACCGCCTGGCAAGAAGATCGGCACGTTCACCAAGGCAACCACCCCGGCATCCCTCAGGAAGGGGGGCACATCGAAGCGGTCTTCCTTGCTGACGTCCTGCGTGATCACGGGCTTGCCAGCCTTGATCGCGAAAGTTTCCGAGGAGTGCTCCTCCATCGACAGGCGCAGTTCACCGACGATGCCTGCGTCCCAGCCCACTCCGGCCGTGACGAGCAGCTGCCGTTCAGCAGGCAGGATCTCCATGATCTTGGCCCGTTCCGTTCCGAGTGCCTCGCTCGCGAGGCGGCAAACCTCCTGGAGGATAAAGTCCAGGTTTTGGGAGCGCAGGGCCAACTCACCAAAGTCACCCAGGATTTGCTGCCGTTTAAGCATCGCAGCAAAGTCGGACATGGCTGATCCTGTCACAGGCGGCCCCGACCCGGCGGGAAGGGGATTGGGCCTCACGACGTTTGAGGCGCTTGTGCCCCAAGCAACGCTGGGCTGCTTGGCCGGCTGCCTCAAAGAACGTTCAGCATCGCCCTACTATTTGGACCAGAACTCATGCCTGGCTCCGGTCTGCCCCACCGCGGAGCCAAATACCCCAGTGGACTTGGCAAGTTGGTCCTTGAGGGAAGTGCTCTCCTTACGACCTTGCCCGCCACTCCTCCACCCGGCCGGCGTTAAACCCCTGGCACCAAGCCTCCTGCAACGGGGCTAAGAACTGGGAGTAGGGGCAGTCACTGGCATCACCTTCAGGGTCACGCCCCACTTGCCACCCCTGAGCGGCAGCGCGGGCCAGGACATCGAGTAGAAGCACTTGAGCCTCACTCGTGGTCGGGTAGTCGTATGGTGTCATGCCTGCCCGCTCCGTTGAGTGACAATGCACGCGGTAGATAGCACTACGACGGATCTGCTCGCTTAACTGGATTGCTTTCCTTGGAATGATGCCAGGAAAGATCGTTGCTTCGACCAAGCAGAGCAGCGGTCGGAGGCAGCGTCCGGCGGTACGGCCGTGGGGCTGAGCCGTTTGCGGGGCGTTGAAGGTGCCGATCAGATCCCGACCGGTGCAGGCTCCACCGAAAAGCGCAGCACAAAGCAGATCACCTCCTGTCTGAGCGTGACCACCATTCTCCAGGGATGGCCGTCCCAGAGTTGTCCGGGGTCGTCACTCAGCATGGCGCCAGCCGTCTTGGTCGCCATGCGACGGGCTGCGGAAAGGTTCGGCAACTCCATCCCCTCCTCATCGATGTAGCAGGCGCCATCGTGGATATGGAAGAAGTAGCGCGGCATGGGCGTCTCCTAAGTGGAGGCCAGAGCGCATGTCTCTCTCGGTCATCGGCGCCTCAAATACGCTGCCGACGATCTGGCATGCTGTAGAGGGTTCTTCGGCTTGGCGATCCAACCCATGATAGTTCACCGGTCTGCCATTCGGCGTTGCGAAGTGTTCGGCGGCGGGGCAGCCGCGCTCCCCCCGAGACACCGCACACGAGCTTCCACGTCATCACCCAGGCCCGCCGGTTCCAACCACACCAACTGGACGCGGTGCTGCTGAAGTCCCCGGCGCAGCGCTAGGGACAACGTTTTTCTATGAAGGTCGGCCGGTCACCGCTACCCCCGGCCGGCGCTAAACCCATGGAGCCATGCGTCCCGGATCAGCACCAGCACGCGAGAATAGGGACAATCGCCAGCATAGCTTCCGAGGTCGCGCCCCGCCTGCCACCCTTCGACCGCGGCACAGGCCAGCACGTCGAGCAAGAGAAGCTGGGCCTCAATGGTAACCGGGTGGTCGTGTGGCATCATGCCGGCCCGTTCCGTTGAGTTATGATGCGTCCGCGTTGAAAGGGCCGCGGCTGGTGGGTTTCTGAAACGCGTTTGCCTACATACGCCATGCCTGCAGCGTACGCTGCGCCCGACTCAGGTCCTGATGATTGCCCTACCGGGATTTGTTGTCAGACAAAACCGAGAACTTGATCTGGTTTAGTAAGATTCACCTGTCAGTGAGCCTACGGCTTCGCCTCTGGCACTTCACTTCGAAGTGCCCGGGGCAAAGATCAAATCTGCTCCTTCTGGAGCCGTCTCCGATGCATCAGCCGGTCAACCGCAACGCCATGCTCTACATCGACCGCCCGCCTGAGCGGCATCGTCTCGTTCAAAAGCTGCAGAGCATCACGGAGCTGACAGCCGAGGAGCGCCAGGCCTTGCTGGACCTGCCCATGACTGTCCGGAGCTATACCAGGGGTGAGGACATCGTCCGGGGAGGCGGTATCCCAAGTGAGTGCTGTCTCATCCTGGATGGTTTTGCCTGCCGCTATAAGCTGCTGCCCGATGGGCGCCGACAGATCATGGCCTTCCACACGCCGGGCGATCTTCCGGACCTGCAGAGCCTCCACATCCAAACCCTGGACCACTCCGTGGGGGCGATGATGCCGACTCTGGCGGCCTTCATCCCCCACGCCAGCATGCGGACCCTGACGGCGCGCTTCCCCGGCCTGATGCATGCCTTCTGGCGCGACACGCTGATCGATGCCGCCGTCTTCCGGGAGTGGCTCATTGGCATTGGCAGGCGCGACGCTCATGAGCGCATCGCCCACCTCATCTGCGAGATGCTGCTGCGCTTCCGAGGCGTGGAACTCGCCCCGGACAACACCTTTAGGATGCCTGCAACCCAGGGCGACATCGCGGACGCGCTCGGCTTGTCGAACGTGCATGTGAACCGCGTGCTGCAGGACCTCCGGCGGGACAAGCTGATCACCTGGGGCAACTACACGGTCAGCGTCCTGAAGTGGGACGAACTGCAGAAGCGCGCACTCTTTGATGCCACTTACCTGCATCAGGTTTCCAGGGCAGCCGCATGAACCGGGAGCTCACCCTGACGCCTGTGCGTCTGGACACGGACACTGAGGACGAGGAGGGACGCCTGGTCTTCGCCGACGATTGCTTGGTTGCTGTGCTCGTGCAGCTTGCCGATGGGCACGAAGCGCAGGGACACTGGTTTCTGGAGCATGGCTTCGGCAGGCTCGGCGTGCCTGTGCCTCCAACCTTCTCCGATCTGCGAGCCGCGGAGCACTGGATCGTGGGCAAACTCAGTGCCGTGGTGGATGGGCAGCCATCGTAACTGCCCTACTCCACTCGTATGGGTCAGCCTCTCACAGGACAGGCAGTTACCTTTTTAGGTTCGCTTCCAAGCCGTCGAAGTAGCGCGTCACCTCCGGCGAAGTGCCGCCCAGGTGAAGGTAATCTTTGTTGAAGCCTGCCAGGGCCTGAAGTTCCTCGACGTTCAGCAGGCTCATCATCCTCCGGTCCATGGAGATCAGACTGCGTTGACGGAACTCCTTCAGCACGCGGTTTATGTGCACGGGGGTGAGACCCAGCGTGTCACCAAGTTCTGTCTGGGTTAGCGGCAGCCGGAACACCTCGCCGTTGGTCAACCCCACAGCCCTGTGCCGCCACAACAACTCGCACAGCAGGTAGGCGACGCGTCCCCGGGCATCGCGACGTCCGAGTGAGACAATGCGCTCGCGCAGCATCGCCTCCTCCTGCATGGAACTCCACCATAGCGCCGCCGAGATGCGGGGTCTGGAGGCGAACAGATCCATCAGGCTTTCCCGTGAAATCGGCGCCACGCGCACAGGAGTAATCGTGCCGATCGAGTGGTCCATCTCCTTGAGCAAGAACACATGCATGTCGCACAGGTCGCCTGGGATGAGGAATGTCATGATCTGCCGCCCGCCATCCGGCATGTTGCGGTAACGCATGGCCATGCCCTCCTTCAGCAGGAACACCGAGCGCGGCACCATGCCTTCGGCGATGATGTCCACGCTGGCTGGAAAGCGTTCCTCCGGAGCAGCCAGACGATCCAGGTGCTGCCGGTCCGAGTTGGACAGTGGAGCGAAGTGCAGCAGTTTGCTTGTCAGAGGATTGCCGGCGGGCGGAGGTGTGGCCGAAGGCTGATCGCGGTGCTCAGCGGCGCAGGCCATTCGACATCTCCAGCAGAAGATGCGCTTTCACGGGTGTTAGGCCGGATCGGCGCAGCAACCCGACTGTAGACCGGAACCAGCCTGCGAACATCGTCGTACTCTAAATAACTGGCAGATCAGGCGAGAAGCCCTGCGGCCACAGGTCCGCGGTGTTAGGATGCCAGGCCGGGCTTAGGAACAGCGGCTGCGGCAACGCTCTGGGCTATGGCTCGCAGCAACCCGATGGAAGCGATGCTGACCACGACGCTCTCGCTGACCCCGGCTATCTCCTGCTTGACCTCGATGAGGCCATCAATTGCCTCGACCACTTGGCTCTTGAGGAGGGTACCCCTCTCGACCAGGAGGAGGGCAAGGGCTTCGCAGAGCATCAGGGCCGCTTGGCCGTGCGGATCAGGCGTCAATGTCATTAGTTGGTGTAGCACCATCACGATGCCGCTGTCGCGAACCCAGATCAGTTTCAGTTCGGACGACGCCAAATAGTTCCACAACATTGGCACGCTGGCAGGAAAAAGGTGGCACCTAAGCTGGTGTCGTCACTTGAAGTGGGAACTATCAGTAGGATAACGAAGCTTTCAGGATAAGCCCTAGCGTGGGGGGTAAACTCTGAACGAGCTTTCTCCTCCAATTGCTAAAACTGCTATGCTTTTGCATCTACACCAGCAAGAACGCACAAACTTAACAATTGATAAAAAGTTTTACTTTTATGCTATTTTCGATGACTTGTCCGATCGAACCATCACACAGAGGTGGTTAGCCCTGAACTTGCGTTTACATCCACATATTCGACCTCAATACTATCCTGGGTTAGCGTCTGCTGCGCTGGCTGTAAGCGAGCGTGCCGCAATGATCAGCACTCCTCCTGCCCATCTGAGTGTCCTCTGCTGCATCGACGACGTGTGGCAGATCGTCGCTTGCCCCTACCCCGGTGATCCTGGCGAGGCATCTGCGCCACGATCGGCTCGGCAGAGACAGGAGCACGTTGTTGCTCTGGAAACAGCCAATCACGCCCTGCGTCGCGAGGTACAGATTGCATCGGAACGGGAGCAGTTCCTGATGGCCGAGATGGAGCACCGGCTGAAGAACGTTCTCGCTACCGTACATGCCCTGGCAGCGCAGACCGCTCTCCCCGGTGACACAGGCGAGGGCTTCCGCACCGCCTTTGCAGCACGTCTGCGCGCCCTGGCTCTTGCTCATCAGGTGCTTGGGCAAGGTAATCCCGATGGCGCAGCACTAACCACCGTCGTTGGAGGCTGCCTGCAGCCTTATGACAGCACGGCAGGCCGGATCACCGTTTCCGGGCCCGCGGTGCATCTCCCGGCGCGGACCGTACCGACCCTCGGCCTTGCCTTCCACGAACTCGCCACAAACGCAGCAAAGCATGGCGCCTTGTCGATCCCGGAAGGACGGGTAGAGGTAACCTGGGCGGTGGAGGCGGGAGCCAAAGATCAAGCGCGGGCAGTCGCGATCATCTGGCAGGAGCGGGGCGGTCCGCCCGTTGAGGAGCCGAAACGCCGCGGCTTTGGCTCGCGACTGCTCGAACGCGGACTAGCCCAGGGGTCTGGTGGCACCACTCAGCTCGACTTCGCCCCTCATGGCGTGAACTGCCGCATCTGGCTGCCGCTGATGTCTGCTCAAGCCAGGGTTTGACTGCAACCAAATGGCCGAGTTGCGGAATTCGGCGCCGGGGCATTTTGCCCAGTTGCGAGCAGCACATGGGATCCTCGGTTCTTCCCATCCTGCAGGGGGTGCCCGGAGAACTTCGGCCCAGTTATTATCTTGGCTTATCTTCGCCCCCATAAGCGTCAGCACCAGGCGCTTGGGAGCAAAACCCAGAACCGCCACATGCCCGGATTGTGTCTGGTGTGATGTTTGCCAGCCCGGCCAGTCGGGTCGCGATCAGCGCATGTGGAGCGCATCTTCGCTTGGCTCGCTCGCTACCGCCTCCTGAGCATCCGGTACGAGTGCCACGCCGACATCCATCTGGCGTTCACGACACTCGCCTGCGTCCTGGTCTGCCTCGGCCAAATCAGGCGGTTCTTTCAGGCGCACTTAACCACAATCGAGATCTGGCGCCCTCGCTTCCGTCTGGCCGAAAGGCAGAGCGAGCTGGCAGCGGACGCCATCGGCACCGCGTTCCAGCCGAGCCTCGCCCTGGAGCTGATGGGGCACGGTGCGTTCGATCACCTCCCATCCAAAGCGCCGGAGTAACGGGCCCGCTGGCATCGTCACCCCAGTCTCTTGCCAGTCGATCACAAGCCGCTTCGCACCCTCGACCGCCTGATCCAACCGCCAGGTCACGGCGACGTGCCCCGAGGACTGCGCCATGGCGCCGTGCTTGGCCGCATTCGCGGCAAGCTCGTGCAGCGCAAGGGCAATGGGCTGCACCACGACGCCAGGCAGCTCCACCTCCGGGCCATTCACCTGCGCCCGGTCAGCCTCTTTGTTCCCCAGCGCCCGCAACTCGGCCTCGACAAGGTCACGAAGCGGCACCGACCACGCGCCACTCCGGGCAAGGAAGCCCTGTACCCGTCCTAAACAGGCAATCCGCGCCGCAAAGTCGTCTCGCACAGTGTTTGGAGGCAGGCTCCGCCGCGCGATTGCTGCCACCACCGCGAGGATGTTGCGCGTGCGGTGTTGAACCTCGAGGAGGAGGGCGCGCTGCTCCCCCTCCATGCGGCGCACGTCCTCGACGTCCGCGCTCGAGCCAACCCATTCCGTGGCACACCCCCCCTCCTCCAGCATCACGGCCGTTCGGGACAGCGGGGCGGAGCGCGTGTGATGGAGACGCCATGCGCCGTCGAGGGCGCGACGGATCCGGTGCTTGACGTCCAACCCTCCACGTTGGGGTGCTTCGTGCCAGGCGCGCAGCGTGGCATCGCGGTCATCCGGATGAACCGGCTCGAGCCAGCCTCTGCCAAGGCTCCCCTCGCTGCTCTGCCCCGTATAGGCAAGCCAGCTTGGGGAGGCCCAGATCCACTGCCCCTCATTGGCGGAATGCCATAAAAGTTGTGGGATGACGTCAGCCAGCGCCAGCAGGCGATCACCACTTTGGGGCCTCGCCACGTGTGTGGCGGGCGCCTCCGGGGTTTGGGCAAGCTCCGCCCGGATCACTTCAACGGCGGTCGCGGCATCCTTCGCGTCGAGGCCCACGGCGGCAAGCGCCGCTCGGAGGCGGGCATCCTCCGCCTCCTGGGCACCCCAGGCAGGGTCGGCCTCGTCGGCAACCTCCTCCACGCCCCTGGTTCCCTCAAACCGTTGCAACAGGTGCGACCACCCGGAACGGGACGCGCATGGCTATGGCATTCTGGGCATCAGTCCGGACCGGAGTGAGCCAGCAGGATCGCAACATGTGGAGCTCGCCCCGTCGAGGTCTCGGCGGGTCTGGGCAGAGACCCGACCCGCCGACTCAACGCTCCGGTCCGACGAAGGCTCACCGAAAATCTCAATTTTTACCCGCGCTCTCGCAACAGTCACCACGTCCTCGCCTGATGGGAGCCGCAAAGGCGGAAGCCCCATCCCCTGTCCGGTCGTTAACGCTGCAGACAGGTCAGCCAGCGTATAACAGCTTCTCTGGCGTGATCGCCGACAGAACCTTTTTGGGTGATCACCGCGCAGCTCAGGGTTACCCATTTCCGAACAGGGCTTACCTGCCTACACCATGGATGCACCATCTCCTTCTCACCTCTCCTGCAGATTAGGGGAGGCCGCTCTGCTGGAACGGCTGCGTGCCGCTCTTCCCGGTATTCTTGACCGCGCTGCTGCTATGGACGCCGCCGATGGTGCATTGCCTGAGGAAGATGTCGCAACGCTGACCTCCGCGGGGCTCCTCACCGCGCCGCTGCCGACTACGTTCGGCGGTCATGGCTGGGGAAGCGAATCCAGCAGTGCCGCAAGCATTCTTGAGGCGCTTCGTCTTCTCGGTCGTACCAGCCTGCCACTTGGCCGTCTTTACGAAGGTCATGTCAGCGCCATCGGCCTCGTGATGCGTCATGGCACGCCCTCCCAGCGAGAAGCCGCTGCCGAGGCCGCCCACACGGGATGCTTATTTGGGGGGTGGGGCTGCGAGGCGCCACTCGTCAGCCTTCGACTGGAGAGCGGTGTTCTGCGTGGAGGCAAAGTGCTCTGCTCTGGCGCCGGACTGGTGGAGCGCGCCCTGGTGACCGCTCGCTGCGGCGGTGAAGGGCAGCAGCAGATGGTGCTCGTATCAATCCCAAAGCACACACACCGGGCAGATCTTGGAACCTGGACTCCCACAGGGATGCGCGCCTCAGCCACGGGCAGCGTGAACTTGGATGAGATGGCAGTTGGTCCGGAGCTGCTGATTGGTAAGCCTGACGCACATCGCGGAATGGCCGAATATGCGATCGGTATGTGGCGCCCTCTTGCAGTGCAGCTTGGTGGCTTGGAGGCGGTGGCCGAATCCATGCGGACTTACCTGCGCTCAACGGGGCGTGGCAAGGATCCGCATCAGGCGGCGCGAATGGGCAGCGTGCTGACCGAAGTCGAGACAGCACGACTATGGGTTCGTGAGGCAGGTTTAATGGCGGAGAGCCTGCAAGCATGTTCCAAACGCGTCGAGGCTTATGTCAATCTCGCGCGCGGCGCGGTTGAGCGCGCCGCCCTAGAGGTCATGCAGGCTACGAACCGCTCGGTCGGACTGAGTAGCTTCATGCGCCCGAACCCAGTTGAGCGACAAATTCGTGATCTCGCAACCTACTTGCGCCAGCCGGCGCTGGATCGAGCGCTGATTTCCGGTGCAACGACTGGATTAGACTTGCCTGAAGTAGTCGGCACAATGTGGCCAACCCTTTCACCGCTTTGATGAGCAGAATCGGCGTTGAAGCTCTTCTAGTGGCCAAGGGGCTTTTCGAGTTGTCTGGGGTGGATGGGCTGGCCGACAGAGGTAGCTGAAGATCTCGCGGGCGACGTAGCGCTGGAGGCAGAAAAGGATCTCGGGCTTGCCCTTTCCCTCGGCGGTGCGGCGCCTGGCGTGGTCGAGGATGGGTTGGTGCCCACGCATGCGGACGATGACCACCCGGTGTAGGGCGGCATTCGCCTGTCGATTGCCGCCAGGGTTGAGGCGGTGCCGGGTTATCTTGCCGCTGGAGGCTGGGACTGGGCAGGCGCCGCGGAGCCTGGCCAGGACCGCCTCCGAACGGATGCGCTCGGGATTGTCGCCGACGAGGATGAGCATTTCGGCGGCGGTTTCTGCCCCCCATGCCGTGAGCGTGCATCAGGTCGGGTGCGAGCTGCTGGATCAGCTGACCAAGGCTGGCGTCATGGTCTTTGACCTCCGCGTCGAGGGCGAGCCAGCGCCGGGCGATCGCTCGCAGGCTGGTCCTGGCCGAGGCTATCGTCGAGGTAAGCGGGCCGGGACGGAGAGCGGCGAGGTGGCGGAGCAGTCCCATCTTTCCGATTAGGCGGTGAGCCCTTCGCGCAGCGCTGAAGGCGAGCTGACGATGATGGCTTTGATCGCATGCATGGCCTGGCTCCGCGCCTTGACGGCGGTGTCGCGGGCCACCTTGAGATGCCGGATCACTTCGACCGTGCTCGTGCCGGACTCTGGTCGTGCCACAGCCTGGGCGGCATTCTCGGCATCAACCATATCGTCCTTGCCGCTCTGGTATCGGAGCTGGCGGCTGGGCCGGTTCACCTCGAGCACGGGATAGCCGTGCTCATTTAGGAAGCGGAACGGGCCAGCGCCGTAGGATCCGGTACCCTCGACGGCAAAGGTGCAGATCGGACCGGAGGACCGTGCCCAGTCCGGCAGGGATTGGTACCCGCGGTTGTTGACCGGGATGGACAGGCTGCCGAGGCGCAAACCAACGGCGCTGATTGCCACAGCCGCATGGGTGAATTTGCGGGTGTCGACACCAATCATGACGTCGGCATCGGGTGCAGTTCTGCTGATGGTGTGAGGCTCCAGGCCGAACGGAGGACCTGACGAACAAGCGGATGGACAGAAAAATGACACGATGGGGCGCCCTCAAGCTTCTATGAAGTCACGAGCCGCTCGCCCGACAGGTGCAGCCTGGAGGACCGACACATCAAGGCCATGACACCTGATCAACTGCAGAAAGGGTCGGGCCCTCCGGGCCACGAACCTACATTCACGGTTGCATATCCCTTGCAGGTAGGCCTGCATGACCAAGCCACCTCTCGAGGGTCGCCGCCCCAGACCAGATGTCCGTCAAAGGCGGGGGTGGTCCGCCTCTGACGGACATCTGGTCTAGCATCGCCGCAGTGATCTATTAGACTACTAAACGAGCACATAATCGAACGCGCCTTGCAGGCTGCTGAAGAACTCTCGCGACACGGTGTTCATTGTAAATCGCCAGCTTGCGGACAAGCCTCCCCTTTTGCAGCCTTTCCCTGTTGCCCGATCAGTAACCTTCGGGGACGTAGAGATCGGGAGGTAGAGTGCGTCGCTCGTAGTTCGGATCGAACACCCGCTCTGGCAACAACACCGGCTCGCGCGGGATCTCCTTGTAAGGAATCATCGAAAGAAGATGTGCCATGCAGTTTAGCCGCGCCCGCTTTTTATCGTTCCCCTCAACGATATACCAAGGCGCTTCCTCAATGTTGGTGCGCTCGAACATCTCCTCCTTCGCCCGAGTATAGGCCTCCCAGCGAACCCGGGACTGCAGGTCCATCGGGGAAAGCTTCCACTGCTTGATTGGGTCGTGGATCCGCATGAGGAAGCGGAGCTGCTGCTCCTCGTCTGTGATGGAGAACCAATACTTCACTAAGATGATGCCGGAGCGTACGAGCATCCGTTCGAACTCCGGCACATCGCGGAAAAAATCTTCGACCTGGGTCTCACCCGCGAAGCCCATAACGCGCTCGACGCCAGCGCGATTGTACCAGCTGCGGTCGAACAGCACGATCTCGCCCGCGGCCGGCAGGTGCGACACGTAGCGCTGGAAGTACCACTGCGTGCGCTCGCGGTCCGAAGGGGCGGGCAGTGCCACCACGCGGCACGTGCGAGGGTTCACGCGCTGCGTGATCCGTTTGATGACGCCTCCCTTGCCGGCGCTGTCACGCCCTTCGAAGAGAACGACAACCTTCAGCCCCTTGTGGACTACCCAGTCCTGGAGCTTCAGCAGCTCGCCCTGAAGACGCAGCAGCTCGCGGAAGTACAGGCCACGATCGATCGAGACCTTCTTCCGGTGCTGGTGCAGTTCCCGCAGCGCAGCCGGCAGCCGGTCATCATCGATCTCCTGCTCGAGCTCCTCGTCGAAGTCATCTTGGAGTTCGAGTTTGAGCCAGGAGGAGTCCCTGTCGTCGTCCTGCATCAGCGGTGCTACCTCTTCGGACCGGCGCCGCCTGATTAACAGGAACGAGCGGTCGTGCAATGTCGAATCGATGACATCGAGAGGCGGCACGGCTCGTCCGCAGGCACGAACTCCAGTCCCGACAAGCCGCGAAACGTTGTCGAGAAAGGGGCGCCGCGTGGCGCCCCCTCCCGGTATGGGCCGAAGCTGCTCAGACGAAGAGGAAGTCGCCCTGGTTGAGCGCACTCAGCGCGAAGCTCCCGATACGGATCTGACCACCGTCGTCGAGGGAGATCAACAGATCACCCCCGATCTGCTCGCTCGCGCTGGTCAAAGCGTCGAAGTCGGCGAAGAGGCCGCCCTCAAACCGCATGCTGTCCTCACCACTGACGAAGTCCATGACGCGGTCAGAACCGGAGCCCTGGGCGAAGATGAAGACGTCATCCCCATCGCCACCCTCAAGTCGGTCAGCGCCCGCCCCACCCGTCAGGCGGTCATCGCCGTCCCCCCCCGCAAGCCGATCGTCGCCAGCATCGCCCATGAGGCGGTCGTCGCCGGCTCCTCCATCCAGCCTGTCGTCGCCCGCACCGCCGACCAGGCGGTCATCGCCGTTCTGACCGTTAAGCCGGTCCTCACCCGCACCGCCATTCAGCCGGTCGTCGCCGGTGCGCCCGTCAAGGCGATCGTCGCCTTGGCCGCCAATCAGCTGGTCATCGCCGGCGCGTCCGTCGAGGCGGTCGTTGCCCGCCACCCCGCGAATGGTGTCGTCCTCGTCGGTGCCGCTGAGGCGGTCATCGCCGGTCGTGCCGCGGATGCTGCCGTCCCCGTTGGGGTCAGTCGGCTCCTCGGACAGGGACAGCCCCATCGCCTGGGCGACCTGGCCCGCGACTGCCGTGTTGTCGATCACGCCGTTGAAGAGTTCTGCACCCGGCCCGAAGGCATAGAGCGGGACATCGACCGCGGTGTGTCCAGTGGTTGAGAAGTCGATCCCGCCGCGCGCGTTCAACGTTTCAGCAAGGGCTGCGTAGGCCGCATCCTCGTCTGCGGCACCGAGGATGGCGCCGATTTCGGCGTCGGTCAGGGTGACGGCCCCGCCGGTGAGGTCGGACACGATAGTGTTCACGGCGCCATTGATCGTCGCCTGATCGGCGCCCGATCCGAGCACGGTCACCCCTTCGAGGATGGCCGTCCCGATCTGCTCGTAGGTGGCCTTGAAGCTTTGATACAGGGTGGGAAGACGAACGTTGTTCAGCTCCAGCGTCATGCCGCCGGTCTCATGGTCGGCGACGGAGACGATCAGCGTGTCAGGATGCGCCTCGGCGTAGTCGCGCGCGACCTGCCAAGCCTGCTCAAAGGAGGCGGCGGCATTGAACACGGCGCCAGCATCGTCGGCGTGGCCCCAGGTGTCGGTGCCCTCTTCCTCAACGAACAGGAAGAAGCCATCCGTGTCATTCTCAAGGACGTTGAGCGCGGCCTGCGTCATTTCCGCCAGCGAAGGCTCGCCGTTCGGCCGCTCACCGGTTGACCCGCCACCGATTGGCGCCACCAGGTCTTGGTCATTGAACAGGCCGAGCAGCTTGTCACCGTCATAGCCGGCGAGCTCGGCTCCGGTGGTGATGTAGTCGAAGCCATGGGCTCGGGCTTCTTGAATAGTCGTTTGCCCATCCTGATCCGTGTCGTCCCCGAACGCAGCGCGGCCACCTCCGAGGATCACGTCAAGCTCGTTATTGTCGATGTATTCCTGGGTAATTTCGCCCGCGTTGCCACGATCCACATTGCTTGCGGCGAAAGCAGCCGGCGACGCATCCCAGATCGCCGCCGTGCTGACAATGCCTGTCGCTTTGCCTGCCTGGCTCGCCATGTCGAGCACCGACGGGACCTCGTTTCCTGCCGCGTCCACGCCGATGCCGCCATTGTAGGTCTTGACGCCGGTCGCGTAGGCAGTGGCAGAGGCGGCGGAGTCTGTTACGGGGTTATCCGCGGACCCAGTTTCCACACGAGCCTTGAGATACTGGTTCCAGATCGGCTCGGCAGCCCCTTCACCCTTGAACCAGCGGTAGCCGGTATCGGCAGCCGGGCCGAAGCCGTCCGGCAACAGAAAGATGACGTTCTTGGCAAGAATGGGTGCACGGCCACTCGCGGCCGTGGAGACGGCTACGTTCTGGGTGGTGTCCGTCGCGTTTGGCATCTGTTGTTCCTCTGGGTAGGGCACGTGCGGGTAAGCTGAGGCAAACGCGGCTGCGGTTCCGCAGAGAAGGCAGTTCCATTGCGGAGATAAAATGCGAACGACGGAAGCTGACAGGCTCTCAGTGAAACCTGAGTGACATGGGAGGGAACAAGCCATGTCATTTCGCTCAATAATATCGCAAGTAGTCGGGTCTGAACAACCTCCCGGGCACTGATTTGCTTGGGAGAATTGTTGGTTTGGGCGCT
>NZ_JBHLVZ010000072.1:0-26022 GCF_042433125.1 Muricoccus vinaceus | reverse complement strand
AAGGTCACGCAAACTCCGCCTCGCGGTCAAACTTGCTCGGTCCCCAAACAACGTGACAATGCCGCCGCGAGATGTCGAGCCGCACTGGCGGCATGTCTACCAGCACGTCGATGTTGTGCGCGTCCGCCGCCTGGCAAAGATCGGTGCAGATGTCCTTGAGGTACTGTCCGACGGGCAGTTCGACCGAGGCTGGATCGTAAAGGCGGCGGTGGATCCTGGCCATCGTGTTCAGCCGCGTAGAGGCCTCATCAAGCGCCCCGACCGCCGTCTCTGGCTTCGCCATGACCCTGCGCTTTTGAAGGTTCAGGAGGCTTGAGACGAAGGCCATATTGTTCGCCACCCGGTGCTGCAACTCCTGGAACATCAGCCGCTGCTGCTGGAGCAGTCCTGCCGTCACCACCTGCGCCTCGGCCAGGCGCCCTGCCGCCCGCTGCATGAGGTGGATGAGGACGATGTCGACACCGACGATGCCGGCGTAGAACAGCAACGCGACGGCCGACTGGGCCTCGAGGGCGAAGCTATTGACCGGGGGGATGAACAGGTACCAGGCCGCCAGCCCGGACAGCACGGCGCAGGCCACACCCGGTCCGGTTCCCGCGACGAACGCGGTGACGATGACGGCCGGGAAGAAGGTGAGGAAGGGAAACCCTGGCGGGAGCACGGGATCGAGCCAGTACCGGAGCACGGAGGCGATCAGCGCGGCCAGAAGCGCGATGCCGTAGGCGAGCGGCCGGTGCCATCTCAGCACTGAGGCACGCCTTCGCCACCGTTCCCAATCCATCTTCGTCAGCCTTTATCGCTCGCCTTCGAGAAAGCTCTCATTACCGGCCCTCGTACCCCGCGGTCCATTCTGGGCCGGCAATCCTTGATGGTCCGATCCCGCGCCGGCTCCACCGCCCGCAATGGCTTCCGCCTGCTGACCACGGAGCACACGGCTCTGAAATGCTGCCCGTTCCGGGGCAGTACTGCTCCGCTAAGCCGGCCTTTACCCAATGGGATCAACGAATCAGCGGGGTCGAAGGCGTCCACGGCGTCCTCAATCAGGGCTGGCGCAGTTCGGGTGGAGAGCAGGCCCACGGCGACACCATCGACGATCAGGACTGTCTCAGGATGCGCCGGCGGCGCTGCCAAGTCGCGGCCTTCCGCAGCACGCGAGAAAGCTGCTCGATCGAGTAGGGCTTGTGCAATAGCTCGAAGCCATAGGTGCCGTTCTGGGCGAGGACATGGCTGTAGCCCGAGGTCAGTACCACAGGCAGGTCGTGGTGGTCCCGCCGGATGCGCTGCCCCAGCTCAATGCCCCCCATTCCCGGCATGACCACATCGGAGAACACCACGTCGAACCGGTCGGCATCCCTGGCCAGCTCGGCCAGCGCCGCCTCCGCACTGGCGGCGAGGACGGGCCGGTAGCCGAGTTCCGTCAGGGCGTCCGTGGCGAAGGCGCCGACCGCCTCGTTGTCCTCGACCACGAGGACACAGGTGCCGTGCCCGTCCACCAGGGGGGCCGGTTCACTGTTCTCGTCCGGTCTCCCCGCCTCGGCCACGAGCGGCATGTAGAGCGTGAAGGTGGTGCCCTCGCCGAGCCGGCTCTCGACCATCACCTCGCCGCCGGACTGCTTGGCGAAGCCGAAGACCTGGCTCAGCCCCAGGCCGGTCCCCTGCCCGGTCGGCTTCGTCGTGAAGAACGGCTCGAAGATCTGGTCCAGGTGCTCGGGCGGGATGCCGCAGCCGGTGTCGGCGATCGACACCGCGACGAACGAGCCCGGAATCGCCGGATGCAGGCGAATGGCCGGCATCCCCTCGACTGTCTGCACGGTAATGGTGAGCTGTCCTTCACCCTCCATAGCGTCGCGGGCATTGGCCGCGAGGTTGACTAGGGCGGTGTCGAACTGGCTCGGATCGGCGTTCACGAAGCACTGACGCTCGGGCAACTGGGTCACGATCCGCACGCGGGAGCCGGTCAGCGTCCCCATCATCTCACCAATCATCCGCACACTCTGGCAGGCGGCGAAGATCTCCGGCTTGAGGGCTTGGCGACGGGCGAAGGCGAGGAGCTGACGGGTGAGTTTGGCTGCCCGCTCGACCGTGTCCGAGATGGCGGCCGTGTAGCGGGCCCGGCGTTCCTCCGGGAGCCCCGGCCGCTTGAGCAAGTCTACGGAGGAGCGGATCACGGTCAGCAAGTTGTTAAAATCGTGCGCCACCCCGCCCGTGAGCTGCCCGATGGCCTCCATCTTCTGGCTCTGACGTAGGGCTTCCTCAATCCGCACGCGCTCCGCGATCTCCCCCTCCAGGCGAGCATTGGTTTCGGCCATCTCCTCCAGGCGGCGCTTCTGCTCTGTGAGGTCCGTCAGCACCCCACAAAGCAGCGTCGAGCCGTCGCTACCGTCGAGAGGACTGAGGGAGATCAGGACGGATATCTCCGTCTTTGCTGTAGTGCGGAGAAGGAGCTCGCCTCGGCTCCGCGCCTGCCGGCCCTCCCCGAGGAGGCGGTCGAAGGCGACTTCCTGACCCGGCGCGACGTAGGGCCGCAGGGATTGCCCGATCACCCGTTCTTGCGCAGCACCGAGCAGCAGGGCAAGGCGGCGATTGCAGTAAAGGATCGTCCCATCTTCGGCGAGGGTGACAGCACCCTCCTGGATCTGCTCGATCAGCACGCGGTAGGGACGGTCGGCGCTGTCGAGCGTGTAAACCTGCTGCTCCTCAGAACGCCCTCCTACAACCAACGCGTCAATTTCGCCGCGACGGATAGCATCGAGGGTCTCCTCACTGTCGTGCAGCTGCGCTTCCAACTCAGCGACGCGCCCGAGCAAGACCGCCTCCCGGGTGGTCGCGGAGGTGTCGGTCATGGTGCTACCTCGCCGGGCGTCGGAACCACATCCAGGCCGCGAAGGAGCCTCTCGGTTTGCGACAAATCACCGACGATGCGACGCATCGGTAGCGGCTCCATCCGTAGAAGGGTTGGCGCCGCGACGATCTGGTTCCGCTCGGCCAGTTCGGGTTGCTGATGGATGTCAACCACCTCCAGATCGAACCGACCGGCCAGATACTTCGTGCAGAAGAGGCGCAGGTTCTCGATTGCGAGGCGCGACCGGACGGTGTTACCCGCCACGAAAAGCCGGAGCCGATAGGTCGGTTCCTCGACCGGGCCGGGGCGGGCCTCGCTCAAGAGGCCCTGTCCAACGGGCGGATGTCGAGGCCGACCAGGACCTTCTCCGTGTTGGACAGGTCGCCAATGATCCGCTTGAGGGGGGCGGGCAACCGCCGGACGAGGGTCGGGATGGCCAGGATCTGGTCGCCGGCAGCGAGCCTGGGGTTCACCAGCAGGTCTATCACCTCGATCTCGTAGCGCCCGGCGAGGTGCTCCTCGCAGACGCGCTTCAGGTTGGTCATGGCGGCGAGCGACTTCACCGTCTGTCCCGCCACGTAGAGGCGGAGGTGGTAGTGGCCGGGATCGGGATCGCCATCCGGTGCCCGCTCGGGCAGTTCCTCGAGGCCGGTCACTCCGCAGCACCCCGCAGGGTGGCGACGGCCACGCGGTCACTCGCCAGCACGGCCTCGTGGGCGTCCTCCTCGGTTAGCAGGAGGTTCGCCTCCGCCTCCTCCGTCTCCAGGGCGGAGCGCATCTCCTGCACCTGGCGCTCCAGCGCCTCGCGGCGGCGGGCGAGGTCGCGCCGGCGGCGCTCCACCTCTTGGCGACGTCGGGCCTGGGCTGCCGCTTCCCGCGCGGTCTGGGTGAGACGGGCCGTGCCGGTCAGCACCCCCTCCGGCCCAATATAGGGCTCGATCAGCTCGATCCCCCGATCGGTGATCCGGTACTCCCGCACCTGGTTGGAGTGGCTCATGCCGCGGGCCTTGATGAGGTAGAGAGCGCGGTTGCGCTCGCCGCTCGCCTCCACGTCCTCCAGCCTGATCCAGGCGTCCATCAGGGAAGACAAGCCCATGTCAGCGCCGTCCGCCGAGGCATCGTCGTTGCGCAGGCTGGTGAACAGGGCGGTGATGCCACGCGCCTTCAGCAGGTCCATCATCCGCAGCAGCGTCGCGTGCACCTCGCTGGCGGGACCGCGGAAGGCGGAGATCGGATCCACCACCACCACGTCGGGCTCGAAGCGGTCGATGTCGTGGTGCATCCGCGCCAGGTGCATCTCCAGCCCGTAGAGGCTGGGGCGCGCCGCCCCGAAGCGCAGCAGGCCGGCCTCCACCCACTGTTGTAGGTCGAGGCCGACGGACCGGGCGTTGCGGCAGATCTCCTGTGCACTTTCCTCGAACACGAAGGAGAGGCAGCGCTCGCCGCGGCGGCAGGCAGCATCGGCGAAGTGGCTGGCGAAGGTGGTCTTGCCGGTGCCGGCCACGCCCGACAGCAGGATGCTGGATCCTCTATATAGGCCGCCACTGCGGAGCATGGCGTCTAGCCCCGGCACGCCGGCGGAGACGACCTCGCTCGAGGCCGGGCGGTCGAGCCCCGACGAGGTGACGGGCAGCACGCTGATGCCGTCGTCGTCGATTAGGAAGGGGTACTCGTTGGTTCCGTGCGCCGAGCCCCGATACTTTACAACGCGCAGCCGGCGCGTGGTGATCTGCTCCTCCACCCGGTTGTCGAGGAGGATCACGCAGTCCGAGACGTACTCCTCCAATCCCTGGCGGGTGAGCTGTCCCTCCCCCCGCTCGCCGGTGATCACGGCGGTCAGGCCGCGGTCCTTGATCCAGCCGAACAGGCGGCGCAGCTCGGCGCGCAGCAAGGCGGGGTCGGTGAAGCCGGAGAAGAGGGTCTCGATGGTGTCGAGCACCACGCGCTTGGCGCCGATGCTGTCCACGGCGTAGCCGAGGCGCACGAACAGCCCTTCAAGGTCGTACTCGCCGCTCTCCTCGATCTCGCTGCGCTCGACGCGCACGTGATCGATCGCTAGCCGGCCGTCCGTCACCAGCCCGTCGAGGTCGTAGCCGAGGGAGGCGACGTTGGCAGCCAGGTCCTCCGCCCGCTCCTCGAAGCTCATGAACACGCCGGGCTCGCCGTAGCGGGTGGCGCCGTTCACGAGGAAGGTCACGGCGAAGAGGGTCTTGCCGCACCCGGCCGCGCCGCAGACCAGGGACGGGCGCCCGGCGGGCAGGCCGCCGAGGGTGATATCGTCGAAGCCGCCAATGCCGGTCGGTGCCTTGGGCAGTGCGATTTGAAATGAGGTCTCGTGGGCCGCATCGGGCGACATCGGGGGTCTTATCCTTGGTGCGTGCGGCAGCAGAGGGTCGTCTGGCTTCGCGAGGGGGCGAGGGGGTTGGGGGATGATGATCCGGCGACCCTCTAGCGAAGCACCGTCTCGATGAAGTTGGTGAGGGTACGATTCTCCTCGCGGGCGCGAAAGCGCGCTTCCGAGAGCTGTTCAATCTCAATCCTCACCGTAGTAGGCGTCTTCATACCGATCTTTGGCTAAGTACATTCTATTGCAATGTATTGCATTTCGTACCGCGAAGGGTCGTGCCCCCGTTGGTGGTGTAGGAGGCGGCCGCCCGGTTTGGGGCGGCCATCGTGGTGATCCTCGATAGGGTTGGGTTGTCGAGACCTGACCTGAACCATGGAGACCACGATGACCGACGACAGGATTGCTCTTCGGGAGCTTTTGGAGAAGGGCTCTGACGCGACGTTTCTGCGGGAGATGATCGGCTTTGCGGCCCATCGGCTGATGGAGCTGGATGCCGAGGGGGCCTGTGGCGCCGCCCATGGCGAGCGCAGCGCCGAGCGGGTGAACCAGCGGAACGGCGTTGTCAGGTTGGCGACGACGGCGACGTCGCGGGCTTACGGCTGGTGATGGCCTCACACGGCGGATGCAACTCCGGTCACATCTCGCCAGGTGCCGAAAGCGGCGCTGCGGGCTTCGCGGTGTTGGTCAGCGGTCAGGCGGTGACGACGGAGTTGGAAATGGTTGTGGATCCGGCTGTGTGTGGAGAGGAAACGTTGGGCGTGGCGCGCTGACTTGAACCGCTGCATCTGCCGCTCTCGTCGTCTCGTTGGCTGGTGCGACACTTCGGCCCGGTTGTTGAGATACCGGCTCTGTCGGTGCTCCACCCCGGGCAGGATGTCGCGCTTCGCTGCGGCGTAGCTCCTCAGCTTATCCGTCACGATCACCCGCGGGACATATTGTAACCCCTTCAGCAGCTTGCGGAAGAACCGCTTGGCGGCCTTGGCGCTGCGCCGGCTCTGCAACAGGACGTCGAGCACGTTGCCGTCCTGGTCCACCGCACGCCAGAGGAGGTGCTGCTTGCCGCGAATGCGGATGAACACCTCATCCATGTACCATTTATCGCCAGGCCGTGGCCGACGTCGCTTCAGCTCGTTTGCGAACAGCCGGCCGAAGCGCAGGCCCCACTCACGGATGCTTTCGTAGCTGACCACAATGCCTCGGGCCGCCAGGATCAGCTCGACGTCGCGCAGGCTCAAGCTAAAGCAGTGGTATAGCCACACCGCATGCTGGATGACCTCGGCCGGGTACCGGAAGCGGCGGAAGGGATTGAGCGAGGTCGGCATACTAAGGACCCTGCCACTGCCCGATTAGGCCGCCAACCTGACAAGGCCCAGAGGAGGCCGAAGTGCGTCAATCGGCGCGAATGCCGGCCTCCTTCACCACGCCGCCCCACTTCACCGTCTCAGCATCGATCAGACGGGCCAGGCTGCTGCCGTCACCGTCCATTGGCTCGGCGCCGATCGCGGCCAGCTTCTCGCGGATACCGCCGTCGCGGATCGCGGCCAGCACGGCGGCCTCTACGCGCTTGCGCGCGGCCTCCGGCAAATCCTTCGGCGCCATCATGGCGAACCAGGGATCCACGGCGTAGCCGGGCACCCCGGCCTCGGCCACGGTCGGCAGGTCCGGATAGGCCTGGGCGCGCTTTGAGGTGGTGGCCGCCAGCACCCGCAGCCGCCCGCCCGAGATGTGCGGGGCGGAGGAGGTGATGCTGTCGAACATGCTATCCACGCGGTTCCCCAGCAGGTCCGCGATGGCGGGTCCCGAGCCGCGATAGGGGATGTGGGTCAGCTCCACTTTGGCGAGGGCGCTGAACAGGGCGCCCGCGAGATGGATGGAGGTGCCGTTGCCGGCGGACGCGTAGGTGATCTGCCCCGGCCTAGCCTTCGCCGCCGCGATCAGCCCCGGCACGTCCCTGATGGCGGAGACGGCGGGCACGACGAGGATGTTCGGCACCACGGCCACGGGCGCGACCGCCACCAGGTCGGCGTTGTGGTAGGGCAGGCGCGGGTAGAGGGCGGGGTTCACCGCCTGGGCCATGGAGACCATGAGCAGGGTGGCCTGGTCTCCGGCACGCGCCGCGGCCTCGGTGCCGATGGTGCCGCCGGCGCCCGCTCGGTTCTCCACTACGAACGGCTGGCCCAGCGCGTCGGCCAGCACGGGGGCGATGAGGCGCGTCATCGCATCGATCGCGCCGCCGGGCGGAAAGGGGACAATGATGCGGACGGGGCGCGTCGGCCATCCCTGGGCCTGAGCGGCGGGTATCAGGGCGGGGCGGGCGAACGGCGCGGCGGCGAGGCCGAGCAGGAGGGTGCGGCGGTTCATGCTGCGGCCTTTCTCAAAGCGCGGAGGGGTGTTGCGCGAGCGGCGTCACCTGAATGTCCATCCAGGGGAAGAGCGGCAGGCCGGAGAGCAGGGCGTGCAGCTCGTCATTATCGGCCACGTCGAAGATGGAAACGTTGGCGTAGCGCCCGGCCACGCGCCAGATATGTGGCCACTTGCCCTTGCGCATAAGGTCCTGGGCATAGGCCTTCTCGCACGCCTTGATGTTGTCCGCCTCCGGCTTCGGCATGTCGGGCGGCAGGTTCACCTGCATGGTGACGTGAAACAGCATGTCTCGTCCTCTCGTGACGGGTGTGCCGGGCGAGCAGGACGAAGCGGTCCCCGCCTCTGCCCCCCGCCTCGACCGTCCGCGCTTCAGGCCGTGGCCCGCGTGCGCGAGGAGAAGCCTTCGTCCTTCTCCGTCGTCGCGCGCTGGAGCCTGAAGTCGAACGCGATGGATGCGCTGTCGCCCTGGCGGTTCGGAACGGGCAGCAGCCCCTCGCGCGTTCCGAAGGCAAAGTCGTCCGCGGCGAAGGGGTCGTCGCCGAAGTTGATCTGCGTTGTCAGCGTGCGATAGCCCGGCGCCTCGATGAAGAAGTGGACGTGCGCCGGGCGGTTGCCGTGGCGCCCCAGCGTGGACATGAGCCGATCGGTCGCGCCGCCGGGCGGCACGCTGTACCCGTTGGGCATCCTGGAGCGGAAGGAGTAGCGCCCGTCGCTATCCACCCGGATGCGGCGGCGGTTGTTGAACGGCGTTTGCTCGCCTGTCGGGTCGAAGTGGGAGTAGAAGCCCTTAGAGTTGGCGTGCCACACATGGACGATGGCGTTCCCGACCGGCTCGCCGTCCGGCCCGCGCACGGAGCCGTTCATGATCAGCGTGCCCGTATCATCGGCATCGTCGGTCAGGTTGACCTCGCCCTCCACCAGCGGAGCGCCCTCGACGTAGAGCGGTCCCTCGATCGTCCGCGGCGTGCCGCCCGTCAGGCCCGCATCGGCATCCTTCGCGTCCATGTAGAGGTCGAGGAAGTGCTCGATCCCCACGCCCGGCGCGATCAGGCCGAACTCCGGGGCGCCATTCTGGAAAAACGTGATCGCGCGCCAGAACTCGCTCTCGTCGATGTCGTATTTGACGATTGCGCGCATGACCGCCTCGATCAGGTCGCGCGTGATCGCCTTGATCCGCGCATCACCCCCTTCGGTCCTCACGCCGCTGGCGCGGTCGAGCAGATCTTGCACTGCGGCGCTGTCCACGAAATCGACATTCATGTGCTCTCTCCCATTCTTTCTTGGCTCGTTCGCGGCCGTTTCCCGTACAAAGGGGAGGCGACGGTTGAGTGACGTGGCCTCCGTGGCCCGCCGCGCAGGTCCTGTTCCCGTCGGTCGACCGGCTTACAGGGGGAGAAATTGGCCCGTGCCGCGACGCGGCGCCACAGGTCTCGTCCCCTGTCCCGCGGCGGGCTGACCGGAAGAGTCAGACCGGCAGTAACGTGCGGTTCCGGTCCGTGCGGAAGTGCTCGAGCTTGTCCCCGTCCAGATCGGTGCCGATGCCCGGGCCCTCCGGCAGGTGGATGGCGAAGTCGCGGAACTCAATCTCGCCCGTGGCCAGCGTGTCGCGCAGCAGCAGCGGGCCGAAGAGCTCCGTACCCCAGGCATAGTCGCCGAAGGTGCTGTAAAGGTGCAGCGCGCCAAGCGTGCCGATCGTCCCCTCCAGCATGGTGCCACCGTAGAGGCCCAGCCCCGCCGTGCGGGCGATGGCTGCCACGGCCCGGGTACCCGCTACGCCGCCGTGCTTAGCGGGCTTCAGCGCCACCGCGTGACAGGCGGCTTCCGTCACGTGCCGCAGCGCGTCCTGCGGCGTGGCCACGCCCTCGTCGCCCATGATCGCCAGACGCGGGTTGGCGCGCTGCAGCCGCGCCATGGCGGGCACGTGCCAGCCCGCCACGGGCTGCTCCGCCATCACCACTCCGGCATCGGCCAGGGCGGGCAGGAAACGGGCGGCGGTGGGCTCGTCCCAGGCCTGGTTCACGTCCACGCGGACGGAGGCGCGGCCTTCGAAGGCGCGGGCAATGGCGGCGACATGCGCCACGTCCTGCTCCGGCGCGTGGGCGCCGATCTTCAGCTTAAAGTCGCGGTGCCGCCGGAGCGTCAGCATCTGCTCGCCCTCCTCGATGTCGCGCGCCGTGTCGCCGCTGGCCAGGGTCCAGGCGAGGGGGAGATGGGTGGCCTGCGGCCCGCCCAGAAGGTCGGCCAGGCGGATGCCCTCCGCCCGCGCCACCGCGTCGTGCAGGGCCATGGAGAGGGCGGCCTTGGCGAAGTGGTTGCCGCGCACGGCGCGCGCGATGCGGGCCTCCGCCGTGTTAAGTTGGGCCGCGTCCTTCCCCAGCATCGCCTCGGCCAGGTAGGTGCCGACGATGGCGGCGATCCCCTCCGGGCTCTCCTCGCCCCAACGCGGGCCGCCGATGGTGCTGGCCTCGCCATAGCCTTCCACGCCGCCGGCGGTGACGCGGACGATCACCACGTCCATGGCGTCCACTGTGGCGAAGGCCAGGTGGTGCGGGCGAATGGTGGGAACGCGGGCGGGGATCGCCTCGATGCGCTCGATAGGAAGGCGCATGCGCGGCATGGCGGATCCTCCTGGCCTGTTACGTTGATTGAGCTGGAGACTGGTGAAAAGGCTGCTTTCGATCAATACTCAAGCTTCGAACACAACGTTCGAGTTCTTCGAATGGACCTGAACCAGCTCCGCCTCTTTCTTGCCCTCGCCGAGACCGAGCACTTGGGCCGCGCGGCTGCCGCCTTGGATTTGGCCCCCGCGACCCTCTCGCACCACTTGGCGGCGCTGGAGCGCAGCCTCGGCACCACCCTGTTCGACCGCCTGGGGCGCGGCCTGCGGCTGACGGATACGGGGCGCCTGCTGCGCGGCTTTGCCCAGCGCATCATCAATGAGGCCGAGGCGGCGCAGGCTGCTATAGCCGAGCAGGAGCGGGCCGAGAGCGGCACGCTGCGCCTCGGCGTGATCCACTCCTTCCACGCCAACCTCATGCCTGGGCTGGTTGCAGAGTTCCTGGTCACCCACCCCGGCATCCGGGTGGAGGCGCGGGAGATGATCGCGGGCGCCATCGAGACCGGGCTGCTGGACGGCGGGTTAGATCTTGGCCTGGCCTTCGCACCCGCCGGCGATCCGAACCTGAACTGCCTTCCCCTCTTCGACGAGGCCCTGGTGCTCGTGACCGCCCGGGGAAGCCGCTGGTCCCGCGCACCGCCCGAAGCCATTCCCCTGGCGCTCCTGCCGGCACGCTTCGCCACGCGACGTATGATCGATGCCGCCCTGCAGGGCAGATGGAAGCCGAATATCGTGGCGGAGGTGGACGCGATCGGCTCAATCCTCGCCCTAGTCCGCAGCGGGGCCGTGGGCACGGTGCTCTCTGCCCGGTCAGTCGAGAACCAGGGCCTGGACTGCCGAGCCATTGCCGACCCGCCCCCCATCCGCAGCGCCGCGCTGATATGGCACCGCAGCCGGTACCAGCCGGCAGCGGCACGCGCATTTTCTGGTTTGGTCCGCGCACGTCTGCTGCAGAAGCCCTCAACCCGCGGCTGATTGAGGCCGCGGGTGTCCAGCTAGATTGAGCGTTCTGGACGGGTGGTCTTGGCCGAGAGCTGCATTTCCGCCTCCGTGCAGCGCAGTCGGGAAGGCGATAGCCAGATCTGGTCGACCGAAGAATTTCCACGGTCGAGGACGGCTGGCGCTAGGGTGGAGTTTGGAGTTTTGCCGAGAGGCGCCGGGATGGCGCTGTGCATGAGGCGATGCTGCTCTGTGGCATTGCCCTGAGCTATGTCAGCTTTCGCTGGATCCTGCCGATGCACCCCGGAAAGCGGCGCCAGAACCTGCGTCGCGCTGTGCTGCGGGAGATCGCGGCCATTGCCCGCCCGGGCGGCGAGGCCCTGGCGGATCGCCACCTCTCGCGTCTCCGATACCTCGTCTTCCGGCTTGCCGTCCTGGCGCAGGGTCAGATCAAGCATGCGGAGGACGCGCTGGCGGCCCTTTCTCTTGGCCGCGTCGCCTTTCATCTCGTTCAGATTCGGAGCGCAGCGTCGGCGTCGCCTGACCTGCGGGAGAGGGTGGAGAAGGCTCTCCTCATCGCCGCCCCGATGCAGGGCCCGTCGGAGATGGCGGCCAAGCTTCGCGACCACGCGGTCACCCTGGGAAACCTGTCCGGACCTGAGGAGGGCGTGATCACACAGTTGCGGTCGCTGATCGACCGTGCCGTTCGGGATCTTGGCGCACATGCATCATTCTTCGCGTCCGCCGGCGGAAAGCGTGCAGGGAAGTCCTCCCCCGCCGGTCAATGGTCGTGATCCGGAGCGATGCAGCGTCCGTCCATGCCGCTCAGCTGAAGGCGTAAGCGTCCATGCGAAGCACCCCGGCGTCGGCGCTGCGGTGCAGGCACTCGGCGCGCGATGCCTGTCCCGCCGCGCCTAGGGCGACGAAGAGCGGCAGCAGGTGTTCCTCGGTGGGGTGGTTCTCCCGGGCGAAGGGCGCTCGAAGGCGGTAGCCCAGCAGTTCCCCCCGTCGCCCCTCGAGGATGGCCTGATCCATCCAGCCCGCGAAGGCCGTCACCCAGGACGGCTCCGACGCGTCCGGGGCGCCGCCGAAAAAAGCATCGAGGTTGTGGGTGAAGGAGCCGCTGCCGACGATCAGTACCCCGTCCTCGCGCAGGGGCGCCGGCACCGTCAACTTGCCGGCTGTGAAGCAGCGAGGTTTATTGATCGCCAATGGGATCAACGGCGATCAGGCCCGCGCGGCGACCCCGCTGATGTCGGACCATACCTCGAACGCGCGCGCCCTTGCGGCACGGTACTCGCTGGCGCTGAGGTGGTCGCGGCGATGGACTGCGTTGCATGGACCACCTTGCAGGCGCAGTAGGCCCCGAGCCGGCCCGCGTTCACATGATGAGGACATACTCCGGCCGTCCGAGTTCGAGCATGCGGTTGAGGGCGCGGACGGCGATGGCTACTTCTGTCGTGCGGCGCCCGTCGGTGCGCGAGTGCAGTCCACCGCCGATCACCCGCTTGAAGCGCGCGATATCCGCCTCAACCAGGGCACGCCAGTTATAGCCTGAGGCCTTCTGCCAACCCATGCGCCCACGCTTCGCAATGGCCCGAAGATGCTGGTCCCGCTGGGTCGGCGCCGTCTCGGCCGTGGCGCTCGGCACCGCGCTGGACCGTGGTGGCACGATCACAGCAGCATCGGGATGCCGCGCCGCCACGTCACAGTAGACGGCGTCCTGGTCGTAGGCGCCATCGGCCGTGAACGAGGCGATTGGGTCCGCGACCTGGTCGAGCAAAGGCCCAACCTGCGAGGCGTCATCGACGTCACTCATCGTCAGGGTGGACGCGACGATCCGCCCTGTGTCGGCATCCACGCCGATGTGCAGCTTGCGCCACGACCGGCGCGTCCTGCTCCCGTGCTTCTCGACCAGCCACTCGCCCGGTCCACATAGCTGCAGCCCCGTGCTGTCGACGATCAGGTGTATGGGACGGGTGCCGGACTGGCGCTGCGGCACCTCCAGCGTCTCGGCCCGGCGGCACATGGTTGAGTGGTCCGGCACGGCCAGGTCGAGACCGAGCAGGGCGATGATTGAGCCAATCAGGCCTTCAGTTTGACGCAAGGCCAGGCGGAACACGGTCCGAAGCGTCAGGGCCGTGGTGATGGCCAGCGCCGAGTAGCGTCGTTGCCCGCCCCGCGTGGTCCGGGGCTCGGCCTTCCAGGCCGCGATCGCCGCATCCGTGAACCACACGGTCAAACTGCCACGCCCGCGCAGGGCCGCATCGTATTCCGCCCAGTTCGTCGCCCGGAACTGCTGCTTCGGAATACGGTGACGGCGGTCGGCATTGGCCTTGAACGGCAAGCTGCGCTCTCCTGGAGGATGACGAGTCGTCGCCCTCTCAGGAACCTAATCCACCCAGACCGCCAGACCGATCCGTGCACCACAGTGCGATCCCGAAACGCCGGTGACAGCGGTGAAGCAGCCGATGGGAAACTCTACGTCGAGACCATGGAGATTGTTCCGCCTGATCCCTTCCAGGCGTAGCCATGCCTTGGGATCGCGCGGTGTGCGCTCACTGCGGAGCGGCTCTGCGAACAGGTAGCGGCGGGTGATCGAAGTCTCGACGTCGGCAAGCCCCTCTATCGGCCCGCTGTAGAGGACTTCACCGCCCTTTTCCCCGGCTCCGGGCCCGACATCGACGAGCCATTCCGCGCGGCGGATCACGTCGAGATCATGTTCAACGACGAACAGGGAGTTGCCCGCCGCCTTGAGACGCTCGAGGATGGTGAGCAAGGCTTCGCCATCTGCCGGGTGCAACCCTGCCGAAGGCTCGTCAAGCACATAGACCACGCCGAAAAGCTGTGACGACAATTGCGTGGCAAGCCGCAAGCGCTGCATCTCTCCGGAGGAGAGCGTCGGCGTGCTGCGGTCGAGCGAAATGTAGCCAATGCCAAGATCGATCAGCGGCTCTAGCCGCTCGATCAATTCGCAGGCAAGGCGTTGGGCGGCGATCCGCTTCTCGTCGGAGAGATTGGGCGTGCGGCTGTCAAACGGCCTGCAAAACTGACCCCTGATTGGAGTGAACCCCTGGAGCTGGACCACTGGGGCACCCGGAACTGATACGCTGTCTGGACCTTCGATCAGGAGAAGGTCATGTCATCCCGAGGCCCCTATCGGCGTCACACGCCGCAATTCAGGCTTCAACTCTGTCACGAGATCCGCAGCGGCGCCATCGGACGCCGTGATGCGGCCCGACACCACAACCTGTCGACCAATCTGCTCCAGCTCTGGCTGACCCAGTACGACCGGGGGGAGCTCACCAACGAGGAGGCCGAGGCCTCGGTCGTCGCGGAGTACGAGGCCAGGATCGCCGCGCTGGAGCGCAAGGTCGGCCAGCTGACGATGGAACTGGACATTATAAAAAAAGTGCCGCGCCTGCGCCTCGTGAGCGACAGCGAGATCTCATCGATCATCACCGGCCCCAGGCCTGCTCCATCCGACGGGGGTGCCAAGTGATCGCCCTCCCGCGCAGCAGTTACTACTACCAAGCTCATGAGCGCGCTGTCGCGCTGACGGATTGCGAACTGGAGGAACTCATCGGCACCGTCCAGGATGAGCTGCCGGGCTACGGCTACCGCAGAGTGACCCAGGAACTCCGGCGACGGGGACACCTCATCAACCATAAACGCATCGCCCGGGTGATGCGGACGAAGGGCATGGGGATCAAGCCACGACGGCGGCATGTACGCACCACAGACAGCAAGCACGACAACCCGGTCTTCCCCAACCTGTACCAGAACGTCATCCCGGCAGAGCCGAACCGGGTATGGGTGGGCGACTTCACTTACATTCGGATCGCGTCGGGGTTCTGCTACCTGGCCGCGATCCTGGACGCCTGCAGCCGCAAGGTGGTCGGCTATGCCATCTCGCGCACCATCGACACCCCCCTGGCCCTGGCTGCCCTGCGATCGGCCGTGCAGAACCGCCATCCTCCGGCCGGGTGCATCTTCCACACTGACCGCGGGTGCCAGTACGCCAGCGAGACCTACCGCCGGGCCCTGGCGGACGCCGGGCTGCAGGGCTCGATGAGTTCCGTCGGCAACCCGTACCACAATGCGCAGGCCGAGAGCTTCATGAAGACGCTCAAGGTCGAGGAGGTCTACATCGGCGGCTACGAGACGTTCCAGGACGTCGCGGAGCGTTTGCCGAGGTTCATTGAGGAGGTCTACAACGCCAGGCGGCTCCACTCCGCCCTTGGCTACCAATCGCCCGACGAGTTCGAGAGCCAGCTGGTCCCGCACGTGGCTTAGTTCTGACCCGCCCGGTCCAGCTCCAGGGGTTCACTCCAATACCCCCCACTACGGGGTCAAAGTTGCACGCCGAATGACATTGAGATCCCCCCTCGCGCCGCGCCGGCTGCCTTGTGGTGCGCCTGGATGTTGGTCCCGTCCAGAAACACCATACCGAGCCGCAAGCCACGCTCCTGAACGAGGTTGAGCAGTCGTTCCCAGACACCGGCTCGAGCCCAGCGCATGAACACCTGCGCCGCGCGCCACCACGGTCCAAGTTCAACCGGCACCGCCCGCCACTTCGCCCCGTTCTGGTGACGCCAGAGGATCGCGCTCAACGTCCGGCGTAGATCCTGCGGCGGTGTCTTGCCGATCGGCCGGCACGCTTCGACCAACGGCTCCAAAACCGTCCATTGCTCGTCGCTTAGCATCGCGTCTCTCCTTGAGACGCTAAACGACCACCACACTCAGACGTTCACGCGATGACAGGCCCTAGCATTCGACCATCTCATCCGATCTACGAGAAGGAGAAACAAACGGAATATCCGAAGGGCCCGAGATGCTCACAGATCACTGTCCATGCGCCCGAGCATCGTCCACGTCAGCAGTTTTGACGTATTTTCCTGATATTTCTGCTACGAGAATTGGCTGGTCACGGAAGGGTGAGTGTCCGCATTCCGGAAGGACCACCGCGTTGGCACTTGGAATAACAGCTGTGATGCGGTCGAGCTGATCGATACTGAAGTAGACGTCATCCCGGCCGTGTATCAACAGGGTCGGTGTACGCACCTGCCGGAGCCGCGTCTCAATCGACCAGTCCCGGAAGCGCGGGTCCAGCCAGATACCAACCCAATTCTCAAAGACGGTGTCCGGATCGTCATGATGGCGCGCGAGTCGCTCGCGCAGATCGCCGCTCGCGAACCGGTCGCGCATCTGCTCGATGGCCTTCAGCGTTCCGATCTCGACGCTGACATGCGGGGCTTCCAGAACGAGACTTCTGACTTGGTCCGGGGCTCTGGCGGCTACGAGAAGGGCGATCGCCGTCCCGTCGCTGTGGCCGTGGAGATGGACACGGTCGATTCCCAACCGCGCCATGAAGGCCAGGGTCTGGTCCGCCGCCCGGTCCAGAAAGTCCACCCCGGGCCGTTCGGGTAATGGATCGGATCGCCCGAAGCCCTGGCGCGACCAAGCGATCACAGGGTAGCCGGATGCAGCTGCGAGACGCTCGGGAAACGTACCCCAAAGCGAAACGGAGCCGAGTGCCTCGTGCAGAAGCAGGATTGGCGTCCCGACGCCTGCGACCTTACGCAGTTCGATGGCCGTTCCGTCGATCTCAATGAAGGTAGAGTTTGAAGCCATGGCTCTCCGCTCGGGCTTGTCCATGGCTTCAGGCAAGGGCGGAAGGCTACATCCGCTCCAGGTTGCCGCGCGTTTCGGATGTGAGCACGGCGCCCAGAAGATACACCAGCGTGACGGCGACCGTGAAAATGGCCAGCGTCATTGGGATTCCGGACGGGCCGCCCGCAGCAAGGGACACGAAGGTCGGCAAGATCCCTCCCAGCGCGAAACCGATGTTCCACGACAGGCCCGTTCCGGTCGCGCGGATGGCGGTGGGAAAGCGCTCGTTCAGGTAGATCAAGAGCGGACCGTAGCTGGCGTTCGCCAGGAAGGAGAGCGCGAACCCGCACAGGGCGATGGTCCACAGTCCGGTGGTGCTTCCCATCAGAAGGAACAGGAGCGGGAACGCGACGAGCCGCACCACGCCCATCCAGATAAAGGCGGGACGACGGCCGATGCGTTGGCTGAGTTCGCCGCCCCCGCAGGCGCCTAGCGCCGCGCCGACATTGGCCAGGATCAGCATAATCGAGGCGGACGATCCGGGGACCCCGTTCACGACGTTATAGAAGGTGGGGAGGTAGCCGGACGTCAGATAGTAGGCCGAACCGCCACCGAAGGACAGAAGCAGGGTCAGAAGGAAGCCGTTGAGTTGCGGGCGGGAGAACAGGGTGCGGACCGGTGAGGCATCCCTCTGCGCCGTCGCGTTCTTCAGCGCCTTCTTCGCTTGAAGCTGCTTGAACAGCGGCGACTCTTCGAGGTTGCGGAAGATGACGAGGCCGACCACCGAGGTCAGGAGGCCCGAGAAGAACATCACGCGCCAGCCGGTTTCGGCGAACGCGTCACCGGGGAACAAGAGCGAAACCACGAAGAACACCAGCGAAGCCAGAAGGCCGCCGATGGCCGAGCCGCCGCCGCCGACCGCCCCTGACATGAAGCCGCGCCAGCGCTCGGGCACCGTTTCCGTACCGATCGTGTGAGACGACGCGACGACGCCACCAACGAAGATGCCTTGTACGAGACGGAAGAACAGGAACAGCGCGGTAGCGAACCAGCCGATCTGTCCCACTGTCGGCAGGAGTCCGAAGATCGCTGTCGAGAAGCCGACGCCCGTGACGGCGACCATCAGCGCTCGCTTGCGACCGAATCGGTCTGCGTAGGACCCGAAGATCGCGGAGCCCAGCGGACGCACCAGAAGCGTGACGGCGAAGGACGCATAAGCGCCGGCCAAGGACAGCATCGGCTGTTCGGACGGGAAGAACAGTCGCCCGACGATCGGGGCGACGTAGAGCAGAATGAAGAGGTCGAAGAGATCGAGTCCCCACCCGAACAGGGACGCGGACGCCGCCGTGATGGTCTGCCGTCGGGTGGGTGTCGCGACGGCGGGTTGGTCCGCCTGTTCAAGGGTTGTCATGATCGGGTTCCTCCACGTTTGTGCCGGTCTTGACCGCCGGCGTCGATGAAATCGGGCATGCCTATCCCGGCCCGGCGGCGAGCCAGGGACGAGGTGTCTGCGATGTCGGTGCCGCCGAGGGTCGAAAGCCGTGTCGGCTTCGCCGCCTCAGACCCCCTTGAAGGTCGGCCGGCGCTTGGCGTGGAAGGCCTCGACGCCTTCCCGGAAGTCGTCCGACATCCGAAGGCGCGAGTAGTTCAGACCCTCCAGCTCGATCGCAGTGGAGAGAAGCGCGTCGTCGCTGTCGTTCAGGAGCTTCTTGGCGGTGCGCTGGGCAAGCGGCGAGAAGCTGCGCAACTCGTCGACCAGCGCCGCGACGGCTGCCTCCAGCGCATCATCCGGGTGGCATTCGGTGGCGATGCCCCAGTCGAGCGCCTGGGACCCCGAAATGCGCTTGGAGCGCATCACGATGTCCTTGGTGCGCGTGACGCCGACGATCTTCTGGAGGCGCGCCGATCCGCCCGAGCCTGGGATCTGGCCGAGTTTCTGCTCGGGCAGGGCGTAGAGTGTCGTTTCGGACGCCACACGGAAGTCGCAGGCGAGCGACAGCTCGAAGCCGACGCCGAAGCAGTAGCCGCGGTTCATCGCGATCACGGGCTTTTCGCAGCGCGCCGGCGCCGCCACGTTCCAGGCGAGCTTGGAGACATGCTCGGGGCTCGCCTCCAGGAAGCCCTTGATGTTGCCGCCCGAGGAGAAATGCTCGCCGGCGCCCGACAGGACGATTACCCGCACGCGCGGATCGGCGTCGAGCGCCTCGAATGCCAGACGGAGCTGGTCGCGCGCGGCCATCGACACGACGTTGTAAGGGGGACGATCGAGCACGATGTCGGCCCGCTCGTGGGTCGGGTCGATCGTGACCGCGAAACCGTCTAGGGATCGGAGCTCGGGATGGTCGAAGCGATAGGGTTCGCTCATGGGGATGATCCTTCGAGTGGGATGTCAGGAGGCGGCGCGCGTCGCGGCCGGGGTTTCGGGCTCGTATTCCCCGGCCACCAGAAGGCGACGCAGCAGCTTGCCGACCGGGCTCTTGGGGATGGCGTTCACGAAGACGTAGGCGCGGGGCCGCCGGAAGTTGGCGAGGCCCGAGTGTTTGCAGTGCTCGTCCAGCTCGGCCTCGTCGACCGTGCCCGAACGCTTCACGAAGGCGGTGACGACCTTGCCCCAGCGCTCGTCGGGAAGACCGACCACCGCCACCTCGTCGACGCAGGGGTGGAGCGACAGGCAGCTTTCAATCTCGACCGGCGAGACGTTCTCGCCACCGGTGATGATCATGTCGTCTGTGCGTCCGGTGACGAAGAGGTCACCGTCCTCGTCAAGGAAGCCGATGTCACCCGTGAAGTACCAGCCATCGCGGATCGCCTTGGCGTCGGCCTCGGGGCGCTTCCAGTAGCCTTCGAAGCTCTCGTCCCCCTTCAGGAGCACGGCGATCTCGCCCTCTTCTTGCGGGGCCGCGCGTCGGGAGGCGTCACGCTCGCCGAGCTTCACCACACGGATCATCTGGTTGATGCCCGCGCGGCCCGCCGAACCGGGCTTTTCCGGCGCCTTCTGGTCGATCGTGAACGTGTAGACCTCGGACGAGCCGTAGTGGTTGACGAAGAGTTCGGGCTGGAAGCTTTCGCGAAGGCGCCGCATGAGGCCGTCGGTCATGGAAGCGCCGGCGAAGCCGAGCTTGGTGACGCTGCGCACGCGGCCGGACGAGAAGGACGGATGGTGGACGATGTCGTGGTAGAGGGTGGGGACCAGATAGAGATTGGTGATCCCGTTCTCCTCGATGGCGCGCAGTGCCCCCTCCACGTCGAAGCGGGGGAGGCAGACGAAGGCGCCGCCGATCAGCGAGGTGGCGAGCAGCGAGCGCACGCCCATCGTGTGGTAGAGCGGCATGACGCCGAGCGTGCGCTCGCCGTGCCGGTAGAGGTTCTGCGCGACATGGGCGAGCGCGCCGGCGCGCTCGGCGTGGTGGCGGCGCGGCACGCCCTTCGGCCGCGACGTGGTGCCCGACGTGTAGAGCATCAGCGACCAGTCCTGCGCCGACGCGCGGGGTTCGAAGGCCGCCCCGTCGTCCGCCATCAGTCCGGCCACGCTCGTACCGCCGCTCCCGTCCTCGACCGGCAGCCGGATCGCATCCTGTGCCCGCGTGCTGGCGCTGACGGCATCGAAGGACACGGGTTCGTAGACGAGAATGCGCGCCTCGGAATCCTCCAGCGCGTAGTCGATCTCGTCGCCCTTCGCGCGCCAGTTGAGCGGCGTGACGATCAACCCCGCGAACTGGCAGGCCCAGTGCAGGGTAGCGTTCTCCCAGCGGTTTTGCAGGAGGGTCAAGACGCGGTCGCCCGGCTGGAGACCCAGGTCCGTGAGGCCCTGCGCCAGTGCGACGATGCGAGGAAGCCACTCGGCATAGGTCAGTCGCGTCGTGCCGTCGACGATCGCCACCGCGCCCGGATCGCGCTCGACGCTCGCGAGAAAGCTGGTCCCGAGATCAAGCATGCGTTTCCTCCCGTCGTGCTTGGTTGAACCTGTCTCGGGCATCCAGCGCCGCGCGCATGATGGGCGCGTAGCCGGTGCAGCGGCACAGATGCCCGGACAGGTGATCGCGGATTTCCGCCTCGTCCGCGTCCGGTCGTGCGCGGAACAGGCAATCGAGGGTCATGAGAATGCCGGGCGTGCAGAACCCGCATTGCAACCCATGATGCCGGCGAAACGCGTCCTGGAGCACCGACAGGCGTCCGGCTTCGGGCTCCAGCCCCTCGACCGTGCGGACCGCCTGACCGTCGACCTGACCCGCCAAAACTAGGCACGCGCGGGCCGGCTCGCCATCGATCTCGACTGTGCAGGCACCGCAGACGCCGTGCTCGCAGCCGACATGGGTGCCGGTGGATCCGAGCCCGTGGCGTAGGACGTCCGTCAGGAGGGTACGGGGCTCTGCCCAGGCCTCGACGGGTCGGCCGTTGAGGGTGAAACGGACGGGATAACGTTCGGATTTCGTCAGCTTCGGCATCTCAGCGCCTCCTCGATGGCATCGCGGCCGAGGCGGCGCACGAGTTCGCGCCGGTATCTCGGAGTGGCATGGAGGTCCTCGCGCGCGTCGAGCGACCAAGCGAAGTCGTTAAGGGCCTCGTTGAGATCGCCGCTCGCGGGATCGGGAAGCTCGCGCAGCGTCGGCACGTCGCCGACCCCGCCGACGGCCAGCCGAATGCCCTGCGGTCCGGCCACCGCCGCGCAGGCGACCACGGCGTAGTCGCCGTGCCGGCGGGCCACTTCTCGGAACCCGAATCCTTGGCCCGCGCGCCGTAGCGGAAACGACACCGCCTCGATCATCTCGCCGGGCCGAAGGGCAGTCGCCATCATTCCGAGGAAAAAGTCCCGCGCGGCGACGGTCCTGTGCGCCTTTTTCGTGCGTAGGTGGATCTCCCCCTCCAGCGCGATCAACGCGAGGGGAAGCTCGGCGCTCGGATCGGCATGGGCGAGCGATCCGCACACCGTTCCGCGCGACCGGGTCTGGACATGCCCGATGTAAGGAACGGCGGCGGCCAGAAGCGGGAGCCGGGCGGTTAGATCGGCCCAGCGCGTCAGTTCGACCTGCCTGACGCCGGCACCGATGCGCAGCGCGCCTTTCGCGACCTCGAGACCGCGCAAGTCCGCAACGCCCATGATGTCGACGAGGACGCTGGGCCGCGCCAGGCGCATGTTCAGCATTGGAACGAAACTCTGGCCGCCGGCGAGAACCCGCCCATCTTCGCCCGCCTGCGCCAAGGCATCGAGTGCCTCGGCCAAGGTAGCGGCTCGAACGAAGTCGAAGGGTGCGGGCTTCATGCGCCCCTCCCCAACAGGCGACGGAGCCTTGCCAGCAAGCCGGAGCCGTTGCCTTTCCCGCCTCCCGCATGGGCGGCGAGCGACTTGAAGAACTGACCGATCACCACGCGCGCCGCGCCGTCGAGGAGACGGCCGCCGACGGAGGCGACCTTGCCACCGATCACGGCCTCGTAGGCATAGTGGACCGTGGTCCGGTCCGGCGCGGTCTCGGCCAGCGTGATCCGGCCGGAGCCGCGGCCGAAGCCGAGCGCCCCGTCCGTGCCCCCGGACAGGGTGACCGCACCCGGCTCGTCCAGATCCGAAAGCTCGATCTCGGCGCGGTAGCGTCCCTTGACCGGGCCGACGCCGAGCGTGACGTCGGCCAGGAAACGGGTGGACGAAACCTTGCGTACCCCGTGCGCGCCGGGGATCACCGCCTCCAGCGTCTTGGGGTCGAGCAGCATGTCCCAGACGGCCTGTCGTGGTGCCGCGACCAATGCCGAGCCTTCGCCCGTCAGCTTGCGCTCGCCGGGCTTAGCGGGCACGGCCGTTCTTGTCGGGGTTTCGCGAGAGGGCTTCTCCTCGGCGGCAAGACGGTCCGCGAGATGCGCGGGAACGAGTGGAAGCGTCACATCGTCGAAGTCGCAGGCATCCGCCACCGCATTGGCGAGGCAGACCGGGGTGGACATGCAATTCCCTTCGCCGACGCCCTTGGCTCCCAGCGGGGTGAAGGGCGACGGGCTTTCGTAATGGAGGATGACCGGCTCGGCCACTTCCATCACCGTGGGAATGAGGTAGTCCGCCAGCGTGCCGGACAGGAAGCTGCCGTCCGGGCCGTAGGCGTATTCCTCCAGCAGCGCCGCGCCGACCGCGTGGGCGAAACCGCCGGTCACTTGCCCTGCCACCATGCCGGGATGCAGGATCCGGCCGCAGTCGTGCATCGTCACATACTTGTCGATGCGCACCGCGCCTGTGAGCCGGTCGACCTCGACGCCGCAGAAGTCGAAGATGAAGCCGTGACAGAGCGAGGAGTTCACCGCGTCCTCGTCGTCGGGTGCGATCAGTTGCTCCGGCGTCCAGAAGACCGTCTCGCGGATTGTCTGATCAACGCCATCAGGCAGCGTACCCGGCGCCCAGTGCGCGGCGGCTGCGACGCGTGCGAAGGATACGGCGTTCTCGGGGTTGCCGCGCGCTTGGGCACGGCCGTTCGCAAGGTCCACCTCGCCGGCGGCGACGTTGAGCTGCCCGGCGGCGACGCGCTTCAGCTTTTCCGCGATCCGGTCAGCCGCGAGCTTGGTCGCGCCGGCGACGGCCGGGGCGAAGCGGCTGGAGTAGTTGCCCGAGGCGATGGACCAGGCATCGCGCGCCGTATCCACATCGGCAAGGACGCGAATGGCACCGGGCTCTAAACCTAGAGCATCGGCGACGACCTGCGCGAGCACCGTTCGGTGCCCCTGTCCCTGCGGCACGGAGGCGACCTTCACGGACACCGCGCCGAGCGGATCGATCGCGATCGTCGCGGTGGCCTGGGCTCCGTTCTTCGGACCGGCCTTACCGCGCGCGGCCGGCGACAGCACGGCGGTGATGTAGCCCATGTTGGAGACACTCGGCTCAACGGCGGCCGTATAGCCGATTCCATAAAGCCGGCCTTCGGCGCGCGCCGCCCGGCGGGTCTCAATGAGGCCCGCCAGTCCGCCCTGGTCGATTGCGCGGGTCAGGGCCGCCTGGTAGTCGCCGCTGTCGAGGAGCGCGCCGGTCGCCGTTCGGTAGGGAAAGGATCCCGCCGGCACGAGGTTGCGCCGGATGACGTCGAGCGGATCGAGCCCCAGCTCTATCGCGATCCGCTGCATCAGGCGCTCGAGCGCGAAATACATCTGCGGCCCGCCGAAGCCCCGGTTCAGGCCGGTCGGGGTCTTGTTGGTGAGCACGATCCGGTTGCGGATCGCGACATGGCGGATGGCGTAGGCGCCCGTCATGTTGCCGTGCATGCGGTAGAGGGTAGCCGGCTCGGGCGCGCGAAGATGCGCACCGCAGTCCTCGAGTTGATCCCAGCGCAGCGCCGTGACCCGTCCGTCCGCCTCGACGGCCGCCTCCAGGGTGGTGACGCGGTTCGTCGCCGACACGGACGCCGACAGATGCTCGAGCCGGTCCTCGATCCACTTCACCGGCCGGTCGGCGAGGCGGGCGGCCAGCGCCATGAGAATCATATAAGGAAAGACGCCCTGCTTGATGCCGAACGATCCGCCGGAATCGGGCGGCGTGCGCAGGCGCATCCGGTTGCCCGGCACGTTCAGGGCACGCGCGACGACGGCGTGGATTGAGAACGGACCCTGGAAGTTGGCTGTGACGTCGTAAGCGTCCTCGCCCGGATCGTAGGACGCGATGACGCCGTAGGTCTCGATCGGCGTGCCTGAGTTGCGAGGATAGCTGACGGTGACCGCCACGCGGCGGGACGACGCCTCGAACGCCGCATCCGGCTCGCCGTAGCGAAACAGGCGCTCGTTGATGACGTTGCTGCCCAAGGACGGATGAAGCGTCGGCGCGTCCGGCTCCGCCGCCGTGCGTGGATCGACCACCACCGGCAGAATATCGTATCCAACCTCGATGAGGTCGATGGCGTCTTCGGCGACGTAGCGATCGGCGGCCACGACCACGGCGACCGGCTCGCCGACATAGCGGACCCGGTCCACGGCGATCGGCCAAGCCTCGACATCGGCCTTCACGCCGACGGTCATGGCTCGCGACAGCCGGCGCACCTCGTCCGCCGTCAGGACGCAAGCGACGCCCGGCAGGGCGAGGGCCGCCGATGTGTCGACGCGCCTGATCATGGCATGGGCATGGGGCGAGCGAAGGACGGCGGCGTGCAGCGTTCCAGGCGCGATCGGCAAGTCGTCCACGTAGCGGCCGCGGCCCGTCAGCAACGCCGCGTCCTCGACCCGCGGCACCGAACGTCCCGTCCAGCCGCCCGATGGCGGAATGGCGGTCATCTCTTGGTATCCTCCCGAGGCACCCGCTCGTCGGGGATGCCGTATGAGAGGCGAGCTTAGGGGGACAGGAGGGTGCCACGATCCCTCCCGGTCTCACGACTTACCGAGGAGTCTCAAAATCAAAGGGGCTTTTGCGTTACGGCGCGAAATCCCGACGGCGACGACCCTGCATGGTCATGGAAGAAACGCGAGAAATGCGCGGGAACGGAGAAGCCGAGGCTATCGCTGATCGTCGACAGGTGCGCCTCGCTGTCCGAAATAGCTTGGACAGCCCGCTCCAATCGCGCGGCGTTGAGATAGACCCGGGGCGAAACGCCCAAAGAGGCTTCAAACACGCGAAAGAACTGCGCACGCGAAACAGGAGTCGCAGCAATCAGATCATCGATCTGGCGAATCGCGCCTGGGTCCGCATCGATCTGGGCGGCGACCGTGCGGATACGGCGATCGACGCTCGGCCATTTTGCGAGATTTCTGAGCGACACCGCTGTTTCGCGCCATGGCGTGAAGCGCTCGATCACCGCGATCATCAGATCCGACAAGAACGTCTCGTGAAGGGTCTGCGCCGCCGGCTCGGCGATCATGGCTCGGGCCATGTCGTCAGCGAGCGCCCGAATGCGAGGAGTGATGGCGCCGGTGGCCTGAGCAAAGAAGCCGGGTCTGCCGCTGGCGGTCCAGTTCGGCCGGAATTCCGCAAGCCATCGCGGCTCGATGTAGAGTGCAAGGATGATCGTCGGCGGGCGGCGTGGGTCATGCGCATAGGCATGTGGTTCCCACGCGTTAACAAGGACGGCACTTTCGTTCGTCAAAGGAACGAGATTGTCGCGCACCGAAAATTGTGTATCCGCACCCTCGACCTTCAACAGGACGTGGCAATGAGGATGAGCGTGACGCACGAGGGGACGATTCATGTCCAACAGCGCGACGCGGCCAAATTTCCCTTGAGCAATTCTAAGGGCGCTCGACATCAGGATATCGTACGACATTCACATCCGAATGGCAAGCCCCACTGCTTAGTCGGGTCTGAACAACCTCCCGGGCACTGATTTGCTTGGGAGAATTGTTGGTTTGGGCGCT
>NZ_JBHLVZ010000071.1:0-73446 GCF_042433125.1 Muricoccus vinaceus | reverse complement strand
CGGGGCGTTTCGCCGTCCAGCAAACCTCACCCCGAACCATAAAGCACGTCAGGGCAAATAGGCGGCTGCAGCACCAGCCGGCTTTGTGCGTTGACCTTCCGAGAGATGCCAATGCCGCGCCGGAACAGGCTTCTCCTGACCTGTTACGCTGCTCGATAGGCTCGGAGGGATCGATGGATCAGGGTACGAAGCGGCTGGGTGTTCTAGCGGTAGCAACCATCGCAACCATCACCCTGATGGGGAAAGGATTTGCTGGGCGCGGGGACACGGGCGGTGCCATCGCTGCCGCCAAAGACGTTTCATCGTCATCGTCCAGCGGTGCGCCACCCCACCGAGGTCGAGACGCCGGGCGTGGCCAGAATGCTGACTCCCCATCGGAAATTCCGGTTCGCGGCTGGTGGGACATCCTACGCCGTACGGTGCAGCAAGCTTCCGCCGACAGGGTCGTAACGGAAGCTGCAGGAGTGACCTTCTACGTCATTCTGGCTTTGTTTCCCGCCCTGAGCGCCACTGTTTCGCTTTATGGCCTCTTTGCTGATCCCGCTACTATCAACGATCACCTTTCAGCACTGTCGGGTGTGGTTCCGGGCGGCGGCATGGAGATTATCTCGGAACAAGTTCAACGCGTGTCCTCTCAGGGCGGCGGGGCTCTTGGATTCGGAGCCGCCGCAAGCCTTTTGCTTTCGCTCTGGAGCGCGAACGGCGCCACGAAGGCCATCTTCGATGCCTTGAACGTGGTTTACGAAGAGGAAGAGCGGCGGAGCTTCCTCCGGCGTACGGCGACGACGTTGGCTTTCACCATTGGAGCCATTCTCTTTGCCCTGCTCGCCATTGCAGCAGTGGTAGCCTTGCCGATTGTTCTCGACTTCGTCGGCCTCGGCTTCACCGTCGAGCTCTTGCTTCGCGTGTCGCGTTGGCCGTTGCTGTTGGTCGTGATCGCAGTGCTTCTTGCCTGTCTCTTCCGCTACGGGCCGAGCCGCGACACGGCACGCTGGCGCTGGGTGAGCTGGGGCGGTGCCTTCGCTGCGGTCGGTTGGCTGGTAGGGTCTGCCGCCTTCTCGTTCTATGTCGCTAACTTTGGCAGCTACAATGAGACCTACGGCGCGCTGGGAGCCGTGATCGGATTCATGACCTGGATCTGGATATCAACCGCCATCGTCCTCACTGGCGCTGAGTTGGATGCGGAGATGGAACGGCAGACCGAGAAGGACACCACCACCGGTCCGGCGCGGCCTATGGGCGGTCGTGGCGCACGGATGGCGGACACGGTCGCCACCTAAGGATGGCGGTAAGCTGAGGCGAGGGAGCAAGTGGGTCTGTCAGCATTCGACCCACTTGCCTCGATAAACCCACCGACCTCTGACCAGCCCTGCACAAGACCTACTCGGCATTAAGCAAACCTTGTTGGGCAGAGATTTTCCTGGCTTTTCGGGGTATGGATAGCTGCCGCTTGTGCCTTAGGGAGGGCGGAAGCGGTCAGCATTTGTCGAACGAATACAAATGAGATCGACGGAGCGGCGCTCATTGGATTGCTCACGCCTGGAGCCTTCAAGACGGGCTCCAGAATTCCTTTCCCAGTGCCGCTCCAACACCAGTGAGTCATCGCTAGAGAAGGGTTCACCCTCGTCGGGAGGAGAACCCACCATTGTTGTGTTGCTAAGCAGCAGTCAATTCGACGCCGTCCATCCGAATTTACCATTTCCGGGAACATGTGCTCGATGCAACGTGACTTGGTCGAGATTCTGGGCCGTGGGTCCGAGCACCCCCGGCCCGCCTCCCTTGACCTCAGTGAGGGACGACCGGCCAAACATAGGCGATGAGCGGGACGCCCGCGAGCACAACCAAGATTGAAAGCGGCAGCCCGAGCCGGGCGTAGTCTCCGAAGCGGTAGCCGCCCGGGCCCATGACCAGCGTGTTGCACTGGTGCCCGATGGGCGTGAGGAAGTCGCTGGCCGCGCCGAGCGCGACCGCCATCAGGAATGGATCGGGATTGAGGCCGAGCTTGCCCGCCAAGCTGGCCGCGATCGGACCCATCACGAGCACCGTGGCGGCATTGTTCAGGAAGGGCGTGACCGCCATTGCGAGCAGCATCGTGACGCCGAGCGCGGCTATGGCGGGCAAGCCCTGAACCGCGCCGGTGAGCCAACCGGCGAGAAGATCGGTCCCGCCCGTGTGCTGGATCGCGCCGCTGACCGGGATCAGGGCTGCCAGAAGCACGACAACCGGCCAGTCCACGGCATCATACGCCTCGCGCGTGCTCATGATCCGCAGCGCGAACAAGGCCACCACGGCCGCGAAGAAGGCCAGAACGATGTTCAGGACCCCCGCCGCAACCAGCGCCATCGCCCCGACCAAGACGGCCAGCGGGAGCCATGACCGCCGTCCCTTGCCGAGTGCCGTGCCGCGCTCGGCCAGCGGCAGCACGCGGAGTTCCCCGAGGTTGTCGGGCATGGTGGCGGCCAGGCCGCGCAGCAGCACCACGTCGCCCGCGCGGAGGCGAAGCTGGGATAGCCGGTCCTGAATGTGCTGCTCGCCGCGGCGGCTCACGGCGAGCAGGGTCACTCCATGCCGGCTGCGCAGCGTCATCGCGGCGGGGGAGCGGCCGACCAGCGGGCTCTCACTGGTGACCACCCCCTCGAGAACCTGCATGTCGTCCTCGTCGGTTGTGGGATCGTCCGCGGTTGGGCCGTCCCCGGGAAGCACCAAGCCGGCGCGGGCGACCAAGCGCTCAAGCTCAGCCGCCTCGCCTCGCAGCATCACCACGTCATTCGGCGCGAGACGCTGATCAGGGGAGGGAAGCCGCGATGCGGCTGGCCGGCTGGCGCTTCGCGGTCCGGCAGAGGGCGGCACGACGGCCGAAACCTGCACCTCTCCCTCGGACAGCGCTTCCAGTTCCGCTACGGTCATCGGAACCTCGCCGCCTTCCTCCGGCACCCGCGCCTCCACCGTGTACTGCCCGATGGTGAAGGCGGACTCCATGGAAGCGGCTCCGCGCCGCCCACCCGGCAGAAGACGCCAGCCGACCGCCAGGAACAGCAGCGCCACGGCGCAGATGCCCAGCCCCACGGGCGTGTAGTCGAACATGCGGAAGGGCGCGCCCGTCAGTTCCTCCCGGACCCGGGACATGATGATGTTCGGCGCGGTGCCGACCAGGGTGACGACCCCGCCGGTCATCGCGGCGAAGGCCATCGGCATCAGCAGGGCCGCGGGCGGCGTGCCGGTTCGCCGGGCGAGCTGGAGCGCGACCGGCATCATGATGGCCAGGGCGCCGACGTTCTTGGTGAACATGGCGATCAGCATCGTCGCGCCGGCCAGCACGGGCACCTGGATGGCCGTGCTCCGCAGGTGCGGGGTGACAGGCCGCATGATGACCTCGACCGCGCCGGAGGTCGCGACCGCCCGGCTGATCACCAGCGCCGCCGCGACGATCAGCACAACATCGTCTGAGAAGCCGGAGAAGGCCTTGTCCAACGGGATGATGCCAAGGAGGACGCCAATCAGGAGGGAGGCCAGGGCAACGGCGTCGTAAGCGAACCGGCCCCAGAGAAACAAGGCGATGGTGACGCCCATCAGCCCGAAGGCGAGCGCCTGATCGAGTGTCATGCTTGGATCGGTCCGGCGCCCGATGCCGGGCAGCCCCTCTGTGCAGCGAACCCCCGCGGCCGCGCCAGGGCAGAAGAGCACAACCCGCCAATGGGTTGCGCCAGGAATGGGTGCCAGCCAGCGAAGGCCCGGGCCCGTGTCGCGGAAGCCTCGCCGGCGGCACGGGGCCGCTTGCCCCTGCGTCGCGAGATGGCTTGATGGCAACCTCACTTGCCGCGTAAACCGCCGCCACTCCGGGTGGATGGCCGAGTGGTTTAAGGCAGCGGTCTTGAAAACCGCCATGCGCGCAAGCGCATCATGGGTTCGAATCCCATTCCACCCGAGGCCTGCCCCCTTTGGCCTCGAGCAGAGACGCAACAGCTCCGTTGCCCCGAGGCGCCGGAAGTGGCACCTCTGCCGGCATGAGCCGTCCCGGGCGCCGGACCGTCCTTTCGCTTCCCACGCTGCTGCTTGCCGCCCAGGCGGACGCGCAGGAGGGGAGCTTCGAGTCGTTCCTGGAAGGCGTCCGGGCCGAGGCGCGCCGCGGCGGCGTTTCCGCCGCCACGCTCCAGCGCGCCCTCTCGAACCTGCGCCCCCTGGACCGCGTGATCGAACTGGACCGCCGGCAGGCCGAGACGACGCTGAGCTGGGAGCAGTACCGTGACCGGATCGTCAGCCAGGCACGCATCGACAACGGGCGCCGCGCCTATGCGGAAAACCGGGCGTTGCTCGAGACCCTTCAGAGCCGCTTTCGCGTGCCCGGCCGGTTCATGGTGGCAATCTGGGGCATGGAAACGAACTACGGTGCCAACACCGGCGGCTTCAGCGTCGTTGAGGCCCTGGCCACCCTCGCCTGGGAGGGGCGCCGCGCCGCCTTCTTTCGCGGCGAGCTTCTCGCGGCGCTTCGCATCCTGGATGCCGGTCACGTGTCGCCGGAGCGCATGCGCGGTTCCTGGGCGGGGGCCATGGGTCATCCCCAGTTCATGCCGAGCAGCTTCGAGCGGCTTGCGGTGGACGCCGACGGCGACGGCCGCAGGGATATCTGGGACAGCCGGGCAGACGCCCTGGGTTCCATCGCGAACTATCTCGCCCGCTCGGGCTGGCGGGAGGACGAGCGCTGGGGACGGGAGGTGCGGGTGCCGGAGGGCTTCGACACGGCCTCGGCCACGCGGGAGAATGTCCGCTCCTTGAGCGAGTGGGCGCGCAGCGGCCTCACCTTCCCCGATGGGACGGCGCTTCCTGCCGTGGAGATGGGGGCGGCGGTGATCATTCCCGGACTTTCCACGGGCAGCATGCAGGCTTTCCTTGTGTATCGGAACTTCAACGTGATCCGGCGATACAATCCGTCGAACTTCTACGCCCTGGCGGTCGGTCTTCTGTCCGACAGGGTGGCGTGATCCGCCCCGCCCTCCTGCGGCCGCTCGCGCTGCTGGCTACGGTGCTGCTGGCGGGCTGCTGGAAGCCCGAGGCGCCGGTTTCTCCGGGGCAGCCGCGCTACGTGGTGGGTGAGGCCTACCAGCTGCGGAACCTCTGGTTCTACCCGCGCGAGGACTTCGCCCTGGTGGAGGCCGGCCTAGGCGCCGTCGCTGCGGACACCCGCTCCGGGCGACGGACCGCCAATGGGGAGGTGCACGACCCGGCTGCCCTGATGGGAGCCCACCGGACGCTGCAGCTTCCTGCCGTGGTGGTGGTGACCAATCTCGAGAACGGGCGGTCCCTCGCCCTCCGCGTCAACGACCGCGGTCCCGCCGATCCGGGCCGGGTGGTCGAGGTATCGCGCCGCGCGGCCGAGCTTCTGGGTTTCGCGCCGGACCGCCCGACCCAGCTTCGCGTCGCGGTCGAGGGCGACGCTTCGCGCGCACTGGCAGCGGGGCTGCCGGCGCCGGAAGGCTCCCGCCCGCGAGTCGAAGCCGCGCCCGCCGGAACCGTGGAGCGCGAGACGCTGGCACCCTTGCCCGGCACGCGGCAGGCAGAGCGCGTGCGGGAGGGGCGCGGCCCTCCGGTGAGCGCCGCTGCCGGACCGGCCTCGGGCAGCGCTGTTCCCCTGGTGCTGCCCGAGCGTGTGGCGCAGGGCCCCGCACGGCCGGGGCAACTGTTCGTTCAGGGCAGCAGCTTTTCGGCCAGGGCGGCCGCTCAACGCCAGGCGTCCCGGCTGGGGGCGCGGGTGGAGCCGTCGGGTCCCGCATCGCGTCCGGAGTGGCGCGTGCGCCTCGGTCCCTTCGCGACTCCCGCCGAAGCTGACAGGGCGCTCGACGGCGCCCTGCGCGCGGGCGTATCGGAAGCGCGAATCATCGTGGACTAGGAACCGCGCCTTGTGCCCCGATGGGGCGGGGCGACGGGTTGGGGGATGGGGGCATGGCGAAGCGTCGGGGCATGATCGGAGCGGTGGCCGCGCTCGGTCTTTCCGGAGGGTTGCTGGCAGGGGAGGCTGCCGCGCAGGGGCGGCCGCAGCGTCCCTCCCGCGCGCCTGCGCCCCCGCCTGGCCCGCCCGCCAGCACGCCGCTTGGTCCGGTGGATACCGCCGCGCGGCTGGCCCTGATCATCGACGCCGACACGGGCGCGGTGCTGCTGGAGAAGAATGCGGACGAGCGCATGCCGCCTTCCTCCATGTCGAAGCTGATGACGATGTATGTCGTGTTCGACATGCTGAAGCAGGGTCGGCTGCGCATGGATCAGGAGCTGCCGGTGAGCGAGCGCGCCTGGCGCATGGGCGGCAGCAAGATGTTCGTCCAGCTCGGCTCCTCGGTGAAGGTTGAGGACCTGATCCGCGGCGTTATCATCCAGTCCGGCAACGACGCCTGCATCGTGCTGGCCGAGGCGATCTCCGGCAGCGAGACGCAGTTCGCGGAAACGCTGAACGAATACGGCCGCAAGCTGGGCCTGACCGGCAGCAGCTTCCGCAACGCGACCGGATGGCCCGACCCGGAGCACCGGATGACCTGCCGGGACCTTTCGGTGCTGGCGCGGCGGCTGATCAACGATTTCCCCGAGTACTTCCGCATCTATTCGGAGCGAAGCTTCGTCTGGAACAACATCACCCAGGAGAACCGCAACCCGTTGCTGGGCCGCGTGGCCGGCGCCGACGGGCTGAAGACAGGCCATACCGACGAGGCCGGCTACGGCCTGACCGGCACCGCCAAGCGCGGTGACCGCCGGCTGATCCTGGTGGTCAACGGCCTGAACAGCATGGGCGCAAGGCGGGAAGAGACCGAGCGCCTCATGGAGTGGGCCTTCCGCGAGTTCGAGAACGTTTCGCTGTTCCGCGCCGCCGACACGATCGAGGAGGCACCGGTGTATCTCGGTGACCGGCTGAAGGTGCCGCTGGTTGGAGGGCAGGACGTGGTGCTGACCTTGCCGCGCCAGTGGCGGCGCAACCTGCAGGTGAAGCTGCGCTATGACAGCCCGGTGCCGGCGCCGATCGCCAAGGGCCAGGAGCTCGGCAAGCTGGAGGTGTCCGGCAGCGGGGTGCCGGCCATGAGCGTGCCGTTGCTGGCGGGCGCCGACGTGGCGCGGCTGGGGCTCATCCCGCGCATTCCGGCGGTGCTCGGGCGGATGGTCGGTGGAAGCTGAGGCGCCGGCGCGGCGCGGGCGCTTCATCACGCTGGAAGGCGGCGAGGGGGCGGGCAAGACCACCTTGTCCCGCGCGCTTTCCGCTGCCCTGGCGGAGGAAGGCCGGCCCGTGCTCCGCACGCGCGAGCCCGGCGGTGCACCCGGCGCGGAGGCGGTGCGCGGCCTGATCCTGTCACGCGGGCCCTGGGACCCCGTGGCGGAGGCGATGCTGCACTTCGCCGCCCGACGCGAGCACGTGGCGCGCACCGTCGCGCCCGCCCTCGATGCCGGGATCTGGGTTGTCTGCGACCGCTTCGCCGACAGCACGCTGGCCTATCAGGGAGCAGGGCAGGGGCTTTCGCGCGACGTCTGGGAAAGTCTCTGCGATCTGGCGCTCGGACCGCTGCGGCCTGACCTGACGCTCGTGCTGGACCTTCCGCCGGGGCGCGGGATGGAGCGTGCCCTGTCCCGCGGGGATGCCAATCGGTACGAGATGCAGGGGGCCGACTTCCACGAGCGCGTCCGCGCCGGTTTCCTGGCGATCGCGGCCGCGGAGCCCAGCCGCTGCGCGGTGCTCGACGCCGCACGCCCGGCAGCCGAGGTGCTGTCGGCAACCCTCGAACTGGCACGGGAGCGCTTGTCCTGAGCCTGCCCCCGGAGCCTCGCGCCAATCCGGCGCTCCATGGCCATGACGGCGCGGCCGCGGCGCTGCGCGACGCCGCCCTGTCCGGGCGCATGCACCACGGATGGCTGCTGGCAGGGCCGGCGGGAGTGGGGAAGGCGACGCTCGCCTGGCGCTACGCGCGGTGGATGCTGGCGGGCATGCCCCGGGCCGAGTCTGAGGCGGAAGCGCCGCTGCACCTTCCCGCGGGCCACGCGGTGTTCTCGCGCATCGCGGCGGGCACGCATGCGGACCTGCGCGCCCTTGCGCCCGGAACCGGGGAAAAGGGCAAGAAGACCATCATCCGCGTGGACGAGGTGCGGGACCTCACGCGCTTCCTGGCCATGACCCCGGCCGAGGGAGGGTGGCGCGTGGTGGTGATCGAGGCCCTCGAGGCCATGAACGAGCAGGGCCAGAACGCGCTGCTCAAGACGCTGGAGGAACCGCCGCCACGCGCGGTGCTGGTGCTGACGACCGCTGCTCCGGACCGGCTGCTTCCGACCATCCGCAGCCGCGTCCGCAGGCTGGACCTGTTCCCGCTTGAACCCTCGCTGATGGATGGGGTGCTCGCGCGCTGGCTGCCCGAAATGGCGGAGGGAGACCGCGCGGCCCTCGCCCGTCTGGCCGCGGGCAGCCCGGGGCGGGCGCTGGCATTGGCCGAAGGGGAGGGGCTTGCGATGGCGCGGGAGGTGGAAGGCTTCCTCGCCCGGATGCCGCGGCCCGACCCCAGGGAGTTGCACGCGCTCGCGGACCGGCTGGCCTCCAAGCGCGACGGCAGCGCCTTCGTGACCTTCTTCGACCTGCTGCGCGAGAGCCTGGCCGGCGCGCTGCGCCAGGCCGGGCGAGGGCAGGGGGCCGCCCCCTGGCTGGCTGGCCGCGGCCTTGCCGACTGGGCGGGGCTGTGGGACATGCTCGGCCGGCTGGCCGATGAGACCGAGACGCTCAACCTGGACCGCAAGCAGGCCGTGCTGACGGGCCTCTCGCGGCTCTCGACCTGACGGACCAGCCGGGATGGGCGCGGGGTCTGAGCATGAGTGAAAGCGGCACGGCGGGAAACGGGAAGCGCTTCTTCCTGACCACGCCGATCTACTACCTGAACGGCCAGCCCCATATCGGCCATGCCTATACCTCCATCGCCGCGGACGTGCTCGCGCGGTGGAAGCGGCTGACCGGGCATGAGGTCTTCTTCCTGACGGGCACGGACGAGCACGGGCAGAAGGTGGAGCGGGCCGCGCTCGATGCGGGCATGACCCCGCAGGACTTCACCGACCGGCTGGCGGGCGACTTCCGTCGCATGGCGGAGACGATCGGCATCTCCTTCGACGACTTCATCCGCACCACGGAGCCCCGTCACAAGCGCTCCTGCGCCGCATTGTGGGAGAAGCTGGCGGAAGGCGGCCACATCTATCTCGGGCATTACGAGGGCTGGTACGCGGTGCGCGACGAAGCCTTCTATGGTCCGGACGAGATCGAGGAGCGCGGCGGGCAGAAGGTGGCCATTGCCTCCGGCGCGCCGGTGGAGTGGACGCGCGAACCATCCTACTTTTTTCGCCTTTCCGCCTGGACCGACCGGCTGCTGGAATTCTACGAGGCCAATCCGGACTTCATGGCGCCCGCGGGCACCCGCCGCGAGGTGACCTCCTTCGTGAAGGCCGGGCTGCAGGACCTTTCGATTTCGCGCACGTCCTTCAAGTGGGGCGTGCCGGTGCCGGGGGACGACGCCCATGTGATGTACGTCTGGCTCGACGCGCTGACCAACTACATCACCGCGCTCGGCTATCCCGACCGCGACTCGCCGCAGTGGGGCTTCTGGCCGGCCGACGTGCACATGGTCGGCAAGGAGATCACGCGCTTCCACTGCGTGTACTGGCCGGCCTTCCTGATGGCGGCGGGCCTGGCACCACCGCGGCGGGTGTTTGCCAATGGCTGGCTGACGATCGAGGGGCAGAAGATGTCCAAGTCCCTCGGCAACGGGCTCGACCCGCTGCTCCTGGCGGAGGAGTTCGGGCTGGACCCGCTTCGCTATTATCTGCTGCGCGAGGTTCCCTTCGGGAATGACGGCGACTTTTCCCGCCGGGCCGTGATCGGGCGGCTGAACAGCGAGTTGGCGAACGACCTGGGCAACCTGGCCCAGCGCAGCCTCTCGCTGATTCAGCGCAACTGCGAGGGGCGGCTGCCGGCCTTGACGGCGCCGACGGACGCGGACCGGGAGCTTCTCGGACCGCTGGAGGCGCTGCCGGCCCAGGTGGAGGAGGCGCTCTCGCGTCAGGCGTTCAGCGAGGCGCTGGAGCGGATCTGGGTGGTGGTTCGCCTGGGTAACTCCTGGATCGATGCCCAGAAGCCCTGGGCCCTGAAGAAGACCGATCCGGTGCGCATGGAAGCGGTGCTGCGCGGGCTGCACACACTGCTGCGAGGGCTGGCGACCATCCTCCAGCCCTTCATGCCCGGGACCATGGCGGCGATGCTGGACCAGCTCGGAACAGGGGAGGGAGCCCGTTCCCTTCCGGACCTCGCTATCCCGCTGGCGGATGGCACGTTGCTTCCGCCACCGGCGCCCCTGTTCCGCAAGATCGACGAGGCCGGCTGATGCTCGTCGATAGCCACTGTCACCTCGACCACTATGGCGAGGATGAGATCGAAGCCGTGGTGGGCCGAGCCCGGGAGGCTGGCATCGGGCGCATGGTGACCATTGGGGTCCGGATGGGCCAGGCAGAGCAGGTAAAGGCGCTGGCGGAGCGCTTCCCGGAAGTCTGGGGCACGGTTGGCGTCCATCCACAGAACGTGGGCGAGGCCCCGGTCGCGGCCGTTGATGAGATCGTGGCGCTTGCCGACCACCCGCGCGTGGTGGGCATCGGTGAGTCGGGCCTCGACTACTTCTACGACAAGGCGCCGCGGGAGGCGCAGCAGCAGAGCTTTCGCCACCATATCCGCGCCTCCCAGCGGACCGGGCTGCCGCTGGTGATCCATGCGCGCGACGCTGACAATGACATCGCGGACATCCTGTCCGAGGAGAGGGCGGCGGGCGGAGCCTTTCCCGCGCTGCTGCACTGCTTCTCCTCGACGCGCGCCCTGGCGGAACAGGTGGTTGCCCAGGGAGGCTACGTCTCGCTCTCAGGGATCCTCACCTTTCCCCGGAGCGAGGAGCTTCGGTCGATCGCGGCAGACCTGCCGGAGGACCGCCTGCTGGTGGAGACCGACAGCCCATACCTGGCGCCCGTTCCACATCGGGGAAAGCGCAACGAACCCTCCTGGGTGGGGAACACGGCGGCGGTTCTTGCCAGACTGCGTGGCTGGGATATGGCACAGGTGGCCGAAGTAACCACGACCAACTTCCTGCGCCTTTTCAACCGATGCCGGTAAGGTCCAGAAATTGAAAGTTATTTTGCTCGGCTGCGGCGGCTCGGGCGGCGTGCCGCTGCTCGGCGGCACGGACGGCCGGGGTGCCTGGGGGGCCTGCGACCCGGCGGAAGCGCGGAACCGTCGGATGCGTTCCAGCATCGTGGTGCAAGGTGCTGATGGTCAAACAATCCTGGTGGATGCGGGCCCGGACCTGCGCGCTCAACTGCTTGCCTCCGGTATCGACCGGGTGGACGCCATCTTGCTGACCCATGCTCATGCGGACCACGTGATGGGCCTGGACGAACTTCGGATCATGAACCGGCTCATGGGACGTGCGCTGCCGGTTTACGCGACGGAGCGGACCCTGGCGGATGTAACAGCGCGCTTTGAGTATGCCTTCCGCCCGCCAACACCTGGCTTCTTTCGTCCGGCGCTGGAGGCCCGGACGGTACAGCCGGGCCAGACCTTGGACGTGGCGGGCATGGCGGTGCGGCTCTTCTCGCAGGACCACAAGGTGATGGAGACCCTCGGCCTGCGTATCGGACGGTTCGGCTATTCGACGGATGTGGTGGAGATGCCGGAGCCCGGCTTCGCGGCATTGGCCGGGGTGCAGGACTGGGTGGTGGGCTGCTTCCAGCGCGCGCCACATCCGGTGCACGCCCATGTTGACCGCGCCATTGGATGGGCACGCCGCGTCGGTGCGCGGCGAACCGTGCTGACCCATATGGGGCCGGACCTCGATTGGGCCTGGATGAGAGCGACGCTGCCATCCGGCCTGGAGCCTGGCTACGACGGCATGGTGCTGGAGACAGCCTGACATGGCGCATGATTTTTACATAATCTACATTACGCGACTTGAGGTGGCAGGCTCATGAACGCGTCGAAGCCCGCCTCCGAGCTTCTCCGGCTTCTCGAGATCATGGCCCGTTTGCGTGCCCCGGATGGCTGCCCCTGGGATCGCGTGCAGGATTTCGCCTCCATCGCCCCCTACACGATCGAGGAAGGCCACGAGGTCGCCGACGCAATCGACCGTGGGGACTGGACGGGCCTGCAGGACGAACTGGGCGATCTGCTGCTCCAGGTCGTCTATCACGCGCGCATGGCCGAAGAAGCTGGCCTGTTTGGGTTCGCCGAGGTCGCGAAATCCGTTAACGACAAGATGGTGCGGCGCCATCCGCATGTGTTCGGTGAGGAAGCGGCACGCGATGCCGCTGGCCAGACCGTCGCCTGGGAGGCGCAAAAGGCCCTCGAGCGCGCCGCGCGATCGGAGACAGGCACTTTGGCCGGGGTGGCCGCCAACCTCCCTGCCCTCACCCGCGCGACCAAGCTGACCCGGCGCGCAGCCCGGGTCGGCTTCGACTGGCCGGACGCGGCACAGGTGCTCGACAAGTTGGAGGAGGAGGCGATGGAGCTGCGGCGGGAGTTGCCCGGCGCCGATCCCGAGCGCCTGGCCGATGAGGTCGGCGATCTGCTCTTCGTTCTGGCCAATCTCGCCCGCAAGCTCGACCTCGACCCCGAGACCTGCCTGCGCGGCGCGAATGCCAAGTTCGAGCGCCGTTTCGCCGCGGTCGAGCGTGGCCTCGCGCGCGAAGGGCGCGCCCCGAAGGATTCCACGCTGGAGCACATGGAGGCCCTTTGGCAGGCCGCGAAGGCGGCCGAGCGCCTCTAGCTGTCCAGCAGAGCTTCCCGGGCCGCGGACCAGCTTGCGGCGTCGGGTGCGCAGATCAGGCCACCCGTTCGGTCCTGCGCGGGATCATAGGGGCTGCCGTCGAACTTCGCGGCATACCCACCGCATTCCCGATGGATCAACCAGCCCGGCGCATGGTCCCAGGGCATCAGGCGATTATAGAGCGACAGGTGGATGTGGCCGCCCGCCAGCAACCGGTACTCATGGGCCGCACAGCCGAGCTGCCAGGTTTTCGCCAGCCTGGGCAGCCGGGCCGCCACGCGGCTCTTGAGCGGCTCCGCGAGGTAGCCGTAGGAGACGCAGCCGACCATGGCCGACACCGGGGCCGGCTGCGCGACGCGGAGCGCCTCGCCGCGGCTGCCGTCCGCGCCGGCAAGCCAGGCCCCCTCCCCGCGTGCGGCCACCAGCGTGTCCTCTCCCGTGGGATCATGAATCCAGGCAGCGACGACCTCGCCGCGCAGGAAGGCTGCCGCCATGCATCCGAACAGCGGCATTCCCGCAGCGAAATTGGCGGTGCCGTCCACCGGGTCCACCACGAAGGCCAGTTCGGCCGAGCCAAGCTGACCGGCGAGGGACGGATCGGCCGAGCAACCCTCCTCGCCCACGACGACACAGCCCGGAAAACGCGCAGCCAGGGCCTCGGCGATCACCCGCTCCGCGCATTCGTCGGCATCGGTCACCATGTCCAGCGGGCCGGACTTGGTTCGAATGTCTCCGGCGGAGAGACGCCGGAAGCGTGGCATGATCTCCGTTCGGGCGGCATCCCGCAGGATGGCGTCGACTTCCACCAGGGCGGCGGCGTTCAGCCCCGCCGCGCTCAGGCCGGTCACGCCGCGCCGCGCTGGGCGAAGCGGGCGAGATCCGTTGGGGAAAGGCGCACCGAGACGCGGATGGCATCGTCTGCGTCGCTGCGCTCGATGACTTCGCCATGCTCGTAGAGCCAGGCGAGGCCGGCACCGTCGCCAGGGGCCAGGGTGAAGGCCTCCGTCACGTAGCCGGCGGCGACGCGCTGGTCGAGCAGCGTGCGCAGGGCTTCCAGCCCCTCCCCTGTCAGGGCGGAAACCGGCACCGCCGTTGCGCTCGCAGGCGGCGCGTCCTCCAGCAGGTCGGTCTTGTTCAGCACCTCGATCAGGCGCTGCTCCCATTCCTCGTCCAGGGCCGCGTCTTCTCCCACGGCCAAGTCGCCGAGCACGCCCATGACATCGGCGCGCTGCGCGGCGGTGTCGGGGTGGGCGATGTCGCGCACGTGCAGGATGACGTCGGCGGCTGCCACCTCCTCCAGCGTGGCACGAAACGCCTCGACGAGCTGGGTGGGAAGTTCGGAGATGAAGCCCACCGTGTCCGAAAGGATCACCGTCCGCCCGGATGGCAGGCGGATTGCCCGCATCGTCGGATCCAGGGTGGCGAAGAGCTGGTCCTGGGCGTAGACGCCCGCTCCGGTCAGCGCGTTGAACAGGGTGGACTTGCCCGCATTGGTGTAGCCGACCAGGGCAATCACCGGATACGGCACCTTGCCACGCTGCTTGCGGTGCAGGCCACGTGTCCGGCGGACCTGCTCCAGCTCCTTCTTCAGCTTGACGATGCGCTCGTCGATGAGCCGCCGGTCGATCTCGATCTGCGACTCACCGGGGCCACCGAGGAAGCCGAAGCCGCCCCGCTGCCGCTCAAGGTGGGTCCAGGAGCGGACGAGGCGGGTGCGCTGATAGGAGAGATGGGCAAGCTCGACCTGGAGCGAGCCCTCGCGCGTCCGGGCGCGCTCCCCGAAGATCTCCAGGATCAGCCCGGTGCGGTCGATGACCTTGCAGCCCCAGGCGCGCTCGAGGTTGCGCTGCTGCACGGGGCTGAGGGCCGCGTCCACCACCACCACCTGCACGCCCTGTGCGGCCATGGCGACGCGCGCGGCCTCCACCTGGCCTTCGCCCAGCAGCGTGCTGGGACGCCGGGCGCGAAGCGGGAAGATGCCGGTATGAACGATCGCGACCCCGATCGAGGCGGCCAGCCCGACCGCCTCGGCCAGCCTGGCCTCGGCGGCGCGGGTGGCGCCGCGCCCGTCGGGTATGCCGTGGGGTCTCTCCCACGGCAGGATCACGGCGGCGGGGGTTGGCCCCGCCGGATCAGTCGTGGGTTCCGACAGGGCTTGGCTCGCGGGGTGAGAGGGTCATGGTGGTCTCGCGGACAGGGGCGCCGCCCTGCGTGGGCGCCTGGGCGCCGGCAGAGGCCGCATCGAAGAGCATGATCGGCGCGCCGGGCATGACGGTGCTGATCGCGTGCTTGTAGACGAGCTGCGTGTGCCCGTCACGGCGCAGGAGCACCGAGAAGTTGTCGAACCAGGTGATAATTCCCTGGAGCTTCACGCCGTTCACGAGGAAGACCGTGACGGGGGTCTTGCTCTTGCGGACATGGTTCAGGAACACGTCCTGAACATTTTGGGACTTGTCGGCAGCCATCGGCTGATGTCCTTCTTTGTTCAATCCACCCGGCTTTGCCGTGGCGGAACAGGGTGCGGTTGTTTTTCGCTGTTCGCCCTTGCGGCGGACCTCGTTCCCGGGCGCGCACCCTCGCCCTTGGTCAGTCGAGACTCAGCCCGGCACGGCCTGCTTTGCAAGCGCGGATAGCGCAATCGTCATCTGCGCCGCGGTCAGGAAGTGGTGGGTGGGCGCCGCCGCCTCCGGCCCACCGTCGTGGGCGGCATCGCCCAGCAGCACGGGCACGCAGCCGGACCGGCGGGCCGCCTCCATGTCCATGGCGTTGTCGCCGACATACCAGACGGCGCCCCCCGCTGGCACGCCGCAGGAGGCGCAGGCCACCCGCATGGGCGCCGGATTGGGCTTGTCCGCGGCGCAGTCGCCGGCACCGACCAGCGAGCGGAACAGCGACACCCATCCAAGGCTCGCGGCTTCCGCACGCAGGAGCGGACCGGCTTTGTTGGACAGCACCGCGATGGGCGCCACGGCGGCCGCCTGCCGGACCAGCTCGGCAGCGCCGGGCATGGGGCGCAGCACGGCGAGATGCGTTGCACGCACGCCGTCATAGAAGATGTCGCGTGCCCGTTCCCAACGGTCGCCGAAGAGCGCCGGGAAGCTGTCGCGCAGGGAATGGCGAACCCGGGCCAGCACCTCCTCGAGGTTCCACTCCGCCATGCCGGCGTCGCGCAGGGCGGCGTTCAGCCCGGCCTGGATGGCCGGCCAGCCATCCACCAGGGTGTTGTCCCAGTCCCAGACAATCGCCCGCGGGCGGATCATGCCGCCTGGTTGCGGGGGCCGCCCTTCACGTGCCGGGCAAACAGGTCAAACAGCCGCCGGGTCACCGGGCCGGGCTCGCCATCGCCCACGGGCCTGCCATCCACGGCCAGCACCGGCTTCACGAAAGAGGTGGCGGAGGTGATGAAGGCCTCCCGCGCCTCGGCCAGATCATCGAGGGAGAAGGGGCGCTCCTCCGCATGAAGGCCTTCCGCGGCCATCTCGGCGAGAAGCGCCGCCCGGGTGCAGCCCGGCAGGATGGTGGCGCCGAGGGGCGGGATGCGGATGGTGCCGGCAGCGTCCACGATCCAGAAGCTTGTCGCCGCCCCCTCGGTCACCATGCGGGTGGCGGGGTCGAACAGGATCGCCTCCCCTGCCCCGGCTTCCCGCGCCGCCTGGCGGGCGAGGACGTTGGGCAGCAGGTTCAAGCTCTTGATGTCGCGCCGGGCCCAGCGGAGATCGGGCAAGGTGATGACATTCATGTTCCAGCCATCCAGCGTGGCGGGATACGGCGCGATACGGCGCGCCGTGACCACGAGGCTGACGGGCACCTTCACCTTGGGGAACGCGTGGTCCCGCCGCGCAACGCCACGGCTGACCTGCATGTAGAGGAGGCCTTCCGCCACCCGGTTGCGGCGGGCGACCTCCGCCAGCACCAGCTTGAGGGAAGCCAGCGGCATCGGAAGATCCAACTGGATCTCGCCGACCGAGCGCTCCAGCCGTGCCAGGTGCAGGTCGGCATCCACGAAGCGGCCGCCGTAGAGGTGAACGACCTCGTAGATGCCGTCGCCGAACTGATACCCGCGGTCCTCGATGTTCACGCAGGCGTCACGCTGGGCGACGTAGCGCCCGTTCACGTAGGCAATTCTCGACATCAGATCAGTCCGCTCGGGCGGCTCCGTTCACGCGACCCCTTCACGACACCGGCGCCCGGTCCTCGGCCTGCACGCCCAGGAACTTCAGCTTCCGGTGCAGGGCTGAGCGTTCCATGCCGACGAAGTTCGCGGTCCGGCTGATGTTGCCGCCGAAGCGCAACAGCTGGGCTTCCAGGTACTGACGCTCGAACAGCTCCCTCGCGTCGCGCAGCGGCAGGGTCATGATCTCGCTGGAACGGTCCAGCTTGAGCATGGCCGGGGCGGAGGAGCCGACCTCGGGCGGCAGCATCTCCGGCCTGATCGGGTCGGCAGGGCCGCCGGGAGCCATGATGAGCAGCCAGTCCACGAGGTTCCGAAGTTGGCGGACGTTGCCGGGCCAGTCATAGGCCTGCATCGCGGCCATGGCGTCCTCGCTGATCTCGCGCGCGGGAACGCCCGAGTTCTCGGCGGATTTCGCCATGAAGTGACGGGCCAGCGCCGGCACGTCCTCGCGCCGCTCGCGCAGCGAGGGCATGCGGAGCGGCACCACCGCGAGACGGTAGAACAAGTCCTCGCGGAAGCGCCCGGCGGCGATCTCGGCCGAAAGGTCGCGGTTGGTGGTGGCGGTGACGCGCACGTCCACCTTCACCCGCGTCGCGCCGCCGATGCGCTCGAACCCTTGCTCCTGCAGGGCGCGGACGATCTTGCCCTGGGTCTCCAGTGGCATGTCCGCCACCTCGTCCAGCAGCAGGGTTCCCCCATGGGCGCGCTCCAGCACGCCCTGTCGGCGGGGTTGGGCAACCGGGTCCGGGCCGCCCTCGACGCCGAACAGCTCCTCCTCGAAGCGGGAGGGGTTGAGGGTGGCGCAGTTCAGGGCGACGAAAGGCTCGTCCGCCCGGCGGGAGCGGGCATGGATGGCCCGCGCGGCCACCTCCTTGCCCGAGCCGGCGGGCCCGGTCAGCAGCACGCGGGAGCCGGTGGGGGCGACCCTCTCGATGGCGCTCCGGATCTGGGCGATCAGGGATGAGGTGCCGACCAGCTCCGTCTCGGAGCCGCCGCGCAGCTTGAGCTCGCTGTTCTCACGCTTCAGGCGCGCCGCTTCCAGGGCGCGCGCCGCGATCAGCAGCAGCCGGTCGGACTTGAAGGGCTTCTCGATGAAGTCGTAGGCGCCCTGCTGGATGGCCTGCACGGCCGTCTCGATCGTGCCATGTCCGGAGATCATCACCACCGGCACCCGCGGCTCCTCGCGGTGGATGGCATCCAGGATGCCGAGTCCGTCCAGCCGGGAGTTCTGCAGCCAGATGTCGAGGATGACCATGCTGGGCCGCTTCTGCCGGAAGGCGGCCAGGGCCTGGTCGCTGTTCGCGGCCTGCCGCACCTCGTAGCCCTCGTCGGCCAGAATGCCGTCGATCAGGGCCCGGATGTCGGGCTCGTCGTCCACGATCAGGATGTCATGCGCCATGGCGCAGCATCTCCGTTCCTCGTTCCTGCAATCCCTGCGGCTCCGACAATCCCTGGACCAATCCGTTCTGAGGCAGCGTCAGCGTGGCGCGGGCGCCGCCATCCGAACCGTCCGCGAGCGCCAACCCACCCCCATGGTCCTCCATGATCTTCTTCACGATGGCAAGCCCGAGCCCCGTCCCCTTCGTCTTGTGGGTCACATAAGGTTCCGTGAGCCTGTCCCTCTCGCCGTCCCCGGGCAAGCCCACGCCGTTGTCCTCCACCGAAAGGTGGAGCCACCCCTGGTTGGTGGACACCTCGAGCGTCACCCGCCCGCCCGCCTCGCCTTCCGGCCGCATGGCAATGGCATCGGCCGCGTTCTGCAGGAGGTTCGTGAGCGCCTGGTTGATCAGCCGCCGGTCACAGCGCACGGGAGACGGGGTGTCGGGCATGCGCAGCTCGTACTGGATCGCCGGATGGGCATCGCGCTGGAGCACCAGGGCCTCCCGCACGAGCTGGGCCGGGCTTTCCGGCCGCATCACCGGCTGCGGCATCCGGGCAAAGGCCGAGAACTCGTCCACCATCCGCCCGATGTCGCCCACCTGCCGGACGATGGTGTCCGTGCAGGCCTTGAAGGTGTCGGGATCGTCGGTGATCTGCTTGAGATAGCGTCGCTTCAGGCGCTCGGCGGAGAGCTGGATGGGGGTCAGGGGATTCTTGATCTCATGGGCGATGCGCCGCGCCACGTCCGCCCAGGCGGCGGTGCGCTGCGCCGAAAGCAGGGCGGTGATGTCGTCGAAGGTCAGCACGTAGCCGGAAAGCCCGCCCGCGTCGAACTCCGCGCCGATGCGCGCCAGAAGCGTGCGGCGGCCGGAAGGGCCGGGAACCGGGATCTCCTCCGTTCTCGCGCGTTCGGGAGTCGCGGCGGCCGCGGCCAGGAAGGCGCGGAACTCGGGCACCACCTCGTCAAGCGGCCGGCCCACCGCGGCCTCCAGGTCCTGGCCGAGAAGCTCGCTGGCGGGGCGGTTGGGCAGGTTGATGCGGCCGTCGGCATCAAGGCCGATCACCCCGGCCGAAACGCCGGCCAGCACCCCTTCGGTGAAGCGCCGGCGGTCGTCGAGCTGGCGGTAGGCCTCCAGGAGTTCGCTCCGCTGCGCGGCCAGCTGGTTGGTCATGCGGTTGAAGGCGCGCGACAGGCTGCCGACCTCGTCATCCGCGCGCCCCTCCTCCACGCGGAAGGAAAGGTCGCCTCCCCTCACCCGCTCGGCCGCATTGATCAGGCGGGAGATGGGGCGTGCGATCTGGTTTGCCATGACCAGGCCGATCAGCACCGCCGCCAGCAGGACCAGCAGCGTCGCGATGGCGAAGATCAGCACGAAGGTGATCTGCAGACCCGATCGGTTCTGGTCGAGCTGGTCGTATTCCTGGAAGGCGAGCTCCGTCCGCTGCATGTGCTCGATGATGGAGGGGTCCATCGGACGGTTGATCAGCAGCATCAGCCCGGGATCGATGTCGAGCGCGACGAGACCCTGCACCCGGCCTTCCTCTCCCTCGGAGGCAAGCACGGCCACGTCGCCCTGGCGGGCGATCTCCATGGCCCAGGCCGGCGGCGGGTCGATCACCAGCGCGCTGCCGAGGCCGGCGCTGGCGATGACCCGGCCCAGCACGGGCTCGAACACCGTGGCTTCCGTCAGGCCACGCAGCGCGGTGTGAGTGGTGAGCACGCGGCTGAAGCCGATGGTGTTGTCGGGCAACATGGTGCCGGCGCGGTTCAGGTCCGCGGCCATGGCCAGCGCATCGGCGCGGATGGTGTTCCGGTTCTCGTCGAGATAGGCGCGGGAGGCGACCAGGCTGGCCTCCAGCGTGTCGCGCACCTTGTCCCCGAACCAGGCCTGGATGCCCAGCTGGAAGAACACGGCGGCGAAGACCGCCACCAGCAGCGCCGGCACCACCGCCACCACGCCGAACAGCATCACGAGCCGCACGTGCAGGCGCGAGCCCGCGCTGCCCCGCCGCCGCTCCGCCCAGACCCGCACCAGCCGCCCGGCGAGGCTGGCCAGCAGCAGCAGAACGATCGCCGCGTTGACGAAGATCAGGACGGCCGTCTGCGAGGCGCTGGCGGGCCCGAAGGGATTGCCGCCCGAGAGCACCGCGAAGGAGGCAATGCCCACCAGCAGGGCGCCCACGGCCAGGGCCAGGGTCATCACCCGGCCCAGGAGCATGTCCGCGAGTCGCCGGGCCAGGCGCACCGGCTCGCGCCGCGCGCGACTCACGGGCGGGCCGTCACGACAGGCCGCGGACCACCGGCAGCTCCAGCTCCCGGATCTTCTTTCTCAGCGTGTTGCGGTTCAGGCCGAGCATGGCGGCGGCCTTGATCTGGTTGCCGCGGGTGTTGGCCAGGGCCAGCCGCAGCAGGGGCCGCTCCACCTCGGCCAGCACGCGCTCGTAGAGGTCGCGCACCGGCAGCCCGTCCCGCTGGGCGCTCATGAAGGTGGCGAGGTGCCGCTCCACCGCCTGCTCCAGCGTTTCGGCGCTGGCGGGAGCGGCCTGAGCGCCCGGACCCGGCTCGGCCTCGGCCAGCTCGGCCGCCACCGCGTCCTCGCCGATCACCTCCTGGGGGTACAGCGCGGCGAGGCGCCGCATCAGGTTTTCCAGCTCGCGCGCGTTCCCGGGCCATGGGTGCGACTTCAGCCGCTCCACCGCCCCGTTGTCCAGCGACTTGGAGGGCAGGCCGGAGGCCTTAGCCCGGTCCAGGAAGTGCCGGGCGAGCAGGGGAATGTCCTCGGCGCGTTCCCGCAGGGGGGGCAGGCGGATGGGCACCACGTTGAGGCGGTAGAAAAGGTCCTCGCGGAACAGGCCTTGGCGGATGGACTGGCGGAGGTCGCGGTGGGTTGCCGCCACGATCCGCACATTCGCCTTGATCGGGGTGCGGCCGCCCACCGTGGTGAACTCGCCCTCCTGCAGCACGCGCAGCAGGCGGGTCTGGGCCTCGGAGGGCATGTCCCCGATCTCGTCCAGGAACAGCGTCCCGCCCGCCGCCTGCTCGAAGCGCCCGACACCGCGGGACATGGCGCCTGTGAAGGCGCCTCGCTCGTGGCCGAACAGCTCTGCCTCGATCAGGTCGCGCGGGATGGCCGCCATGTTCACGGCCACAAAGCTGCCGGAACGGCGGCGGGAATAGTCGTGCAGGGCGCGGGCGACCAGCTCCTTGCCGGTGCCGGACTCGCCCGTGATCATCACGGTCAGGTCGGTGGTCGTGAGCCGCGCGACGGTGCGGTAGATCTCCTGCATGGCGGCGGAGCGGCCGACCAGCGGCAGGCGCTCCTCCTCCGGCTCCTGCCCCTCCTCTTCCGGCTGGACCACCGGCGCCGCCAGCGCCCGGCCGACGAGCGAGAGCAGGTCCTTCAGGTCGAAAGGCTTGGGCAGGTAGTCGAAGGCGCCGCGCTGGGCGGCCTTCAGGGCGGTGGCGAAGGTGGACTGGGCGCTCATCACCACCACCCGCAGGTCCGGCCGAACCCGGCGGATCCGGGGCACCAGGTCTAGCCCGTTCTCGTCCGGCATCACCACGTCGGTGATGACCAGATCCCCCTCCCCGTCCTCCACCCAGCGCCACAGGGTGGCGGCGGAGGAGGTGGCGCGCACGTTGTAGCCCGCGCGTCCCAGGGCCTGCGCCAGGACGGTGCGGATGGCGCGGTCGTCATCCGCGATCAGAATGGTGCGTTCGGTCATCTTTTTTCTTGGTGAGGCCGCGTTCAGGCCGGCTGGCGCAGGCGGGCCGGAAGGGCCGCCGCGCCACCGGTCGGCGGGGTCGCGAGGGAAAGCCGGAAGGCCGTGCGGCCCGGCCGGCTGTCACACGCAATCAGCGCGCCATGATCCGCCACCAGCTTGGCCACCAGCGCGAGGCCGAGCCCCTGCCCGCCCCGCTTGGTGGTGATGAAGGGCTCGAACAGGCTCGCGCGGATGTCCTCGGCGATGCCCGGGCCGTTGTCGCGGACGCTCACCTCCAGCGGCAGGTGCACCCGCTCCAGCGAGCCAGGAATCGCGAGGCGCACGCCGTGGCGATAGGCGGTGGAGAGAACAATCTCCCCTTCCCGCGGGTCCACCGCCTCGGCCGCGTTCTTCACGAGGTTGAGCAGGATCTGCACGAGCTGGTCGCGGTTGCCCCAGACCGGCGGGAGGGAGGGGTCGTATTCCTCGAGGATGCGCAGATGCGCGGCGAAGCCAGTGCCGGCGATGCGGCGCACATGGTCCAGCACCTCGTGGATGTTCACCTCCTCCCGCTCCAGGGGGCGCTCGGAGAACATGTCCATGCGCTCGACGAGGTCACGGATGCGGTCCACTTCGTCCTGGATCAGCACGCAGAGCTCGCGATCGGCCTCGGAGGCGGCCTGTTCCAGAAGCTGGGCCGCTCCCCGGATGCCCGAAAGCGGGTTCTTCACCTCGTGCGCCAGCATGGCCGCCATCGCGCTGGCGCCCCGCGCCGCGCCCCGGAAGTTCAGCTGGCGGTCGAGCTTCTGCGCGGTGGAGCCGTCCTGCAGGGTGAGCAGCACGGCGCCCGGCATCTCCGGCAGGGGCGCGCCGCGGACGGCCACGCCGTCCCGGTGGATGCGGGGGGAGTGCAGGTTCAGGTCGTGGTCGGACACCGGCGCGTCGGCGGCCCGGACCTGTCGAACCAGGGCCGGCAGGCGCGAGTCCTCCGGCAGCAGGTCCGTCAGCTGCATCTGCTTGAGGCTGGCCGAGGAGATCCCGAAGAATAGCTCAGCCGCCGGGTTGGCGAAGCGAAAGCGCTCCTCGGTATCCAGCAGGACCACGGGCACGGGAAGCGCGGACAGCAGGTGCATGCTGCTGGGCAGACCTGCGAGGCGAAGGGAATCTTGGCTATCGGGCATGGTGCCTCCGTCAGGCGGCAAGGTCGGCTGGATCAGCCATCCTGGCGGCGACATCGCCGGCGGTGCCCTCGGGCGCCGCGCGGCCGGCGTCGCGGAACATGTCCCTCACGCCCTCCACCCCCGCGTCGAGGAGCGGCTGGTAGAAGCCCTCGATCGCCGCCAGCGCTTCCTCGACGGTGTCGGCTGCGTTGATGCGGACGCGGAACTCGGCGCTGCCGGGCAGCCCGCGCGAGTACCAGGCGACGTGCTTGCGGGCGAGGCGCAGGCCGGGGTTGCTGCCGTGGTGGGAAAGCATGGCCGCATAATGGTGCATCAGCGTGGCGTGCTGCTCGGCTAGCGGCGGAACCTCGGGCATGACGCCCGTCGCCAGGTAATCGGCAACCATCCCGGGCAGCCAGGGACGACCATAGGCGCCGCGGCCGATCATGACGCCGTCCGCGCCCGACTGGCGCAGCGCCTCGGCGGCGTCGAGCGGGCCCAGGATGTCCCCGTTCACGATAACGGGGATGGAGACCGCCGCCTTCACCCGGGCCACGAAAGCCCAGTCCGCCGTTCCCGTGTAGAGCATCTGCCGGGTGCGCCCGTGCACCGTCACCATCCGGATGCCGCAGGCTTCCGCGATGCGGGCGAGGTTGGGGGCGTTCAGGCTCGAATGGTCCCAGCCCATCCGCATCTTCAGCGTCACGGGCACGGAAACGGCGCGCACCATCGCTTCCAGGATGCGGGCGGCCTTGATCTCGTCGCGCATCAGGGCACTGCCGGCCTGCTGGCCCACCGCCACCTTCTTCACCGGGCAGCCGAAGTTGATGTCCACCAGCGCGGCACCATGGTCCACGGCCAGGCGCGCGGCCTCGGCCATCACCTCCGGGTCGCAGCCGGCGAGCTGCACGCTGGCGGGGCCGCCGAAGCCGTCCACTTCCGCCATCTTCAGGGTCTGGCGGTTCTCGCGCACCATTGCCTGGCTCGCGATCATCTCGCTGACAACCATCGGCGTGCCGAGGCCCCGCGCCACCTGCCGGAAGGGAAGGTCCGTCACGCCCGACATGGGGGCCAGGATCACCGGCCGTTCGATGCGGATATCGCCAAGCACGATGGGGCGCAGCGGCGGCCTGCCCTCGGGATGGGCAGCCTCTCGGTGGCTCGCGGGTGTCTGCATGGGCAAGTGCCTATCAAACGGGCAGCCGCGCGGTCAAGCGGCATCGCGTTTCCCCCTGCTGGGCGGCGGCGCCCGCTGCGGCTAGGTTCCGCACGCCCCATCGGGGCCGCTTTGGAAGGGATGGCTGAATGCGGGTGGCGGCGTTGCTGATGGCAGCCGGACGGGGAGAACGCCTTGGCGGCGCGGAACCCAAGCAGTTCCTGCCCTTGCTCGGGCGCCCCGTGCTGCGCCACGCCGCCGAGGCGTTGCTGCGAGACGGGTGCGTCGACCTGCTCCAGCCGGTCTGCGCCGAAGCGGAGCGCGGGCGGGTGGATGCCATGCTTCAGGGACTGCCCGCCCGCCCGGCGGTCACGGGCGGGGCGACCCGCCAGGCCAGCGTGCATGCCGGGCTGGAGGCGCTGGCCGGCGACGCGCCGGAGCTGGTGCTGGTGCATGACGCGGCGCGGCCCTTCCTGCCGCCCGGCATGGTGGATGCCGTCGTGGCGACGCTGTCGGAAGCGGAGGGCGCGATCCCGGCCCAGCCCGTGGCCGACACGCTGAAGCAGGCCGAGGAGGGCACCATCCTGCGCACCGTCCAGCGCGACGGGCTGTTTCGCGCCCAGACGCCGCAAGGCTTCCGCTTTCCCCTGCTGCTCGCGCTGCACCGCCAGGCCGCGCCGGGGGCGACGGACGACGCGGCCCTTCTCGAGGCGGCAGGGCACGCCGTCCGGCTGGTGCCTGGCTCAGAAGCGAACGTGAAGATCACCCTGCCCGGTGATCTCGAACGAATGGAGGCCTCGATGCTCCCCCAGATGCTGCCGCGAGTCGGCACCGGCTTTGACGTGCATCGCCTGTTGGAGGGGCGCCCGCTGTTCCTCTGCGGGGTGGAGGTGCCGCACGCCCTGGGCCTGGACGGTCATTCGGACGCCGATGTGGGGCTGCACGCCCTGTGCGACGCGATCTACGGCGCACTGGCCGAGGGCGATATCGGCCGCCACTTCCCACCCAGCCAGGTGCAGTGGAAGGACGCCGACAGCGCCGCCTTCCTGCGTCACGCCGCCGGGCGGATTGCCGCCCGAGGTGGGGTGCTGGCCAATGCCGACGTGACGCTGATCTGCGAGCGGCCGAAGATCACCCCGCATGCCCCGGCCATGATCGCGCGGGTGGCCTCGCTGCTCGGGGTGGATGAGGGACGGGTGTCCGTGAAGGCCACCACGACCGAGCGTCTCGGCTTTCCCGGAAGGGAGGAGGGGATCGCAGCCCAGGCCGCCGTCAGCCTGCTGGTTCCGGCGTAGCGGGTTCCGGAAGGCCTTCCAGTACCGCCTCGCAGGCGGCCACGACCTCGGCCCGCAGCGACCCGGGCCGGGGGCTGTCGATCAGCGTGGTGAACCAGTGCTCGGGCGGACGGCGCCCGGCCGCACGGTCCCAGGTAAGGGCCCGCAGCACGGCCTCGGCCTCAGGGGGGAGATGTTCGGGCATGGCGCGGCGATCCAGCGTCCCCCAGACGGCGGCCCAGCACCGCGCCACGGTCCAGGGATTGTAGCCTCCTCCCCCCGTGACGATCAGGCGGGGCGCTTGGTCCCGCAGCGCGGCCGCCACCGCGGCGTGAGCGTTGTTGGAGAGGGAAAGCCGGGCCAGCGGATCCTCCTCCAATGCGTCGGCGCCGCACTGGAGCATGACGGCCGCCGGGCGGAGATGGCGCAGGATCGGCAGGATGGCCGCGTGCAGCACGTGGTCCATCTCCGTGTCGTTGAAGCCCTGCGGCACGGGGATGTTCCGGGCGTACCCGCCGGCACGGTCCTCCAGCCGCCCGGTGAAAGGCCAGCGCCCGGCCTCGTGCACGGACAAGGTGAAGACGCGCGGGTCCTTCCGGAAAGCCAGTTCAACGCCGTCCCCGTGATGGGCATCGATGTCCACGTAAAGGATGTTGGTCAGGCCGAGATCCAGCCATTCCAGCAGGCCCAGGACAGGGTCGTTGATGTAGCAGAAGCCACTGGCGCGGTCGGGCAGGGCGTGGTGCGTGCCGGCGCCGGGCACGTGCGCGATCCCGCCGCCGCGGGTGAGTCTAGCGGCGAGGATGGCTCCCCCCGCGCTGGTGGCTGGCCGGCGGAAGACCTCGCGGTACACGGGATTGCCGTGGGCACCGAGGTGGTGCCGCTCCCTCACCTCCGGCGAGACGGCCTGATCGGCCTCCGCGCGGCGGAGCGCCGCCACGTAATCGGGCGTGTGATAGCGCGTGAGCTGCCCCTCCGTCGCCAACGGGCTGTCGAGGTAGCGCGCCGGGTCAAGCCAACCGAGCGCACGCACCAGGTCCAGCATGGCCGGCACCCGGGGAATGGCGAGGGGGTGCCTGGGGCCGTAGGTGGAGCCGCGATAGATCTCTGAGCCGATGAGGAGCGGTTTCCTCAGCGCAGCCGCTCCAGAATCGAGACGTAGTTGGCCACCGCCGCGCCGCCCATGTTGAAGACTCCACCGAGCGTGGCGCCCGGCACCTGCATGCCTCCCGCCTCTTCCGCGAGCTGCATGGCGGCCAGCACATGCATGGAAACACCCGTGGCTCCGATCGGATGTCCCTTGGACTTCAGGCCGCCGGAGGGGTTCACCGGCAACCGCCCGCCCTTGGCGACGGTGCCATCCAGCACGGCGCGAGCCCCCTGCCCTTCCGGCACCAGCCCCATGGCCTCGTAGTCGATCAGCTCGGCGATCGTGAAGCAGTCATGCACCTCCGCGAAGGAGAGGTCGGCGACCCCGATGCCGGCCGACTCGTAGGCGCGCCGCCAAGCTTCGCGCGCGCCCTCGAAGCGGGTGATGTCGCGGGCGGAGATCGGCATCAGGTCGTTCACCTGCACCGCCGCGCGGAAGCGGATGGCCTTCCCCATGGCGGCAGCCGTTCCGGCATCGGTCAGCACGAGCGCCGCCGCCCCGTCCGAGACGAGGCTGCAATCCGTGCGCTTCAATGGGCCGGCCACGATGGGGTTCCGCTCGCTCTCGGTGCGGCAGAACTCGTAGCCGAGGTCCTTGCGCATCTGGGCGTAAGGATTGTCCACGCCGTTGCGGTGGTTCTTGGCCGCGATGGCAGCCAAGGCGTCGGACTGGTCGCCGTGTCGCTGGAAATAAGCATCGGCGATGCGGGCGAAGACACCGGCGAACCCCGCGGGAATGTCACCTTCCTCCCGCCGGTAGGCGCAGCCGAGCAGCACATCGCCCACCTGGGCGCCAGGAATGGCGGTCATCTTCTCCACGCCGACGACCAGCGCGAAGCGACCGCGCCCGGCCGCGAGGAAGTCCATGGCGCCATGGATCGCGGCGGAGCCGGTGGCGCAGGCGTTCTCCAGCCGCGTTGCCGGGCGGAAGCGGAGCTCCGGAACGGACTGCATCACCAGGGAGGAAGGAAAATCCTGCTTCTGGAAGCCGCCATTGAAATGGCCAACGTAGATCGAGTCCACGTCGAGGGGGTCGATGCCGGCATCCTCGATCGCCGCGCGGGCGACGCGGCCGATCAGCGCTTCCGCATCCGGCGCGTCCTCCAGCTTGCCGAAGGGCGTGTGGGACCAGCCCACGATGCAGGCGTCCTGCGCGGCGAAGCCGTTCATAGCCCCTATCCTCCCATGTTTCGGAAGAAAGATAGGGTGGCCTGCGCCGATCCGGAATGGGCTCGAAGGCCTAGCCGCGGAAGAGGCTGAGCAGGCCCTGCGGCGTCTGGTTGGCGATGCCGAGCGCCTGGGTTCCGAGCTGCTGCCGGATCTTCAGGGCCTCCAGCCTCGCGCTCTCCTTGGCCAGGTCGGCATCGATCAGGGAGCCGAGGCCTGTGTCGAGCGCATCGAGCTTCTCCTTGTTGTAGCCCATCTGCGCGTCGAGATAGTTCGAGTTCGAGCCGAAGGTGTTCAGCGCGGTGTTCACTGCCGTCATCTTGGTCACGAAATCGCCGTTGGCGGCGAGCGCCGTCGCGGCGGCCGCGGCATCGGTCGGCGCGGCGGCGACCACGAGCGTGGAGGCGCCCTCCACCGCGACGAGGGTGAAGAGCGTGGCCTGTTCGTTGCGGGTTGTGGCGATGTTGCCGCCTCCCGAAGCGACGGTGGTGGTGAGCAGGGTGCGGCCGTTATAGGTCGCATCCTGGACGAAGTTGGTCACCTGGGTGCGAAGTGAAGTGTACTGCGCCTGGTATTGGGTTCGCTGGTCGTTCGAAAGCGTGCCGTCAGCCAGCTTCACCAGCACGCCGCGGATCTGGGACATGGTCTCGGAAACCTTGTTCAGGCCCGCGAGGGTGGTGTCCAGGATGCCTTTCACGCTGCCCATCTGCTCGTTGGCGGAGGTGAGGCCCGCGATGTCCGCACGGACAGTCTGGGCAACCGCAAAGGCTGCGCCGTCATCCTTGGCGTCCGCCACGCGATAGCCGGTCGAGACACGCTTCTGCGTCGTCGCCATCGCCTCGTTGGTGCGGTTCAGCGATTGCAGCGCGACCTGCGCGCCGATGTTCGTGTTGACTGAATTCGTCGCCATCGGGGTCTTCCCTTCGCGTTGGCGGGTTTCCCGCCCTGCGGCAGAGAATGGGCAGCCGACGTGAAGGAATGACTAACGCCCGCAGGCGGAGGTGAAGGAGCCGGAATCAGAAAGCCCCGGCACGGGGCCGGGGCTTTCCATCATCGGCCGAAAGGCGCGATCAGTCGCCCTTGTACTGCACGGCCTGGCGGCCGCGCTGACCATCGCGAACGTCCAGCGCCACCTTCTGGCCCTGCTGAACATCGGTCACGCCGGCACGCTGCAGCACGGAGGAATGCAGGAACACGTCCTGGCCACCGTCGTCCGGGGTCACGAAGCCGAAGCCGCGCACCTGGTCGAACCACTTCACGGTGCCGTTCACGGCATAGGTCGGACCACCTTCGTCACGGCCGAAGTCGCGGCGCGGCGGACGGTCACCAAAGTCGCGGCGCGGCGCGCCAAAGCCACCACCCGCCGGGGCACCGAAACCACCACCACCGCCGAAGTCACGGCGCGGGGGAGCACGATCGCCGAAGCCACCGCCGCCGCCGAAGTCACGGCGCGGGGGAGCACGATCACCAAAGCCACCACCGCCGCCGAAGTCACGGCGCGGCGGACGATCCCCAAAGCCACCACCACCGAAGTCACGGCGCGGCGGACGATCCCCGAAGCCACCGCCGCCGCCACCGGAACCGCCGCCCGGACCGGGCTTCAGCTCAACAATGCGGGTAACCAGACGCCGCCCCTGACGGTCCGTACCGATTTCGCAGACGAGCTTGTCGCCCGTGTCAGCCGACTGGATGCCGGCCTCAGCCATTGCGGATGCGTGGAAAAAAACGTCCTGCCCATCGGGACCGAGCACAAAGCCAAAGCCCTTGCGGCCGTTGTACCACTTCACCTCAGCCTCTACGGGCCCGGTGCCACCCTGCGATTCATTCTCGGGGAACACTGTATCTCTATTTCCGCAAACCTGTCGGCCCGACGGGATGCAGGACCGGTATCCTCATGCTGGCACGGCCAGACAAGGAATGCTAGGTGAATCGTCGAGGATTGTAAGGCGCGAGATCGACCGGCGGTGCCACGCCTGCCGCAAGGGCTGCTGCCACCTCCCCGCTGAGCGGTCCACTGGCCAGCCCCACATGCCCGTGCCCGAACGCCAGCACCACATCCGGCGTCGCACGCGCGTGCCCGAGGCAGGGCAGCCCGTCCGGCATGGAGGGGCGGTGGCCCATCCAGAAGGACACGCCGTCTTCCGGAAGATTTCGCGGCAAGGCCGGGAACGCGCGCAGGAGGTGATCCCGAAGGATGCCGGCGCGGCGCCAGTCGGGCACCGCTTCCAGTCCGGCGATCTCCACCTGGCCGGAGACACGCAAGCCTGCGCGGGTGGCGGTGATGGCCATCTTTCCATCAGACGGCATCACAGGAATCCGCGGCCCGGTTTCTGCGCCACGGACAACGGCGTGATAGCCGCGCTCGGTTTCGAGCGGAACGCGCGAACCGGCCGCGGCGGCGAGGGCCTTCGACCGCGCGCCGGCGCAGATCACGGCGCGGTCCGCGAGGATTTCCCCCTGCCCCGTCAACACCGCCCGCAACCGCCCGCCCTCTACCCGGAAGCCGGTCGCGGCCGCGGCGCGCAGCACCGCCCCCTCGGCGGTGGCTTGGGCAACCAGCGCCGCGACATAGGCACCCGGGTCGGTGCAATGGCCACCTTCCTCGAACAGGGCGCCGAAGCCGTAGCGGCGGTCCAGTTCAGGCTGGAGCTGTCGCATCTCCTCCGGCCCGATCTCCTTCCAGGAAAGCCCCACGGCGCGGCGGATGCGCCAGCCCAGGCCCTCGGCCTCGTAGTCCTCGCGCGTGGGATAGACATACATAAGGCCGTCGCGACGGATCAGCCCCGCCACGCCCGCGCGTTCGGCCAGCGCCTTGTGCAGGGCGGCGGTGTCGCGCAGCAGCGGCCGCAGGGCCTGGGCCGTGCGGAGAACCCGGTCCTCCGTCGCGCCAGAACGCAAATAGGCCAGCAGCCAGGGCAGGACGCGCGGCAGGTAGGACCAGCGGATCGCCAGTGGCCCGAGCGGGTCGCGCAGGAAACCCGGCACCTTGCGCCACAAACCCGGCACGGCCGGCGGAATGACGGACATGGGGGAAAGCCAGCAGCCGTTTCCGAAGGAAGCCGCCTGCTCGCCGCCGGGGGGGCCGGGATCAAGGATGGTGACGCGAAAGCCCCGGTCCAGCGCCGCGAGTGCGGTGCAGGCGCCCACGATGCCGGCGCCGACGACCACGAGATGGGCTCCGGCTGGAGCGGGGGCCGACGGAGCGGCCCCCACCAGATCAGCCGGCATCAAGAATGGCGCGCTTGGCCATGACAGTGACGAGATGGGCGCGGTACTCGGCGCTGCCATGGATGTCGCCGTTCAGCCCATCCGCGGACTGGCGGATGCTGGCGACGGCATCGGGCGACCAGTTGGCGGCAAGCGCCGCCTCCATCTCCGACTGCCGGAAGACACCCGGGCCGGCGCCGTTCACCACCACCCGGATGCCCGCCGGGCCGCGGGCGACGAAAACCCCGGTCATGACGTAGCGGGAGGCCGGGTTGCGCATCTTCGCATAGCCGGCCTTCTCCGGGATCGGGAACTCGATGGCGGTCAGGAGTTCGCCGGGCTCGAGGGCGGTGGTGAACATGCCCTGGAAATAGTCGTCCGCCGCGATCCGCCGCCGGTCCGTCACAAAGGTGGCCCCGAGCGCGAGCGCGGCGGAGGGATAGTCCGCGGCCGGGTCGTTGTTCGCCAGCGAACCGCCCATGGTGCCGCGGTTGCGGACCTGGGTGTCGCCGAGGTGCCCGGCCATCCAGGCCAGCGCCGGAATGGCCGCCTTCACCGCCGGGTCGTTCTGGATCTCGTTGTGCCGGGCCATGGCGCCGATGACGATCCGGTCGCCTTCCCGCCGGATGCCGCGAAGCTCCGCAATGCCGGACAGGTCCACCAGGGCGGAAGGATGATCCAGCCGGTGCTTCAGCGCCGGCAGGATCGTCTGCCCGCCGGAGATCGGGCGGGCGTCGGGATCGGCCAGCAGCCCCACCGCCTCCGCAACCGTGGAGGGCTTGTGATAAGCGAAGTCGTACATGGGGATCAGACCTCGGCCGGGGCGAGGGCGTCGCGGCGGCCTTGCATGACCTCCTGCGCGGCCGCGATCGCCTTGACGATGTTGTGGTAGCCCGTGCAGCGGCAGAGGTTGCCCTCAAGCCCCTCGCGGATCTCCTGCTCACTCATGCCCTGCGGGTGCTTGTGCACGAGGTCCACGGCGGACATCACCATGCCCGGCGTGCAGAAGCCGCATTGCAGCGCGTGATACTCGCGGAAGGCTTCCTGCATGGGGTGCAGCGTGCCGTCGGGAGCGGCCAGCCCCTCGATGGTGGTGACGGTGCTTCCATCCGCCTGCACGGCCAGCATGGTGCAGGCCTTCACGCTTTCCCCGTCCACATGCACGACACAGGCGCCGCACTGGCTGGTGTCGCAGCCCACATGGGTTCCGGTGAGGCGCAGCTTTTCCCGCAGCAGCTCCACCAGGAGGGTGCGGCCCTCCACCTGCACGCTCTGCTGCTGGCCGTTCACCGTGAGGCTGACATTCGGCATATTCGGCTCCCGCTCGGATCCCCTGAGGGGACCTCCATGGCCAGAAAGGTCGCGCGGCACCCCCGGTGCGTCAAGCGAGGTCCCCTCCTCACCCCCTAATGAAGGGGGGAGATGTCGCGTGCCAAGGGGTTCTGATCCGCCGGGAGGTCGTGGAGGTGGCAGGCGGCCGTGTGGCCGGGGCTGGTGGGCTTGAGGAGTGGCTCGTCCACCCGGCAGCGGTCGAAGACATAGGGGCAGCGGGTGTGGAAGCGGCAGCCCGTCGGGGGGTTGATGGGGCTCGGCACGTCACCCTTGAGGATGATGCGCGTGCGCGCCGCCCCCGGCTGAGGCACCGGCACGGCCGACAGCAGCGCCTGGGTATAGGGGTGCTTGGGCGCCGCGAAGAGCGACCGGCGGGGCGCCACCTCCACGATCTTGCCGAGATACATCACGGCCACGCGGTGGGTCATGTGCTCCACCACCGCCAGGTCGTGGCTGATGAAGAGCAGCGCGAGGCCGAGCTTCGTCTGAAGGTCCTGCAGGAGGTTGACGATCTGCGCCTTGACCGAGACGTCGAGCGCCGAGACCGCCTCATCGCAGATGATCAGGTCGGGCTCGGCGGCGAGCGCGCGCGCGATGCCGATGCGCTGGCGCTGCCCGCCGGAGAACTCGTGCGGCCAGCGGCCGATCGCGTCGCGCGGAAGGCGCACGGTATCCATCAGCTCGGCCAAGCGCCGGTCGAGGTCCGCACGGTCCTTGGCCAATCCGAAGTTGCGGATCGGCTCGGCCAGGATGTCGCGCACGCGCATGCGGGGGTTGAGCGAGCTGAAGGGGTCCTGGAACACCACCTGCACCCGCCGGCGCATGGGCCGGAGCTGACCCTGGCGGAGTGTGTCCACCCGCTGGCCATCCAGCACCACCTGCCCGGAGGTGATGTCGAAGAGCCGCAGCACCGCCTTCCCCACGGTGGACTTGCCGCAGCCGGACTCGCCGACAAGGGACAGGGTCTCGCCCTTCGCGATGTCGAAGGAAACGCCGTCCACCGCGTAAACGTAACCGGTGACGCCACCCAGCAGTCCCCCGCGAAGGGGAAAGTGCTTCTTCAGGTCGTCGACGCGCAGCAGCGGCGCGGTCGTGGTCAGGCTGGCGCTCATGCCGCGAGGCGTTCCTTCTCGGCGTAATGGCAGGCGGCGACGTGGTTCGGGGCCTTGGGTTCCAGGGCGGGCGCCACGGCGCGGCAGAGATCGGTCACCTTCGGGCACCGGCCGGCGAAGACGCAGCCATCGATCCGCTGCTTGAGGCTGGGCACGAGGCCCGGGATCTCGGCAAGCCGCGACTGCTCCCCGGTGAGGGAGGAGCCGAGCTTGGGCACGGCGCCGAGCAAGCCCTGCGTATAGGGATGCTTGGGGTTGGCGAAGAGCTCCTCGACCCGAGCCTCCTCCACCTTGCGGCCGGCATACATCACGATCACCCGCTCGGCGACCTCGGCCACCACGCCGAGGTCGTGGGTGATCAGCACGATGGCGGCCCCCACGCGGTGCTTGAGGTCGCGCATGAGGTCGAGGATCTGCGCCTGGATCGTCACGTCGAGCGCCGTGGTCGGTTCGTCCGCGATCAGGAGCTGCGGGTTGCAGGCAAGCGCCATGGCGATCATCACGCGCTGGCGCATGCCGCCCGAGAGCTGGTGCGGGTACTCCTTCACGCGCCGTTCGGGCGCGGGGATTCCGACCAGCTTGAGCATCTCCACCGACTTCGCCTCGGCGGCCTGCTTGCTCAGCCCCTGGTGCAGCCGCAGCGTCTCGCCGATTTGGCGGGCCACGGTCAGCACCGGGTTCAGCGAGGTCATGGGCTCCTGGAAGATCATGGAGACCTCGTTGCCGCGGATGGCGCGCATCTCGGGCTCGGAGAGCTTGACTAGGTCCTTTCCCTGGAAGCGGATCTCGCCGGCGATCTTGCCGGGAGGCTCGGGGATCAGCCGCAGGATGGACATGGCGGTGACGGACTTGCCGCAGCCGCTCTCGCCCACGATGGCAACCGTCTCGCCGGCGTTGACGTGAAACGAAAGCCCGTCCACCGCGCGGTTCACGCCATCGGGCGTGCGGAAGTGGGTCTGGAGGTTGCGGACGTCGAGGAGGGGCGCCTCTGCCCCGGTATGCTGCGACATGGGGTCAGACCTTCTTCGCCATGCGGGGGTCGAGCCAGTCGCGCAGGCCGTCGCCGAGCAGGTTCACCGCGAGCACCGTCAGCGAAAGGAAGATGGCCGGGAAGAACACGATGTAGGGCTTCACCTGCCAGAGCGCCCTGCCCTCCGCCATGATGTTCCCCCAGGAGGGGATGATGGGCGGCGTACCGGCGCCGATAAAGGACAGGATGCTTTCCGCGATCATGGCGCTGGCGCAGATATAGGTCGCCTGCACCGTGAGCGGCGCCAGCGTGTTCGGCAGGATGTGGCGCACGATGATCCGGGGGGTGGACGTGCCCGAGGCCACGGCCGCGTCCACGTAAGGCTGCTCGCGCAGGGACAGCACGACGCCGCGCACGAGGCGCGAGACGCGCGGCACCTCGGCGATGGTGATGGCGAGGATCACGTTCCCGACGCTGCCCCGCGTCAGCGCCATGAGAGCGATGGCCAACAGGATGGAGGGGATGGACATCAACCCGTCCATGATCCGCATGATGATGGCGTCCGCCCAGCGGACGAAGCCCGAGGTCAGGCCGATGGTGAGCCCGATCACGGAGGAGAAGAAGGCGACCGCGAAGCCGACGATGAGCGAGACGCGCGCCCCGTAGAGCACGCGCGAGTACACGTCCCGCCCCAGCATGTCCGTGCCGAACCAGTACATGGCCGAGGGTTCGCGCGTGCGCCGGGCGGGCGCGAGCGCGGTCGGGTCCACGGTCCAGAGCAGGGGCGCGAGCACCGCCATGGCCAGGATCAGGATCATCAGCCCGCCGCCGATCGCGATGGTGGGGTTGCGGCGCAGGAAGCCGAGGAAGCCGTGGCGGGGCTTCACGGGCGGCAGAACGTCCGGAAGGGGCGGCGCGGCCGCGACGTCCTCCGCCCGGAGGGCGGCCCGCGGCAGGGTGCCGGGCTGGAAGGTGCCAGGGCCGAAGGTTGAGGTGCTCAATACCGGATCCTCGGATCGAACAGGGTGTAAAGAAGGTCGATCACCAGGTTCACCAGGACATAGGTGAAGGAGAAAAGCAGGATCACCCCCTGGATCACCGGGTAGTCGCGCCGGAGGATGGCATCCACCGTGAGCCGGCCAAGGCCGGGAATGGCGAAGACGCTTTCCGTCACCACCGCGCCGCCGATCAGCAGGGCGACGCCGATGCCGATGACGGTGACGATCGGCACCGCCGCATTCTTGAGCGCGTGCAGGAACAGGATGCCCGGCTGCCCCACGCCTTTGGCGCGTGCAGTCCGGATGTAGTCCTGCTGCAGGACCTCCAGCATGGTCGCGCGGGTGATGCGGGCGATGAGCGCGATATACACCCCGCCCAGCGCGACAGACGGCAGGATCAGGTTCTGCAGCCAGGGCCAGACCCCCCGCTCGATCGGGGTGTAGCCCTGCACCGGCAGCCAATCCAGTTCCAACGCGAAGACATAGGCCAGCACGTAGCCCACCACGAAGACCGGCACGGAGAAGCCCAGCACGGCGAAGCCCATCACCAGCCGGTCGATCCAGGTGCCCTGCTTCCAGGCCGCGATCACGCCCATGGGCACCGCGATCCCGATCGCGAGGATCAGGGTGATCACCATGAGCGAAAGGGTAGGCTGGATGCGCTGCGCGATCATGGTGCTGACCGGCAGGTTGGTGAAGATCGAGGTGCCGAGATCGCCCCGCATGATGTTCCACGCCCATTCGGCGAAGCGGACGAGGTATGGGCGATCCAGGCCGAGGCTGGCCCGGATGCGCTCCACGTCGGCCGGCGTCGCTTGGTCGCCGGCGATCACCGCCGCCGGGTCGCCCGGCGAGATGTAGAGAAGGCTGAACACGAAAAGGGCCACCACCGCCATGACGGGGATGGTGGCAACGATCCGGCGGAGCGTGTAGGCGAACATGCGTCTCCCCTTAGCTCTTCGACACGCCCCAGAAGAAGGGCAATGGCCCCTTCACGATGCCCGACACGTTCCGCCTCCAGGCCTGGTAGGACAGAAAGAAGCCGGTGGGCGCGTAAAGGCCGAAATCCATGGCTTCCTTGTTCAGGCGGTCCATGGCCGCCTTTTCGCCGGGCAGGTCGGGGGCGGCGAACCAGGCGTCGCGCGCGGTTTCCACGGCGTCGCTCTTGGGCCAGCCGAACCACGCTCCGTCACCGTTCGCGCGGATCGCGGTGTAGGCGGCCGGGTTGATGCAGTCCGCGCCGGCGTGCCAGGTGTGGAAGATGTGCCAACCCCCCTGGGCGGGCGGGGTCTTGAGCGCGCGGCGGGAGCCCACCGTGCCCCAGTCGGTGGCCACGAAATCCACGGTCATGCCCATCCGCTTCAGCAGGTCGGCCGAGACGTCGCCGAAGGCCTTGGTGATTGGCTGGTCCTGGGCGACCACGATGGTGATCGGCTCGCCCTTGTAGCCGGCCTCGGCCAGCATCCGCTTCGCGGCGTCGTAGTCGCGCCGGCCCTTCAGGATCTCGCCGCCGGCCTCGGAATAGATGGATGTGCCCGGGGTGAAGAAGCTCGGCAGGGTCTTCCAGAGATTCCTGTCCTCCCCGACCAGGGCCTGCATGTAGTCCTCCTGGCTCATCGCTTGCAGCACGGCGCGGCGCGCCCGCACGTCGTTGAAGGGCGGGTGCAGGTGATTCATGCGGAAGGAGCCGATGTTGCCCAGCGGGTCCGCGATGTCGACCATGATGTTGCGGTTGCGCTTGAGCGTGGGCACCAGGTCGGTGATGGGGTTCTCCCACCAGTCCACCTCTCCGTTCTGTAGCGCGGCGGCCGCAGTGGCGGGATCGGGCATCACGATCCACTCGATGCGGTCCACCATGGCCCGCTTGCCGCCCGCGAGCCAGGAGGCGGGCTCGTCGCGCGGCACGTAGCCCGCGAACTTCTCGAACACCGCCTTGGCGCCCGGCACCCACTCGTTGCGCACGAAGCGGTAGGGCCCGGAGCCCACATACTCGCCGATCTGCTGAAAGGGATCCGTCTTCGCGATGCGTTCCGGCATGATGAAGGTGCAGGGCGCGTTGTTCTTCGCCAGCGCCAGCAGCATCTTGGGATAGGGCGCCTTCAGCGACCAGCGGAAGGTCCGGTCGTCCACCGCCACCAGCTCGTTCTGGATGGTGAGGATCATCTGGCCCATCGGGTCGCGCACGGCCCAGCGCTTCAGGCTGGCGACCACGTCCTTCGAGAGCACGGGCGTGTCGTCATGAAAGCGCAGGCCGCTGCGGAGGCGGAAGGTCCAGGTGAGGCCGTCGGGCGTGACCTCCTCGCTCTCCACCATCTGCCGCTTCGGCTCGATCCGCTCGTCCACGCCGTAAAGCGTGTCCCAGACCAGGGCCGCGGCGTTTCGGACAACGTATTGCGTGCCCCAGATCGGGTCGAAGTTCGCGAGGTTGGCCTGTGGCACGAAGCGCAGCGTCCGCGCCGCCGCGCCCTGCGACAGGGCGGGCGCCGCGACGCCGGCCATGCCGAGGCCACCCGCGGCGAGCCCGGGCCCTACCTTCAGAAACGACCGACGATCCATCCTCAAACTCCCGATCCGCGGCCGGCCTTCGCCGTGCCTCCTAACCCCATGGGCGCCAGCCTGCCGCAGAACGGCTTGCAGCGCCACCTTATCGACCCGCGCCAAGCACGGGCCGTGCCAGAACAAGCCGCTCTCAGGCCTTGGCGATGTTCCAGAACACCGTGGTGGGGGAACGGAAAACCCCCGTCACGTTGCGCCGCCAGGCGCTCGGCTGCCAATAGTAGCCCAGAGGCACATAGGGCATCACCTCCATCGCCCGCGCGTTCAGGGCGGCGCCGATGCGCTTGCTTTCCGCCTCGTCCGCCGCGTCCAGCCAGCCCGTGCGCAGTTCCTCGATCCGGTCGTCCTGCGGCCAGCCGAACCAGGCGTTGGGCCCGTTGGCCCGCAGGAAGAGGTGGATGGTCGGCACGCCCAGGTCGCTGCCGGAGGAGGTGGTGTGAACCACGCTCCAGCCCCCCCTCTCCACCGGCTCCCGGCTCGCCCGGCGCTGCACCACCGTGCCCCAGTCGGCCGAGACCACCTCCACGTTCAGCCCGATCCGCTGCATCAGGTCGGCGGTGACGAGGGAGAGCGCGTTGATCTGCGGATAGTCGCTGGGCGCGATCAGCACGACCTTCTCCCCGGCATAGCCGGAGGCGCGCAGCGCAGCCCGGCCGCGCTCCACGCTGCGGGTCCGGAGGACGGCGCTGCCCTCCTCGCTCGCGAGTGCCGTGTTGCAGGTGAAAACCCCCTCGCACACGCCCCATCCCTTCGGGTCGTCCCCGGCCACGGCCCGGAGGTAATCCTCCTGGTTCACCGCCATGGCCACGGCCTGCCGCACGGCCATGCTGTTGAAGGGCGGGTGCAGGTGGTTGAAGCGCAGCACCCCATAGGTGCCCTCCAGCAGCCGCTGCTCCACCACGAGGTCGCGCGAGCGCCGCAGCAGCGGCAGCAGGTCGTGCAGCGGGTATTCCCAGTAGTCCTGCTCCCCGTTCACCATCGCCGAGGCCGCGGTGGCGGGGTCGCTGATGACGGTCCATTCCACCCGCTCCAGACGCGGCACCCGCCCGCCCGCGAGCCCGTCCGGGGCTTCCTGTCGCGGCTGGTAGGCATCGAAACGGCCCCAGACGGCGCGCTGGCCCGGGTTCCACTCGTCCGCCAGGAACCGGAAGGGACCGGAGCCCGTGGCGTCACGGATCTGCTGGAACGGATCGGTGGCCGCGATCCGCTCGGGCATGACGAAGCATGGGTTCTGGCTCTTGCCCATGGCAAGCGCCAGGAAAGGAAAGGGCTTCTTCAGGCGGAAGCGGAAGCGCCGGTCGTCCAGCGCCGACAGCTCGTCCACCGGGGCCGACAGCACCTGCCCGAAGGTGTCGCGCACCATCCAGCGCCGGATGCTGGCCACGCAGTCCCGCGCGCGCACCGCCTCGTTGTCGTGGAAGCGCAGGCCCGGGCGCAGGGTGAAGGTCCATTCCCGCCCGTCCTGGCCGATCTCCCAACCCTCGGCCATCTGCGGCCGCGGGGTGTTCGCGGCATCCACGGCGCAGATCTGGTCATACACCAGGTAGGCGTGGTTGCGGGTGACCACGGCGGTGGTCCAGACGGGGTCCAGGCTGGTCAGGTTGGCTTGCGGCACCACCCGCAGCGTGCGCGCGCCCGCACCCTGGGAAAGGGCGGGGCCGGCAAGGTGGCTCGCGGCGGCCGCGGCCGCCGCTCCCTTGAAGGCGTCACGGCGGCGGATCATCGGCAACCTCCTCAGGCGCGCTTCAGGTTCCAGAACAGGGCGAAGCCTGGCACGCGGTCGCGCAGGTCACGCCGGATGGCGGTCAGCGACTTGTAGGAACCCACGGGAATGTAGGGCAGCTCGTCCATGGCCACGCGCTGCATCTCCCGCGCCAGGCGCTGCTGTTCGGGCAGGTCTGGCGCCACGAACCAGGCATCGCGCAGCGTCTCGAGCTGAGGAATGTCTGGCCAGCCCGGCCAGGCGCTGGTGCCGTTTCCGCGCAGCGGGAAATGCGCGGAGGGATCGACGAAATCGAAGGAGGAAAAGGAGGTGAGGATGATGCTCCATCCACCCTTGTCGAGTGGCTCGCGGCTGGTGCGGCGTTGCACCGTGGTACCCCAGTCCGTCAACACGATGTCGGCGTTGAAGCCCAGGCGCCGGACGAGGTCGGCGCAGACCTGGGTCATGGCGGCGGGCGCCAGGATGTCGGTGGGCCCAACCAGCCGCATCGGCTGGTTGGAATAGCCGGCCTCCCGCATCAGGGCCTTGGCGCGGTCCAGGCTGCGCGGGCCGTTCAATGCCTCCATGCCGACATCGTTGGCCAGCGGCGTGCCGGGCGTGAAGACCCCGGCCTTCTCCCAGAGGCCGGGCTCGGTGCCCACGATCGCCTGCATGAAGTCGGCTTGGTCGATCGCAGGCAAAAGGGCCTGGCGCATGCGCTTGTCGTTGAAGGGCGGATGAAGATGGTTGAAGCGCAGGATGCCCGTGAGCGGCAGGGGGTCGATCGCCTCGATCGCCAGCGCCCGATTGCGCCGGAGCAGCGTCTGCAACTCGGGCGGCGGTTGCTCGAACCAGTCGATCTCCCCGCTCTGCAGCGCCGCCGCCGCGGTGGAGGCGTCGGTGATGATCTGCCACTCGACCCGGTCGAAATGCACGGTCTTCGGGCCAGCGGTCAGGCTCGGCATCCCGGCAGGCGTCGGGCTGTAATCGGGGTTGCGCTCGTAGACAACCAGGCTGCCCGAGTTGAACTCGTCCGCCTTGAAGCGAAAGGGGCCGCTGCCGACCGTTTCGCGGATCTGCTGGAAGGCATCCGTTGCGGCGATCCGCGCCGGCATGATGAAGGCCGGGCTGTTGCTGACCTGCGCCAGTGCCGGAAGCAGGAAGGGAAAGGGTCGCTTCAACCGGAACACGATGCGGCGGTCGTCCGGCGCGGAAAGCTCGTCCACGAACTCGGCCAGCTTCTGCCCGGAGGGCGAGCGGCGCATCCAGCGCCGCAGGCTGGCCACCGCATCGGCCGCCCGCACGGGCTCACCATCATGGAACTTAGGGCCGCTGCGCAGGGTGATCGTGACGCGCCGTCCGTCCTCCTCCACGGCGTGCCCCTCGGCCAGCTGCGGCTGCGGGCGGAACTGCGCGTCCATCCCGTAGAGATTGTCATAGACCATGTACCCGTGGTTGCGGGTGATGTTCGCGGTGGTCCAGATCGGGTCCAGGCTGGTCAGGTTGGCCTGCGGAACCATCTTCAGCACGCGCGCCCGGGCAGGCTGAGCCAGCGTGGGCATGGCGGGAAGCGCTGCCGCCGCACCGGTGGCCCTGAGCAATCCGCGACGGTCGATCATGCATCCGGTTCCCTGCTGTCGGGCGCATGACAGCAGGGTGGGGGGCGGCAAGGCAAGCGCCCCTGCATTCCGCCCCCTGCCGACGGAGAGTGCGTCAGGTCTTCTGCACGCTCCAGAACATCGGAAAGCCCTTGGGCACGCCGGACAACCCGCGCCGGTAGGCGGTGGCCTGGAAGTACTGGCCAAGCGGGAGATAGGGCACCTCCTGGAAGGCCTCTGCCTGCACCTCGCGCGCGACCCGCTTCTGCGCGTCCTCGTCCGGCGCGTCGAGCCAGGCGTTCCGCAGGTCCTCCATCTTCGGCATGGTGGGCCATCCGAACCAGGCGTTCTGGCCGGTGCCGCGCAGCGCTTGGCTCACGCCCGGGTTGAAGATGTCGAGTCCGGCGAAGAAGGTGAAGAACATGCTCCAGCCGCCGCGCTCCGGCGCCTCGCGCGATGCGCGGCGCTGGACGACGCTGCCCCAGTCCGTGGAAACGAACTCCACGTTCATCCCGCACTTGGTGAGCATGTCGTTGCCGACCTGGGCGAGCGCGTTCAGCGAAGGGAAGTCGGAGGCCGCGATCAGCACCACCTTCTCGCCCTTGTAGCCGGCGGCGGCGAGGTCGCGCTTGACCTTCTCGTAGTCGCGCGGCGTGTTCAGCGCTTCGAGGCCGGCATCGCTCGCCATCGGCGTGCCCGGCGGGAAGAAGCCAATGCTGTCCTTCCAAAGCGACCGGTCCGTACCGATCACCGCTGTCATGTAGTCGCCCTGCACGACGGCACCGAGCAGCGCTCGGCGAATCGCCGGGTTGTTGAAGGGCGGGTGCAGGTGGTTGAACCGGGCCAGGGCACACAACCCCGTCGGATCCGGGATCTCCATCACCACGTTGCGGTTGCGGCGGAGCGTCGGCTGCAAATCGGCCGTCGGCTGCTCCCACCAGTCCATCTCGCCGTTGGCGAGCGCGTTGGCGGCGGTGGAGGCGTCGGGAAGGACGTTCCATTCCACGCGGTCGATGTTCACGCGCTTGGGCCCGGCGGTCCAGCTCGGCGTCCCCTCGCTGCGCGGCACGTAGTCGGCGAACTTTTCGTAAACGACCTTCGCTCCCGGCACGCGCTCGTTGGCGACATAGCGGAAGGGGCCGCTGCCGATCATCTCGCGAATGGCGGTGGCGGGGTCGGTCTGGGCGATCCGTTCCGGCATGATGAAGCACACGGGCGTGCTGGGCTTGCCCAGGGCGGAAAAGAGCAGCGGAAAGGGCTGCTTGAGGCGGATGACGATCGAGCGGTCGTCCGGCGCCTCCATCGCGTCGGTCCGCGCCAGCAGAACCTGCCCGAGGGCGTCGCGCGCCGCCCAGCGGCGGATGGAGGCGATGGCGTCGCGGGCCCGAACGGGTTCCCCGTCATGGAACTTCAGGCCGGGCCGCAGGCGGATGGTCACCCGCTTCCCGTCCTCCTCCACGGAATGACCCTCGGCCATCTGGGGCTGCGGCTTGAAGTCCTCGTCGAAGCCGTACAGCGTGTCCCACACAAGATAGCCGTGGTGGCGCGAGACGTAGGCGGTGGTGATGATGGGGTCGAGCACCGTCACGTCCGACTGCGGGATGAAGCGCAGCACGCGCGATCCCGGGGCCTGGGCCAGTGCCGGGCGCGACAGGCCCAGCGGCAGGCCGCCGGCCATGGCGAAGCCGGCGCTGCCGGCGAGGAAGCGACGACGTTCGGTTGCCATCTTTTGTATCGTTCCTTCCGGGTATGGGCGGCGAAGGGGAGCGCAGCCGCGCATCCGGCGCAAGCCCCCGTCCCGCCTGGGGCGCCCCCTCCACCCTTCACGGCACCGGTCCGAGCCGCTAGAGGCGGGGAATGGTGCTTGCGAAAACCCGGGCCGAGTTCCTCTCCCCGCCGCGGCGCGCCGTGTTCGCCGAGTTCCTCCGCTTCGGGGTCGTGGGCACGGCGGGATTCGTGGTGGACACCGCCGTGCTCTATACGGCCATCGCCGCGGGGGCAGGGCTCTATGGTGGCCGGGTGTTGTCCTATGTCGCCGCCGCGACGGCCACCTGGGCGCTTAACCGGGTCTGGACCTTCCGTTCGGCCGGACAGGGACAGGACCGCCGGATTTCCGCCGCACGGCAATGGGCATTGTTCCTCGCCGTCAATTTGGTTGGTTTTGCAATGAACTACACCACCTATGCGCTGATGGTGCGCAATCTTCCCATGGTCGCGGAGCAACCCGTGCTTGGGGTGGCGGCAGGGTCGCTCGCCGGCATGGTCGGGAACTTCATCCTGTCCCGCCGCTTCGTCTTCGGTGCCCGATGAGCGGGTCCCGCGTCGCCGTCCTCATTCCCTGCCACAACGAGGAAGTCGCGATCGGCCAGGTCGTGGCGGGCTTCCGCCAGGCCCTGCCGGAAGCCGCCATCTATGTGTACGACAACAATTCCACGGACCGCACGCGCGAGGCAGCCGCGGCCGCTGGCGCCGTGGTCAGGTCCGAGTCCCAGCAGGGTAAGGGCAACGTCGTCCGGAGGATGTTCGCCGACGTGGAGGCGGACGCCTACCTGCTGGTGGATGGGGACGGCACCTACGATTCCCTCGCCGCGCCGGAAATGGTCCGCACCCTGTTCACGGATGGGCTGGACATGGTCACCGGCGTCCGCGTCACGGATGCCCAGGCCGCCTACCGGCCGGGTCACCGGCTGGGCAACAAGGTGCTGACCGGGGTGGTTCGTTACGTGTTTGGTGACCGTGTCACCGACATGCTTTCGGGCTACCGCTGCTTTTCGCGCCGCTTCGTGAAATCGTTCCCGGCTCTGGCCCACGGCTTCGAGACGGAAACGGAATTCACCGTCCATGCCCTGGAGCTGCGCCTGCCCGTGGGCGAGCTGCAGACGGCCTACAGCGAGCGCCCGCCGGGTTCGGCGTCCAAGCTCCGCACCTATTACGATGGCTACCGCATCCTGCGGATGATCATGGCCCTGGTGCAGCGCGAAAGGCCACGGCTGTTCTTCGGAGTCGCTTCCCTGTTCCTCGCGCTGGTCGGCGTGGGTTTCTTTCTGCCGGTGCTGGAAACTTATCTTGAAACCGGCCTTGTGCCGCGGCTGCCTACCTTCGTTGCCTCGGCCATGCTCATGGTGCTGGCCCTCCTGTCGCTGGCTTGCGGGCTGATCCTGGACACCGTCACCCGCGGCCGGATCGAGGCGAAGCGGATCGCGTATCTGTCATTTCCCGGGCCCGGCTTCGGCATCTCTAATCCGCTACCGAACCATTCCGCGACAGTGTCTTAATCGTTTTCGCTCACACTTTTGTGTAAAGCCATGTTATCCGGCCGGTGAACGGCACTGGGTGGTTTGGTGCGGTGGAGACGGCAGACGATTACGGAGAGAAGAGACATGGCCCTTCCTGCCCCGGGGGCGGACGCCCTGGCCCGAGCGATGGCGGCCTGCCGGTCGCAGTTCGCCACGGTCGGCGTGTTCAGCCTGGTGGTGAACCTGCTGCAGCTCACCGTCTCTCTTTATATGATGCAGGTCTTCGACCGGGTGCTGGCCACGCGCAGCATCGACACCCTGCTCTGGCTCACCCTGGTGGCGATCGCCGCCATCGGGCTCCTCGCGCTCCTGGAGGGCGTGCGCTCCCAGATCATGCAGCGGGTCGCCCTCTGGACGGAGAACCGGGTGGCCCCCGAGGGTTTCGCCCGCGCGCTGGAGGCGACGCTCCGCGGCCGCCCCTACCGCATGGAGGCGCTGCGTGATCTCGGCACCTGCCGCGCCTGGCTCTCCGGCCCGGGGGCGCTCACCCTCTATGACGTGCCCTGGGTGCCGATCTATCTCGGCGTGATCTTCATGCTGAACCCCCTGCTCGGCTGGATCGCGACCGGGGGCGCCGCCATCCTCTTCGCCCTGGCCGTCGCGACCGAGCTGGCCACCGCGGGTCCCCTGCGGCAGGCCAACACCGCCGCCATGCTGTCGCAGCGGCGCGCCGATGCCATAGCGCGCAACGCCGAGGCCGCGGACGCCATGGGCATGGTACCCGCGCTGCTGCGCCTGTGGCGCGAGGGCGTCGCACGGTCCACGCCGCTCCAGCAGATCGCCGCCGACCGGGCCGCGATCCTGTCCTCGATCACCAAGTTCGTCCGGCTCGCGGTGCAGATCGCGGTTCTGGGCGTTGGCGCCTGGCTGACGCTCCGCCAGCAGATGACCTCCGGTGCCGCCATCGCAGGCTCCATCATCATGGGCCGGGCGCTCGCCCCGGTGGAGCAGCTCATCGGCGGCTGGAAGGGGCTGGTGCAGACCCGCCAGTCGTTCCGGCGGCTGCGCGCCTTCCTGGCCCTGCCGCGCCTGCGCCCGGACGCCGAGCCCCTGCCCGCCCCGACCGGCCGCCTCACCGCCGAACGCCTGAGCTGGGCGCCGCCCGGGCAGGCCACCCCCTTCGTGAAGGGCGTGACCTTCTCCCTGGAGCCCGGCGAGAGCCTGGGCATCATCGGGCCGTCCGGCTCGGGCAAGACCACCCTCCTCCGGCTCCTCGCCGGAACGCTCACCCCGCTGGCCGGTCACTCCCGCCTGGACGGCGCCGACCTGGCCACCTGGCCGCGCGAGGATCTCGGCCGCTACATCGGCTACCTGCCCCAGGACGTGGAGCTGTTCGAGGGCAGCGTGTTCCGCAACATCGCCCGCCTGCAGCCGGACGCGACGCCCGAGGGCGTGCACCGCGCGGCCAAGCTCGCCGGCTGCCACGAGGCCATTCTCCGGCTGCCGCAGGGCTATGAGACGGAGATCGGGGAAACCGCCCTGTCCGGTGGCCAGCGCCAGATGGTCGGGCTTGCCCGCGCCCTCTACGGCGACCCGCGCCTCGTGATCCTCGACGAACCCGACAGCAGCCTGGACGGCGACGCCGAGGCGCGCCTGCTGGAGGGCCTTTCCGGCCTCAAGGCGATCGGCGCGACCGTGGTGCTGGTCAGCCACCGCCCCTCCCTGGTGCAGGGCGTGGACAAGATGCTGGTGATGCGCGACGGCGCGGCCGAGTTGTTCGGGCCGCGGGCCGAAGTGATGAGCCGCCTCGGCGTCCGCGCCGTTCCCAAGACCCGTGCCCCCGCCAGCCTTCCGGGAGAAGCCGCATGAGCATCGCGACCCTCCAGCCATCCTCGCTGCCGGTGGCGCTCAGCCCCGGCTACACCCCGCGCCCGCCGGTGATCATCGACATGCCGCGGCCGCGCACCCGCGGGCCGATCGTGCTGGGCATGGTGGCGCTGCTGGCCTTCGGAGGCGGGCTGACCGCCTTCTCCGTCTTTGTTCCGCTGAGCGAGGCCGCGATCGCCCCCGGCACCATCAAGGCCGAGGGCAGCCGCCGCACCATCGCGCACCTGGAAGGCGGCATCGTGCGCGAGATCCTGGTGCGCGACGGCGATCAGGTGCGCGCGGGCCAGGTCCTCCTTCGCCTCGACGACGTCCAGGCCGCCAGCGGCCGCGAGGCGCTGCGCGCCCAGCGCTGGGCGCTCCTGGCCCAGGACAGCCGGGTTGCGTCGGAGATCGCCGGAGCCAACGAAGTCGCCTTCCCGGCCGAACTGATGCAGACCTCGGAGCTTCGCGCGAGAGAGGCCATGGACGGCCAGCGCATCCTCTTCGCCTCCCGGCAGGCCAGCCTGCGCAGCCAGTTCCAGGTGCTGGAGCAGCGCATCCTCCAGTTCCAGTCCGCCGGGGTCTCGGCCGAGGCGCAGATCGCCAGCCAGCGCCGCCAGCTCACCCTCCTCCAGCGGGAGGAGGCGGACGTGCAGAACCTGGTTCGCCAGGGGCTGGAGCGCATTCCCCGCCTGCTCGGCCTGCAGCGCCAGATCGCCTCCGGCGAGGGCTCCGTCGCCGATCTCGTGTCCCAGTTGAACCGCTTCCGCGCCCAGGTCACCGAGGCCCAGGCCCAGATGCGTCAGATCATGGACCAGCGCCTGCAGGAAACCTCCACGGAGGGCCGGGACGTCCGCACCCGCCTGAACGAGGTCGAGGAGAAGCTGCGCGCCGCCGACGACGTCTCCTCCCGCCGCGAGATCCTGGCGCCCGAGGACGGCACGGTGCTGAACTCGAAGTTCTTCAACCCCGGCGCCGTGGTGCGCGCGGGCGAGCCGGTGATGGAGCTGGTCCCGGCCCGCGACCGCCTGATCGCCGAGGTCCGGGTGGCGCCCACCGACATCGACATGGTCCATACCGGGCTGCAGGCCGAGGTCCGGCTGCCCGCCTTCAAGCAGCGTCTCGTGCCCTTCCTCAACGGCGAGGTCACGGTGGTGGCCGGCGACGTCACCGTGGAGGAGCGGACCATGCAGGAATACTACCGCGTGCGGGTGGCCATCGACGACGATCAGCTCGCCCGGCTCGAAGGCGTCTCGCTGCGCGCCGGCATGCCCGTGGAAGCCCAGATCCAGGTCGGCCAGCGCTCCTTCCTGCGCTACATGATCCAGCCCCTTCTCGACAGCTTCCACCGCGCCTTCCGCGAGCAGTAGGACACCAATGGCCGAACCACCGACCTTTTTCGCCGACGGCGTGATGGAAGCGACCGTGCGCCACGGTGTCGCGCGGCTGACGCTGGCCGTGCAGGACGGCAGCGGCAAGCCGGCGCCGACCGGGCTGCTGGTGGTGCCGCTCGCGCAGCTTCCGACGCTTGCCGGCTCCATCACCCGCCTTCTGCGGGAGGTGGAGACCAAGGCCCGGGAGGCACAGGCCCAGCAGAAGCCCGAGCAGGCCGAGGCCCTTCCCGAGGCGCCCGCCGCCTTCCGCTTCGAGGGCTGATGCGCCGCGCTGCCGGCGGGGCCCTGCTGCTTCTCGCCGCTCTTCTGCCGCACCGTGCATCGGCCCAACCCGCCGCTGCCTGGGCGGCGGCGCAGGGCCCCGCTCCGGGACCCGCGCGCATCGTCGGCGGCACCTCGCTCGGCTGCATCCAGGGGGCGGAGGCGCTCCCGCCGGAAGGGCCGGGCTGGCAAGCCGTGCGGCTCTCGCGGAACCGCAACTGGGGCCATCCCGCGGCCATCCACGCCGTTCAGGCGCTGGCCGCCCAGGCGCGGCGGTCCGGCCTGCCCGACCTCTGGATCGGGGATATCGGCCAAGCGCGCGGCGGTCCCCTCACCTACGGCCATGCCAGCCATCAGGCGGGGCTGGACTTCGACGTTTGGCTGGATCTCTCCCCCAAGCCCCGGGTTCCGGCGACGGCGCGCGAAAACATCCCGGAGCGGTCGCTTGTCCTGCCCGACCAGACCGGCGCGGACGCCCGCTTCTTCACGGAAGCCCATGCGCGATTGATCCGCATGGCCGCCGAGTTGCCGGGCATCGACCGCGTGCTGGTGAACCACGGCATCAAGCGCAGCCTCTGTGCGGCGCATGCGGGCGAGCCGTGGCTGCGCTTCGTCCGGCCCTGGCGCGGCCATGACAGCCACATGCACGTGCGCCTGCGCTGCCCCGCCGGATCGGTCGAGTGCCGCGACCTGCCCCCGCCACCCGCCGGCGACGGCTGCGACGCGAGTCTCGCCTGGTGGCTCACGCCCGAGGCGCGGCAGCCGCCCCGGGGCGGCGGCGGTGCGCCGCCGGCGATGCCCGCCGCCTGCGCCGGTATTCTCTCCGCGCGCTGATCCGCTCAGTCCCAGGCGCGGAAGGCATCCTTGATCCGGCGCATCCCCTCGGGCGCGACCAGGATCACATCGAAGCGCACCCCGGCCGCGCCGTGTCCGGGATGCGCCGCGAGCCAGGCCTCCGCCGCCGCCATCAGCCGCGCCTGCTGGTTGCGCGAAACGGCATGTGCGGCCGCCGAAAGGCTGGGCCGTGCCTTCACCTCGATAAAGGCGAGCAGCCCGTCGCGCGCCGCCACCATGTCCAGCTCGCCCGCGCCGCTGCCGCGGCTCGCGCGCAGCCGTCGTTCCAGCACGGTCCATCCGCGGGCGACGAGGGCTGCCTCGGCCTGGTCCTCGGCATCCTGGCCGCGGCGCTCGGCGGCGCGGCGCAGCCCATGCTTGGCTTGCGGGTCCATGCTGCCAGGATAGCCCTGAACGCCCCGGAGTACGCCATGCGCCTCGTCCTTGCCGCCTTGCTGCTGCTGGCTCCTGGATCAGGGTATGCCCAGGGTGGCGCAGAGGGCACGGCGCGGCGGCAGATGGTCGCGGCTGCCCATCCCCTGGCGGCCTTGGCTGGGCTGGATACGCTGCGCAACGGCGGCACGGCGGTGGACGCGGCCGTGGCCGTGCAGGCGGTGCTCACCCTGGTGGAACCGCAGTCGAGCGGCATCGGTGGCGGTGCCCTGCTGCTGCACTGGGACGCCGGCGGCCACGCGGTCACCGCCTTCGATGGACGCGAGACCGCGCCTGCCGGTGCCACGCCGGACATGTTCCTTCGCCCGGATGGAACGCCCCTGCCCTTCTACGAGGCGGTTCTGTCCGGGCGCAGCGTCGGCGTGCCCGGCGCCGTTGCCATGCTGGAGATGGCTCATCGTCGCCATGGCAAGCTCCCCTGGAGCAGCCTCTGGTCGCGCGCCATCTCGCTGGCCGAGGAAGGCTTCCCCGTTTCGGAACGCCTCGCCGTGGCCATCGCGGGCGACATGGCGCGGCTCGGGCGCGACCCCTCCACCCGCGACTATTTCCTTCGCGGTGGCGACAGGCCCCTGCTTGCCGGAGAGCGGCTGCGCAACCCCGCCCTTGCCGAGACCTTCCGGCTGGTGGCCCGGGACGGCGCGGCGGCGATGCTGCGCGGGCCGGTGGCGGACGCGATCGCCGGCGCGGTGCGGGCGCATGGGGAAGGCGGCCGGATGACGGTGGACGACCTCGGCGCCTATGAGCCGATGCAACGCGAACCGGTATGCCTGCCCTATCGCGCCTTCCGCGTATGCGGCTTCCCGCCGCCTTCCTCCGGCGGGATCGCGGTCGCCCAGATCCTCGGCGTGCTCGAGCATTTCGACATGCCGCACCTGGATCCGCATGGCCCTGAGGCGGCCCAGCTGATCGCCGAGGCCGGGCGGCTCGCCTTCGCCGACCGCGCGCAATACCTGGCCGATCCCGGCTTTGTTCCCGTGCCGGTCCGCGGCTTGCTGGACCCCGCCTATCTCACGCTGCGCGCCCAGCTCGTCTCGCCCGCGCGCACCATCGCCGAGCCGCCCGCGGGAAATCCGCGGTGGCGGGAAACCGCGCTGCACGCCCCGATGCCGGAAGCGGTGGAGAACGGCACGAGCCATGTCTCGATCGTGGATGCCGCCGGGAACGCCGTCTCCATGACCACCACGGTGGAGGATGCCTTTGGCGCGCGGCTGATGGTGGGCGGCTTCGTGCTGAACAACGAGCTGACGGATTTCTCCTTCCGCCCTGACATCGGCGGGCGCGCGGTGGCGAACCGCGTCCAGGGTGGCAAGCGGCCACGCTCCTCGATGTCGCCGAGCCTCGTGCTGGATGGCGAAGGGCGACTCGCGGCGGTTGTCGGCTCGCCGGGCGGGGGCCGGATCATCGGCTATGTCGCCCAGGCACTCGTGGGCTTGCTCGACTGGAACATGTCACCGCAGGAGGCGGTGTCGCTGCCCCATGTCGGCACACTCGGCGGTGCCGTGGAACTGGAGGAGGGCACGCCGGCCGCCGCCCTGGCTCCTGCCCTGCTGGCGCGCGGGCAGCGCGTGGAAATCCGCCCCATGCCCTCGGGGCTGCATGCGATCCGCGTCACGCCGCAAGGCCTTATGGGTGGCGCGGATCCGCGGCGCGAGGGCGTTGCGCTGGGCGACTGAGCCGACCCAACCCGCGCCCCCCTCGCGCGCTATCCGGCTGATCCCGGAGTTCATGCCATGCACCGCCCTGCCCTCGCCCTGCTCGCCGCCGTCGCGCTCGCCGCACCCGCCCGGGCGGCCGAGGACACCGCGCAGATCGGCTACGTGAACACCGCGCTGACCAATCTCGGCCTCACGCGCAGCCACCGCATCGTCATCGAGCGCTTCGACGACCCGGAGGTGCGCAACGTGTCCTGCTACCTCAGCCAGGCGCGCACGGGGGGCATCTCCGGGATGGTCGGGGTGGCCGAGGACCCCGCGCGCTTCGCGCTGTCCTGCACCGCGACCGGACCGGTGGAGATCGCCCAGGGCGCCGCGCGGGGCGAGCGCGGCGAGGTGGTGCACGAGAACTCCACCAGCCTCTTCTTCAAGGAAACCCGCGTCCACCGCTTCATCGACACCCAGCGCAACGCGGTGGTCTACATGGCCTGGTCCACCAAGCTGGTGGAGGGTTCGCCCTTCAGCGCCGTGGCCGTGGTGCCCGTGGCCGTGACTCCGGTGGCGCCCACCCCGGTTCCGGCCGCTGCGCCCTCCCGTTGATCCTTTTCACGCGAAGCGGGCGCGGGCGGCGACCAGCACGGCCGCACCCGATGCGGCCACGAGTGCCGGCACGGCGCAGAGTACCGATAGGCCGCCCGAGGCAAGGGCGGGCGCGAGTGGCGGGGCGAGGCTCGCGCCCATGAACAGGGTGAAGGTGTAGACCGCCACCGCGAGCCCGCGCCGCGCCGTTGCCGAGCGGGCAGAGATGGTGGCGATCAGCCCGGTGACGCCGATCCCCACGCCGGCGGTGGCGAGCACCGCGCCGAGCCCCAGGGCCGGCGCGCCGCCGAACGCCGCCAGCAGCAGACCCGAGGCAGTCAGGGCGAAGCCGGAGGTCGCCGTGGCCAGGGCGCCGATCCGCCGGGCCAGCGGAACCGCGAGGAAGCCCGCTGCCAGCGCGGGAACAGAGAGCAGGCGCAATGCCGCGGTGCCCAGCGGCAGGGTGTCGCCCAGTGCCTGCACTCCGGCCTGGAAGGCCACGAAGGCGAACATCAGCATGGGGGCCGCGATCCAGCAGGCGACGATCAAGGGCTCGCGCGCGGGCGAGGGCGCGTGTTGGATCGCCACGGCCAGCGGGCGCCGCAGCGCCGCACGGCCGAGCACAATCGCCAGCAATGCCGCCGCCGCGAGGATCAGCGGCGCTGCCGCGAACATCACCAACGGCACACCCATGCCCGCCACGCTGGCCACGGAAAGCTGCGCAACCGGCGCCGAGGCGAGAAAGGAGAAGGCCATGGCGGCGATGCCCAGCGGCCGCCGCTTCTCGGGCAGTGTTTCCACCACGAGCGAAACCGCGGCGGGCGGAAGCGTGGCGGCGACGGTGCCCTGCAGGGCCCGTGCGGCGAGCAGGGCGGGGAAGCTGGGAGCCGCCCCCGCGAGCAGCGTCGCCAGCGAGAGCGCCACCATCCCGGCCAGGATCACCCTCCCCCGGCCGAAGCGGTCCGAAAGCGGACCGCAGACGAGAAAGCTGATGGCATAGGCGAAGCCGAAGGCGCTGCCCGCCAGCGCCGCGGAGGGCGCGTCCAGCCCGTAGCGCTGCTGGATCCAGGGCGTGAGCGGAATGGTGGCGTAGAGCTGCCCCACCACGAGCAGCCCGCAGGCCATCATGATCCCGATAAAGGCGGCCTGCCGCGCTGAGGATGCGCCCGTGGCGGCGCTCAGGCCGCCTCCCGCGCCTCGAACCCGTCGCGCCCCTCCTCCACCGCGTGGCAGGCGACCAGGGTTTCCGGCGTGCCGCGTGCCGCGATCAAGGCCGGGCGTTCGGCGCGGCAGCGGTCGTTCGCCAGCGGGCAGCGCGGGTTGAAGGTGCAGCCGGAGGGCGGGCTGATGGGGCTCGGCACCTCACCACCGACGGGCTGGCGCTCCCGCCCGGCCATCTCCAGGTCCGGGATCGCCTCCATCAACGCGCGCGTGTAGGGGTGGCGCGGCGCCGTGAAGAGGGTCTCCGCCGGCGCGGATTCCACGATGCGGCCGAGATACATCACGCCCACGCGGTCGCTCACCTGCCGCACCACCGCCAGGTTGTGGCTGATGAACAGGTAGGTCAGGCCGAGCTCGCGCTGCAGGCCCTTCATCAGGTTCAGGATCTGCGCCTGCACCGAGACGTCGAGGGCCGAGGTCGGCTCGTCGCAAACCAGGAACTCGGGGTTGGAGGACAGCGCGCGGGCGATCGAGATGCGCTGTCGCTGCCCGCCGGAGAACTCATGCGGGAAGCGGTTGCCATCCGCGGGCGAGAGCCCGACCTGCCGCAGAAGGCCGCCGACCTTCTCCCGCAGCGCCGCGCCGCCCTGGGCGATGCCGAAGGCGCGGATGGGCTCCCCCACGATGTCGGACACGCGCCAGCGCGGGTTCAGGCTGGCATAGGGATCCTGGAAGATCATCTGCATCCGCCGGCGCTGCGCCACCGACCGCCGCGCCTCCGCCAGGTCCTGTCCCTCGAACAGCGCCTGCCCGCCGCTCGGCGTGTAAAGGCCGACCGCGAGACGGGCCACGGTGGACTTTCCGCAGCCGCTCTCCCCGACCAGGGAGAAGGTGGTGCCGGGCGGAATGGCGAAGGAGACGCCATCCACCGCCCGCAAGGTGCGCCGGGGCTCGCGCGAGATCAGGCGCTGGAGGACGGGCCTGGAAACGTCGAAGTGGCGGCTGAGGTCGCGCGCCTCGAAGATCGGCGTCTCAGACATGGGTCCGCTCCCGCGGCGCGGCGCTGTCGAAGAGCCAGCAGGCCGCGCGCGTCTCCACGGCCGGCAGAAGCTCGGGCCGCTCCACCTTGCAGCGGTCGAACACATGCGGGCAGCGCGGGTTGTAGGCGCAGCCCTGGGGGATGGAGGTCAGGCGCGGCATGGCGCCGTCGATCTGCGGCAGCTGGTCCACCCGGTGCGACAGCGGCGGGATGGAGGCCATGAGCCCCGCGGAATAGGGATGGGCCGCGGCCTTCACCACGGATTTCACGGGTCCGATCTCGGCCACGCGTCCGGCATACATGACGGCCACCCGGTCCGCCGTTTCCGCGATCACACCCATGTCGTGGGTGATGAGCATGACGGAGGTGCCCTTCTCGCGCGTCAGGCGGCGGAGCAGCGCGATCACCTGGGCCTGCACGGATACATCGAGTGCCGTGGTCGGTTCGTCCGCGACCACCAGCTCCGGCTCGGCGCAAAGGGCCAGGGCGATCACCACGCGCTGGCGCATGCCGCCCGAGAACTGGTGGGGGTAGGCCGCGATCCGCTCGGCCGCCGCGGGAATACCCACCGCCTCCAGCCAGCCGACCGCACGGCGCCTCGCCTCTGCGGCGTCGATGTCCAGATGCGTCCGCATGGTTTCCGTGAGCTGGTCGCCGACTGTGTAAAGCGGGTTCAGCGTGGTCAGCGGATCCTGGAAGATGGCGCCGATCCGCTTGCCGCGCACACGCCGCATCTCGCGTGCGGGAAGGTTGTCGATGCGCTGGCCGTTGAGGGCGATCGAGCCCCCGGCGATCCGGCCCGGCGGTTCCAGAAGGCCGATGATCGCAGCACCCGTCATCGACTTGCCCGCCCCCGACTCGCCGACCACGCCCAGCACCTCGCCCGGGGCGATCTCGAAGGACACCTTGTCGAGCGCGCGCAGCGTGCCGCGCCGTCCCGGGAATTCCACGACGAGGTCCCGGACCTCGAGCAAGGGGGCGGCCATCAGCGCAGCCTCGGGTTCAGCGCGTCGCGCAGCCAATCGCCCAGCAGGTTCACGGACAGCACCATGGCGATCAGGGCCACGCCCGGAAAAACGGTGATCCACCACTCGCCGCTGAACAGGAAGTCGTTGCCCACGCGGATGAGGGTCCCGAGGCTCGGCTGGGTCTGCGGCAGGCCGACGCCGAGAAAGGAAAGCGTCGCCTCCGAGATGATGGCGAGGCCCAGGTTCAGCGTGGCCAGCACCAGCAGCGGCCCGAGCACGTTGGGCAGCACATGGGTCAGCATAATCCGCGCCGGGCCGATACCGATCACCCGCGCCGCCAGCACGTATTCCTTGTTGCGCTCCACCATGGCCGAGCCGCGCACGGTGCGTGCGAAGCGTGGCCAGTCGGAGATGCCGATGGCGAAGATCACGACGTAGACGGCGATCTGGTCGTGCAGGTCCCGCGGCAGGGCGGCGCGCGCCACGCCGTCCACGAGAAGGGCGATCAGGATGTTGGGGAAGGTGAGCTGGACGTCGGCGATGCGCATCAGCACGGCATCGACCGTGCCGCCGGCATAGCCGGCCAGCAGACCCAGCAGCACGCCAAGCGAGAGCGCGAAGGCGGTCGCCGAAACGCCGACGAAGAGCGACATGCGCGCCCCGTACATGATGGCCGAGAGCACGTCCCTTCCCTGGTCGTCCGTCCCGATCGGATGGGCCCAGCTTCCCTCCTCCAGGAAGGCGGGTGGGTTGAAGGCATCCATCAGGTCGAGGCTGGCGAGATCGAAAGGGTTGTAGGGGGCGAGCACCGGCGCCGCGACCGCGCCGACGATGCAGATCAAGGCCACGATGGCCGAGATCACGGCCGTGGGGGAGCGCCGGAAGGCATAGGCGATGTCGCTGTCCCAGGCGCGGGCCATGGCGTTCATCTCAGTGCCCTCCCCCGGCGCGCAGCCGCGGGTCCACCGCGTAATACAACAGGTCCACCACGAGGTTGATGGTCACGAACACCGCCGAAATCAGCAGCAGGTAGGCCGCCATCACCGGGATGTCGGCCGAGGAAACGGACTGGATGAAGAGCAGCCCCATGCCCGGCCACTGGAACACCGTTTCCGTGACGATGGAGAAGGCGATGATGGAGCCGAGCTGCAGCCCGACGATGGTGATCACCGGCACCAAGGTGTTCCGCAGCGCGTGGCCGAAGTGGATGGAGCGGTCGCGCAGCCCCCGCGCGCGGGCGAACTTCACGTAGTCGGACCGCATGACCTCCAGCATCTCCGAGCGCACGAGGCGGAGGATCAGGGTGAGCTGGAACAGCCCGAGGGTGATGGAGGGCAGGATCAGCGCCTTCAGGCCGGAGGCGGTGAGGAAGCCGGTGCTCCACCAGCCCAGCTGCACCGTGTCCCCGCGCCCGAAGGAGGGCAGCCAGCCCAGCCAGACGGAGAAGACCAGGATCAGCAGGCTGCCGATGAGGAAGGTCGGCAGCGAGACGCCGACCAGGCTGAAGGTGAGGAAGGCGCGGCTGAGAAGGGAGCGCGGGTAGAGGCCGGTATAGACCCCGGCGGGCAGCCCGACCGCCAGGGCCACGACCGAGGCGCAGAAGGCCAGTTCCAGCGTGGCCGGCGCGCGCTCGGCGATCAGGGCCGAGACCGGGCGGGACAGGCGGTAGGACAGGCCGAACTCGCCGCGCAGCGCGTTGCCGATGAAGCGCAGGAACTGAACGGGCACCGACTGGTCGAGGCCGAGCGCGGCCACCAGCGCGTCGCGCTGGGCCACCGAGAACTCCTGCCCCAGCATGGTCGCGATCGGGTCGCCCACGAAGGTGAAGAGCGTGAAGGCGATGAAGGCGACGGCGAGCATCACCGGCAGCGCCTGAAGGATGCGGGAAAGGACAAAGGCGGGCACGGGCTGCGCCTAGCGGACAGGCGCCGGGCCGTCCACCCGGCGCGGTGAGATCGAGGCGGCGCTCACGCGAAGACTTCCATATTTTTATCCCTCGGTCCCGGTTTGGGGCGCCACCGGCCGTGCAAGCGGCGCGCCGCCGGAGCATGTCACATCGCCAGCGGGCCGGTCCGCGAATGGCCCTCGTTCGTCCAGTCGCGGATGATGGTGAAGGCCACCGCCAGCAGCACCGGGCCCAGGAACAGCCCGAGGAAGCCGAAGGCGAAGGCTCCGCCCAGGGCGCCCAGCAGGGTCAGCAGCAGCGGCAGGTCCGCGCCGCGGGAGATCAGCCAGGGTCGGATGAAATTGTCCACCGATGAAATGCCGAACGCCCCGTACAGCCCCATGAAGATGCCCCAGCCCGTGCTGCCGTTCGCCAGCAGCCAGATCGTCGCGGGGACCCAGACCACCGGCGCCCCGATGGGGAGGATGGAGACCACGCCCGCGAGCAGCCCCAGCAGCGCCGGATGCGGCACGCCCGAGAGCCAGAGGCCGAAGGTGGTCATGGCTCCCTGCACCACGGCCGTGCCGAGCAGCCCATACACCACGCCCCGGGTCACTGCCCCTGTGAGGGCCACCAGCCGGCGCCCCCTCCCGTCGGCGATGCGCTCAGCCGCCCGGTCCAGCGCCTGCGCGAGCCGTGGGCCGTCGCGGTAGAAGAAGAAGGAGAGCAGAATGGCGATGATCAGTTCCGCCACCCCCGAGACAATCGTGAGGAACAGGCCGAGCGCCATCTGAGCGGCATCCCCGGCATAGGGGCGGAGCATGCCGAAAAGGTTGCTCACCCCCAGGTCCAGCTCCCCGAAGCGTTCCTGGAGAAAGGGCCCCACGAGGGGCAGGCGCCCGGTGGAGGCCAGCATCCCCGGCAACCCGTCGGTCAGGAAGTCCTGGATCGAGCCGCGCAGCCCCTCGATCTCCTGCCGGCTGGTCGGCGCCGCGATGGCGAGTGGAAGGCCGATCACCAGCATCATCACCGTCACCATCAGCCCGGCCGCCCAGCCCGGCCGGAACTTCGCCTGGTCGAGCAGGAAGCGGTAGGCCGGCCAGGTGGTGAAGGACAGGATGGCGGCCCAGAGCAGCGCCGAGAGGAAGGGCTTCAGCACGAGGAAGCACCCGGCCAGCAGCGCCACCAGCGCCGTGACGGCGATGATGCGAATCAGGAACTGCTTGTCGTCCGGCATGTCCGCTCCCGCGCGTGGCACCCTGCCCTTATGGCGCGGCGCGCGGCCAGCACCAAACATGCGCACGCCAAACCCTGCCTTGCCGCCTTGGGGCCGGCGCCGATTTGCGCTAGCCCTGCCCGGCGGCCGCGGTGTGCGGTGGAACCGCAGGAAACCGCCCGGATGCCGCGCTTCGCCGCCAATGTGTCGCTGATGTTCACCGAGGTCCCCTTCGCGGAGCGCTTCGCGCGCGCCCGCGCGGCCGGTTTCCAGGCGGTGGAGTTCCTGTTTCCCTATGACCATGCCGCGGCCGAACTGCGTGCCCGGATGGAGGACGCCGGGATCGTTCCGGTCCTGTTCAACGCGCCGCCCGGCGACGCCGCGCGTGGGGAGAAGGGCCTGGCGGCGCTGCCTGGCCGCGAGGCCGAGTTCCGCGACGCCGTTGCGCTCGCGCTGGATTACGCCTCCGCCCTGGGTTGCCCGCACCTGCACGTCATGGCGGGCCTCGCGCCTGCCGGAGTCGCGCGCGACACGCTTCTCGGAACCTTCGCCGCCAACCTGGCCTGGGCAGCCGGGCGGGCCCGCGCGCATGGCGTGCTGCCTCTGATCGAACCCATCAACCGCCGCGACATGCCGGGCTACGTTCTGAACACCACGACGGAGGCTGCGGCCATCATCGCCGCCGTCGGCGCGGGGCAGGTCGGCCTGCAGTTCGACTTCTACCACGCCCAGGTCACCGAGGGGGACATCACGCGCCGCTTCGAGGCCCTGATGCCGATCGTCGCCCACGCCCAGTTCGCCGACACGCCCGGCCGGCACGAGCCGGGAACGGGCGAGGTGAACTGGCCGCACGTGTTCCGCAGCGTCGATGCCGCCGGCTATGGCGGCTGGCTCGGCTGCGAGTACCGCCCGCTCGGCGGCACCGAGGAGGGGCTCGGCTGGTTCGCCCCATACCGACACCAACAGCACCAGGAGAGACGCGCATGAAGATCGGTTTCATCGGCCTCGGCATCATGGGGCGCCCCATGGCGCTGAACCTCGCCAGGGCCGGCCACGCGCTGTTCGTGCCCGAGCGCGCGAGCCTGACCGAGGAGATCCGCGGCGCGGCCACCGTGCTGCCCACGCCGGCCGAGGTGGCGAAGGCCGCGGAGGTGGTCATCCTTATGGTGCCGGACACCCCCGACGTGGAAGCGGTGCTGTTCGGCGAAGGCGCCGTGGCCGCGGCACTGAACCCGGGCACGCTGCTGATCGACATGTCCTCGATCAGCCCCACGGCCACCAAGGACTTCGCGGCCCGCGTGAACGCCCGCGGCTGCGACTACCTCGATGCCCCGGTTTCCGGCGGCGAGGTGGGCGCGCGCAACGCGGCGCTGACCATCATGGTCGGCGGCCCGCAGGCGGCCTTCGACCGGGCGCTGCCGCTGTTCCAGGCAATGGGCAAGAACATCACGCTGGTCGGGGAAGCGAACGGCGCGGGACAGACCACCAAGGTCGCCAACCAGATCATCGTCGCGCTCAACATCGCGGCCGTGTCCGAGGCCCTGGTTTTCGCCAGCAAGGCCGGCGCCGACCCGGCGCGCGTGCGCGAGGCCCTGATGGGCGGCTTCGCGTCCTCGCGAATCCTGGAAGTGCACGCGGAGCGCATGATCAAGCGCACCTTCGAGCCGGGCTTCCGCATCGAGCTGCATCAGAAAGACCTCAACCTTGCGTTGCAGGCCGGGCGCGAGCTGGCTGTCGCATTGCCGCAGACGGCCTCGGCCCAGCAGCTTTTCTCCGCGGTCACGGCGGCCGGAGGTGGCCACCAGGATCACTCCGCGTTGGTGCGCGCGCTGGAAACTCTCGCCTCGCACGAAATTGGCTGACGGTTTCGCGCCGGGTGTGTCCTCAATCACGTTGCGCGGGTCGGGCAAAACGCGCAATTTGCCGCACCAGTCCAGGGCCATGAGATGACGCCGATTCGACCCGGGCGCGTGGGTGCGGCCACGCCGAGCGAGGAAAGGGCGATGCGCTTCGCCGACATCGGGCAGCAGCTCCGGGCCTATCGCCTTGAGTCCGGCCTGAGGGCGGAAGAGATCGCCGCCCGGCTCGGCGTGTCGCGCGCGGCGCTCTACCGCTACGAGAAAGGCGAGGTGATCAAGCTGGACACGATCCGGCGCCTCGCGGAACTGCTGAAGATATCGCCCCTTTCCCTGCTCGGGATCGGCGTCGAGTATTTCTCCCGCCCCCTCGCCCTTCAGGAGCGCCTTCGGCAGGTGGAGGAGGATGCGGAGCAGATCCTCCAGCTCGGCGGCGCGCTCTGCACCCTCGTCACGGGAGAGGCCTACGACTCCGCTCTCGCCGAAGGGATGGCCGAGGCCGCCGACACCGCGCAGGAGCGTGTGGCCTTCCACGCCGCGGCCGAGCAGGCCCTGGGCCTTCTGGCCGCCCGCAAGCGCGCCTACCAGCAGCGGCGCCCCTCGATCATCGCGATGGTGAGCGAGGACGCGCTGCGGGCGATGCTGACGGATGGCATCGCGCCGGGTCTCCGCCTGTCCGAGCCGCTCCGCCAGCGCTGCCGCGCTGCGGCACGGGTCGAGGCCGAGAGTCTGGCGGGGTTGATGGAAACCGTGCCGATGGGGCTGCAGATCGGGCTTCTGACCGACTCCGCACCCACCAGCCACTTCATGGTGCTGCGCGCGCGGGACCGCGCCCATCTCTGCGCCAACCCATTCCTGCCGGACAGCCCACCCCTGAACGCCATCGGCGTCGGCACCGTCACCGCGGCCGACGAGGCCGTGGGAATCCACCAGCGCGTCGCCGAGGCCGCCTGGCGCGAGGCCCGCAAGGGGGCGGAAGCCGCCGCCCGGGTCAGGCTCCTGCTGGCGGAGACGCGGGTCCACTAGGCGCCCGCAAGCCAGGCAGAGCATCCTCGAGGTCCAGCTCGGCCTCGAGGATCTCCGGATCTTCCGTTCCGCGCGTGGTGAAGCCGATGGCACGGACGAAGCGCAGCATCGGTGTGTTCTCCGACAGCACTTGGCCGCAGATGCGCCGCAGGCTGCGGCCGCGCCCCCACTCCACCAGCCGCGCCATCAGGTGCCGCGCCAGGCCGCCGCGCTTCCAGGCGTGATCGACGAGGATGGCGAACTCCCCGCCGCCTTCGCCGTCCAGCACCAGGCGCGAGGTGCCGGCAATGCGCGGCCCGTCCATGGCCGCGAAGGCCATTTCGCGGTCGTAGTCGATCTGCGTCAGCCGGGCGACCTGGGCCGGCGGCAGCTCCCGCAGGCGATTGAAGAAGCGGTAGCGCAGGTCCTCCGCCGGCACGCGCCGCACGAAGGCGGCCAGTTCCTCCGCATCCTCCGGGCGAATCGGGCGAACCAGAACCTGGCGGCCGTCCCGCGTCGTGAAGGGGCGTGCCAGCTCGGCCGGATAGGGCGGGATCGCGAGCATCGCGGCCTCGCCCGCGGGACGGAGCACGAGGTCTGCGTCCAGAGCCAGCACCCGCTCGGGCAGGGCACGCAGCGGGTTGATCCGGGCGGAGGCGACCTCCGGGAAATCCACCGCGAGCTGCGACAGGCCGACCAGCGCCTCCGCCAGTGCCTCTCTCGAAACCGCCGGGTGATCCCGCCAGCCATCCAGCAGCCGGGCGACCCGCGTGCGCCCGATCACCGAGAGCGCCAGCGCCCGGTTCAGCGGCGGCAGGTCGTGGCTCTCGTCCGACTCGAGCTCGGCCGCCGTGCCGCCCCGCCCAAAGCCGATCCATGGCCCGAACATGGGGTCGTCCTCCAGGCGCAGGCGAAGCTCTCGGCCGGTGGCGGCCATGGCCTGCACCATCCATCCCCGAAGCACCGCGCCGGGCCGCGCGGCGGCAACGCGGGCGGCGATCGCGGCGGCCGCTTCGCGCAGCCCATCGGCGTCTCGCAGGCCGAGCGCCACGCCGCCGAGCTCCGTCTTGGCGGGCAGGTCCGCGCTCAGGACCTTCAGCACCGCCGGCCAGCCCAGCGCCCCGGCCGCCGCCACCGCCTCCTCCACCGTGGCGGCCACGCGGTGCGGCACGGTGGGAATGCCATAGGCCTCCAGCACCGAAAGCGCTTCCGCCTCGTCCAGCCTCAGCCGTCCGGCGTCTCTGGCGGCCGCGAAGATCGCAGCGGCGCGGACGCGGTCGGGCGCGACCTCCATCACGTCGGCCGGCGGAAGCTCGGCGGCGGCGGCGCGGTTGCGGCGGTCCTGGGCGAGGTGCAGCGCGCCCTGCACGGCGGCCTCGGGGGTGGCGAAGACCGCGACGCCGCGTTCGGCCAGGTTGCGGCGCTGAATTCCCGCGGTCGCCTGCCCGAGCCAGGCCGTGAGCACCGGCGCCGCCCGCTGGCCGCGCCCTGAGGTGGCGCTGGCGGCCACGATGCCCTCGGCCGCCAACGCGGCGTCCTCCTCGGCGGCCGGGGCGTGCAGGGCGATCACCGAGTCGACCTCGAGCAGGGCGCCGAGCAGTGTGGCCGCCTCCCCCAGCCGGTGGCCCTGGCCCATGGGCAGCGCGAGCGGGTTGTGACCGGTCCAGCCGCCGGGAAGGGCGAGGTCCAGCATGTGCCGCGCCTGTTCGGGAATCTCGGCCAAACGCGCACCGCCCCGGATCGCCGCATCGGCCGCCATCTGCCCGGGACCAAGGCCGTTCGAAACAATGGCGACCCGGTTGCCCCGGGCGCCGTCCGGGCCGGGCCGGGGCGAGGGCTTCACCCGCGCCAGGGTTTCGGCGGCCGAGAGAAGGCCTTCCAGCCCCTCGACCCGCAGCACGCCGGCGCGGCGCAGGGCCGCCTGCATCACCGCGTCCGCATCGCCGCGCCCGGCCTGGCCGGGGCGCTGGGCCACCACCGGGCGGGTGCGCGCCGCCGCGCGGGCGGCGGAGATGAAGCGCCGGCGATCCTTGATCCGGCGAAGGTCCAGCAGGATGGCGCCGGTGCCGGCATCCCGTGCCAGCCAGTCCAGGGCACCGGCGAAGCCGTAATCGGCGTTGGTGCCGATCCCCGCGATCAGGGTGAAGCCCACGGACTCGCCCTCCGCCCAGTCGATCACCGCGCGGGCCAGGGCCGCGGATTGGCAGAGCAGCGCCAACCGTCCTGGGCGCGGCGCGATGTGGGAGAGGGAGGCGTTCAATCCGGCCAAGGGCACGCAGAGGCCGAAGGAGCGCTCGCCGAGCGCCCGCACCCCGGTGCGCGCGCAGATCGCGGCGAGGCCCGGAGCCGGGCCGAACACCACCGCCGCGAAGCATCCCCGCCCTGCCAGGGCGGCCATGGCCGGCTCGACCACCTCGGGCGGCAGGGACAGCACCGCCAGCTCGGGCGGGGCCGGAAGCTCGCCGAGCGTGGCCATGTGCTCCATGCCGGGCCAGGCATGGCCAACGGCGTGGAGGGCACCCTTGAACCCGCCGCCCGCCAGGTTCCGCGCCACGATCCCGGAGGCCTGGAGGGCCGGATCCGCCAGCAGCGCCACCCTCTTCGGGTTGAAGAGGCTGGTGTCGCGGAAGCCCTTGCCCAACCCATGACCCGAGATCGAGACCGGCAGCGCCATGGCTTCGGCCCCTAGCCGGCCGAGAGCGCCCGCCGCGCCGCCTCGGCCAGGAAGCCGCTCGCGGTGGGCAGCACGCGGTCGTCGAAGTCGTAGTTCGGGTTGTGCAGCTCGCGCCCGCCCTCCGCAGGGCCGTTGCCGATCCACACGAAGGCGCCGGGCACCACGCGCAGGAACTCGGAGAAGTCCTCTCCCGTCATGGCCGCGGGAAGGTCGCGTCGCACGGGGGCGACGGCGCCTGCCGCGGCGGCCGCCAGGTCGCGCTCGGCGGGATGGTTGGCGGTCACGGCGACGCCGCCGAGCACCTCGGCCGTCGCGCGCACCTGGAAGGTCTCGGAGATGCCCCGGGCGATGCGCCCCAGCGCCTCCCCGATCATCGTGCCCGTCTCGTCCCGGAGGTAGCGGAGGGACCCGCGGATGGCGACGCCGGCGGCAATCTGGTTCCAGGCCTCGCCGCCCTCGATCTTGGTCAGGCTGACCACGGCCGAGTCGAGCGGGTCCAGGCTGCGGGAAACGATGGACTGGCAGGCGACGATCGCGTGACCGGCCGCGACGATCGGGTCATGCGTCAGGTGCGGCAACGCGGCATGGCCGGCGTGCCCCTCGATCAGGATCTGGAAGCGTCGCCCTGCGGCCATCACCGGGCCGTCATGCACCGCGACGGTTCCGACCGGCAGGCCCGGCCAGTTGTGCCAGCCGAAGATGCGGTCCATGGGAAAGCGTTGGAACAGACCGTCCTCGATCATCGCCCGCGCCCCGCCACCGCCCTCCTCGGCGGGCTGGAACACCAGGCGCACCGTGCCCGACCAGCTGTCGTCCCCCACCAGCAGGGCGGCCGCGCCCAGCAGGGCGGTCGTGTGGCCGTCATGCCCGCAGGCATGCATCACGCCCGCCCGCGTGCTGCGGTAGGGAAGCTCGGCGCTCGCCTCCTGGATCGGCAGCGCGTCCATGTCGGCGCGCAGGCCAACGCTGCGGTTGCCGCCGCCGCGCCGGATGGTCGCCACCACACCGTGGCCGCCAATCCCCGTTTCGATATCGTTCACACCAAGCTCACGCAAACGTTGGGCGACGAAAGCCGCGGTCGGGCCTTCTTCCATCGTGACATCGGGGTTCGCATGGAGGTGGCGCCGCCAGCGTGTAAGGGTCTCGATCAGGTGCTCATCCATGGGACAAGGAGTTAGCCCTTCCCTTGCCGTCGCTCCACCCCGGACTAGCGCTTCTGCCACTCCTTCTCGTGGGCGTGGCCCTTGCCGAGGCGCCAGCGGGGCAGCCTCGGGCGGACCCGGCCGGCCCGGAGGCCGCCGATTCCGCCGATGGCCCCGTCCGCACCTACGAGGTCACCCTGCGCCCGACCGGCAACGGGGACCTCGACACCGCGATCGAGAACGTCTCCGCCCTTCGCCGCCTGCGGGACCGGGTGCCGACCAGTGCCGAAGGGCTGGTGGCCCGCGCGCTGCAGGATCTGGAGCAGCTTCGCACCGCCCTCCGCTCGGAAGGGTATTATGACGGGCGCCCCGTCGTGACCCTGGCGGGGGAGCCCCCGGATGCGCCGAACCTGGCGCTTCGCCTCGCCGCGCGGGGGGAAGAGCCGGTGCCGGTGGTGGTGGGGGCGGAGGCGGGTCCGCTCTACCGTATCTCCACCGCGACCATCCGCCCCACCGTTCCCGAGACGGACATCGCCGAGGCCGGGGAGGTCGCCGGGCTCGGCCCCGGCGACGCGGCACGCGCGGCCGCGGTGAACGCCACCCAGGAAACCCTGCTTACCCGGCTCCGGGAAGCGGGCCACCCCTTCGCCAGCATTCCCCGCCGCGACATCACCGTGGACCATGACAGCCGCACCATGGAGGTGGTCTACCGGGTGGAGCCGGGGCCCCGCGCCCGCTTCGCCCAGCCGGCGGTGGAAGGTTCGGATAACGTCGATCCCGAGCTCCTGCGCCGCGCCTCCGGCGTGCTGGCCGGCGAGCCCTACGACCCGCGCGAGCTGGACCGCGTCCGCCGCGACGTGCTGGCACTCGGCGTCTTCGGAACCGTGCGCGCCCGCACCGGGGAGCGGCTGGACCCGGAGGGCCGGCTGCCCGTGACCTTCCTGGTGGCCGAGCGCCCCTTCCGCGCCATCGGCGCCACGGCCGCCTACGAAACCCGCTACGGACCGACCATCCGCGCCTATTGGGAGCACCGGAACATCTTCGGCGGTGCCGAGAGGCTGCGCATCGAGGGCGAGATCTCCCGCACCGCCCAGCCCGGGGTCAGCGGCACGGGGGCACGCCTCTCGGCCAACCTGCGCCAGCCCTGGTTCGCCGGGCTGAACGCGACCGCCGTGACGGAGGTCGCGATCCTGCGCGAGCGGCTGCTGGCCTATGACCGAGACGCGGTGACGGCGGGGTTCTCGTTGGAGCGCAAGCTGAACCCGCGGCTCACCGTCTCCGCGGGCGTCGCGGGGGATATCGGGCGCACCACCGAGATCGACCGCAAGATCGACTACAGCCTCGTCTCCCTCCCCCTCGGCGCGCGCTACGACACCACCGACAGCCTGCTGGACCCCACGCGGGGCTATCGCGCCAACCTGGTGGCGGCGCCCACCCTGTCCCTGGGGGATGCCTCCTCCACCTTTGTGCGCCTGCGCGGCACGGGCAGCACCTATTTCGACCTCTGGGGGGACAAGGGGAGCGTCATCGCGCTGCGGGCGGGTCTGGGCAGCCTGGCGGGGGCCGAGGCGGGGCAGGTCCCTCCCCATCTCCGCTTCTATGCCGGCGGCGGAGGGTCCGTGCGCGGCTATGACTTCCAGACGGTCGGCCCCCGCCGGCCGGATCGCAGCCCGCGCGGCGGCCTTTCCCTGGCCGAGGGCAGCATCGAGCTGCGGCAGCGGATCACCGGCCCCTATGGCGTCGCGGTCTTCGTGGATGCGGGCAGCGTCGGCGAGGGCGCGGGGTTGAACCTCGGGGAGTTGCGGATCGGCGCGGGCGTGGGGGTGCGCTACGCCACCGCCCTAGGCCCGATCCGTGCGGACGTCGCCCTGCCCTTCTCGAAGGTTCCCGGAAGCTCGGGCTACGGGCTCTACGTGGGCATCGGACAGGCATTCTGATGCGCCGGTTCCGTCGCGTGGCGCTCTCGATCCTTGGGGTCGTCCTTGTGCTCCCGGTCCTGCTGCTGGCTGGGGCCTGGGCCGCGATGAACCTCCGGCCCGGACAGGAGGCACTGGCCAGCCTGGCCATGGGGTTCGTACCGGGCCTCGCGATCGAGAACCTCCATGGCGGGCTGCCGGCGGCGCCGCGCATCGGGCGGGTGGTGCTCTCCGACAGGCAGGGCCCTTACCTCGTGGTCGAGGACATCGCGCTGGACCTCGACCTGCTGCGCCTCGTGTCCCGCGAGTTCCGGGTGCGCAACCTCAGTGCCGGCCACATCGCCTTCAGCCGCCTCCCTCTGCCGGACCCGGAGGCGCCCCCCCGCCCCGCCTCGGAGCCCGGCCCGATCCTGCCGCAGTTGCCGCAGCTTCCCGTGGAGGTCGCGGTGGAGCGGATCTCGCTGCCCCGGATCGAGCTTGGCGAGGCAGTGGCGGGGATTGCCGCGGCCTTCTCCCTGGAAGCCGGCGGGCGGCTCGGGGCTGACGGCGCCTTCCTGGGTGCCAAGGGGCGCCGGCTGGACGCGCCCGGCGCGCTGGACATCGACCTGGCGCTCGCCCCTGGCGAACGGCTGAAGGCAAACCTGTCCTATGACGAGGCGGCGGGCGGGCTGGTGGCGAGCCTGCTGGGCAGGCCGGATCAGGCAACCCGCCTGCGGGTGGCGCTGGACGGACCGGCCACCGGTGCCGGCTTCACGCTCCTGGCCGACCTGGGCGCCACGGCGCGCGTGGAGGGAAGCGGCACGGTGAGCCTGCCGTCGGGCGGCGGGGTCGGGCTGGATGCCACGGGAACGGCGGCCCTGGCCGGCTTCGTTCCGGCACCGGTGTCCGATCTCCGCTTCGTGGTCCGGACCTCTCCGGGTGAGGGCGGCGCGACGCGCATCGACCACGCCCGCGTGGCAAGCGCCGCTGCCGCCGCCGAGGCCCAGGGCACGGTCGGGACATCGCTCGATGTCGCCTTCAGCGCCGAGGTGAAGGACGCGGCGACCCTGGGCGCACTCGTGCCCGCCTCCGTCGGGTGGGAAGGCATCACGGCGCGCGGCGCGGTGACCGGCACCAGCGCCGCGCCGGAGTTGAGCCTCGACGCCACGCTGAACGGCCCCCGCCTGCCCGCGCCGGCACCGGGCCTGCTCGGCCCTGCCCCGACGCTGCGGCTCCGCGCGAACCGGGAACGCGTGCACGAGCTGGCCATCAACGGCCGGGCGGTGACCCTGCGCGCGGAAGGGTCCTACGGCGAAACGCTGGACCTGACGCTCGATGCCGCCCTGGCGGCGGAGGACGTGCCCGACCTTTCCGTGCGCGGCCGCCTCACGGCGCAGGCACGGGTCACCGGTCCGGCGGCGGACCCCGCCGTGGCGCTGTCGGCGAACTCACCCACCCTCTCGGCCTATGGGCGCACCATCGAGGCCCTGACGTTGGAGGCGGCCCTGCCCCGCGCCACCGTGCCGGCCGGACGGCTGAACCTGTCCGCGCGCCTGCAAGGCTTGGCGCTTTCCGCCGAAGCCCGCGCCGCGCAGGACGGGGACGTGCTGCGGGTGGACGCCCTGCGCGCCGCCCTCGGGCCCGCGCGCCTGGAAGGAAGCGGTTCCTTCGACACCCGCCAGGCCCTGGGGACGGCCGAGCTTCTGCTCGAGGCCGCCGACCTGGCGCCGCTCTCCCCAGTGGCCGGAACGCCGCTCGGGGGCGGGCTCCGTCTTTCGGCGAAGCTGGCGCCGCAGGGCCCGGAGGGTGCGCGCCGCCAGGGGATCGAGGCCGATCTCAGGGCGGACCGGCTCCAGGCCGGCGGCGCGGAGGTGAACGGCACGGTGCAGGCGCGGGGAACGGATGCCGCCCTGGACCTTCAGGCCGAGCTTCGTGCCTTCGAGGCCCGGGCCACCCTCCGCGCCCGCCTTTCCCTCGATCAGCCGGAAAAGCGGGTGGAGCTGACGGCGCTCGACGTGCAGCGCCAGCAACTGGGCCTCCGCCTCGCCTCTCCCGCCACGATTGTCCTTGCGCCGGGCGGGGCGATCTCGACGGCGGGGCTGTCCCTGCAGGGCAGGCCGGGCGGCACGCTGCGTCTTGCCGGCCGGTGGGGTCCGGACACCGCTGACCTTCGCGCCACCATCGCCAGCCTGCCCCTTTCCCTCGCCAACATCTTCGCGCCGGACCCGCCGCTCGCCGGCACGCTCTCGGGCGAGGTGCGGCTGTCCGGGCCGGTGTCGCGGCCGGGGATCGACGGCGAACTGCGCGGCACGGGCCTCAAGGCCGGCGCTCCCTGGGCGCGCGGCATTCCGGAGGGAACCCTGCAGGCCACCGCCCGGATGCGCGGGGAGACGCTGGAGACGCGGGCGGAGCTGCGCCTCGGCCCCGCGCTGCGCCTGAACCTCGAGGCGCAGCTTCCGAGCGACTTCGCCGGGCCGATCAGCGCCAGGCTGCGTGGCACCACCGACCTCGGCGTACTGGCGGGGCCATTCCTGATCGGTGGCGCGAACCGCGTGGCAGGGACGGTGGCGATCGATGCCCAGGCCGCCGGCACGGTGGCCGCGCCACGTATCTCGGGCACGGCACGGCTCTCGGGCGGCTTGGTGCGGAACCTCGAATACGGCGTCGCGCTCCGCAACATCCAGGGCACGGTGCGTGGCGACATGGACCGGATCGTGGTGGAGGGCATCACCGCCCGTGCCGGTCCCGGCACCCTGACCGCACGGGGCGACATCCGCCCCTTCGAGGAGGGGCAGCCGATCGAGCTGACCGTTTCGGGCACCGACCTCCAGCCCGTGACCAGCGACCTGCTGCGCGGCGCCTTCGACACGCAGATGCGGCTTTCGGGTTCGATCGGCACGGGCATGCGGCTGGCCGGGAGCATCACCACGCGCGGCCTGACCATTGGCATCCCCGAGGGACTGCCGGGGGGTGTCGCCGAGATCGGGGAGGTCCGCGAGATCGGTCGCGGCGCGCCGGCGCCAGCCCGTGGACCAGGCCGGAGCGGCGGCCGCGGCCCGCAGGCGGCCGCCGCCACGGAGGGCGCCGCGCCGCTCGCGCTGGACATCACCTTCGATGCGCCGCGGCAGGTGTACCTGCGCGGCCGGGGGCTGGACGTGGAACTGGGCGGCAATGTCCGCATCGGCGGCACCGTTTCCGCTCCGGTTGCGGACGGCGAGCTGCGGCTGCGCCGGGGCAACCTGACCGTGCTCGACCGGCGCCTGAACTTCGAGCGCGGCGTGCTGCGCTTCCAGGGCGATGTCGCATCGCCCGACATCGACCTGCTGGCCACATCCCGTGCGGGCACCACCACCATCAACGTCAACGTCACGGGCACGCCGCGCGCACCCAAGATCGAGTTCACGTCGTCCCCCGAACTGCCGCAGGACGAGGTGCTGGCGCGGCTGATCTTCAACCGCTCGGCCGACAAGCTCTCGCCCTTCCAGATCGCCCAGCTCGCGCGCGTGCTGTCGGGGGCGCTCTCGGGCGGGCAGGAGGACCCGGTCTCGGGCGTGCTGGGGCGGGTGAGCCGAACGCTGGGACTGGACCGGTTGGGCATCGGCAGCGGCGCGAGCGGCGCGCCTGGCGTGGAGGCCGGCGGCTATCTCGGGCGGGGGATCTACCTCAACGTTGATCCCGGGGCGACCACGGGCTCCCCCCGCGTGGGGGTGCAGATCGAGCTGACGCCGCGGCTGAAGCTCGAAAGCGGGGCGGGATCGGACAGCCAGGGTGCCGGCCTGTCCTACGAGTACGAGTATTGAGGGCGGGGTCACCTATTCCGCGAGGCAGGCGCAGCCGCTAGACTCCGGGAACCCGGCCATCAGCCTGCGGCCGCCGCGCGGCCCGGCCGCCGGGCCCTGATCAGCATGGAAAGGGAGGAGCGACGATGCGCGCCTTCGACGGACAGTTCAGCGACAACAAGCCCATCCGCCGCAGCATGGAGGAGAAGCGCCGCCTGCTCGCGGAGCTGGAGCAGACCCTTGCCGGCATGAAGCCCCACACCTCGCCGGGCCTGCGCGACAGCATCAAGGGGCGCATCATGGAGCTGCGCGCCGACATCGGCACCCCCAAGCGCTGACGGGACCGCGGCCCCGCGCCTGATCTGGGCGCGGGGCCGCGGCGTCTCAGCCCGCCAGTTCGGCCAGCAGCCGGGCGTGGCTGCGGGCGCCGTGCATCAGGCAGGCCCAGTCGAACTTCTCGTTGGGGCTGTGCACCTGGTCGTCGTCCAGGCCGAAGCCCATCAGCACGCTGTCCAGCCCGAGGATGCGGCGGAAGCTTTCCACCACCGGGATGGAGCCACCCGAGCCGATCAGCACCGCCTCCCGCCCGTACTCGGCGGCGAGCGCCCGGCGGGCGGCGGCGACCTCCGCGCTGTCCTCCGGCACCACCACAGGCGGCGCCGAGGCGAAGCGCTGGACCTCCGCGCGCGCATCCGCGGGCAGCCGCTCCTTCACGAAGGCCTCCAGCGCGTCCAGCACCGCGTTCGGGTCCTGGTCGCCCACCAGGCGGAAGGACACCTTGGCGTGGGCCTCTGCCGCAATGACGGTCTTGGAGCCCTCGCCGGTGTAGCCGCCCCAGATGCCGTTCACGTCGCAGGTGGGGCGCGCCCACTGGCGCACCAGCGGCTTGATTCCGGCCTCGCCTGCCGGCACCGAGAGGCCGATGTCGCCAAGGAACCGCTTCTCGTCGAAGCCGAGCGCGTCCCAGGCGGCCAGCAGGTTCCCGCCGACCTCCGGCACCTCGTCGTAGAAGCCTGGCAGGGTGATCCGGCCCTTTTCGTCGTGCAGGTCCGCGATGATGCGGCAGAGCAGGTTCAGCGGGTTCAGCGCCATGCCGCCGTAGAGGCCGGAATGCAGGTCGCGGGAGGCCGCGAAGAGGTCGATCTGCGCGTAGGCCATGCCGCGGAGGCGCGCGGAGATGGCGGGGGAGCGCGGATCCCACATGTTGGTGTCGCTCACCACCACGGCGCGGGCATCGCGGAGCTCGGCCGCGTGTTCCTCGAGGAAGGCGTCCAGGCTCGGGCTGCCGACCTCCTCCTCGCCTTCCACCAGGACGCGGATGGGCGCGGGCGGGCCGCCGGCCACCTCGTGCCAGGCGCGCATGGCCGCCAGCCAGGTCATCACCTGGCCCTTGTCGTCCACCGCGCCCCGCGCGACGGTGACCGGTCCGTTGCGGCCCTCCGCGAGGGTCGGCTCGAAGGGTGGCGAGGTCCAGAGCTCGAAGGGTTCGGCGGGCTGCACGTCGTAGTGGCCGTAATAGAGCACCGGCGCGGCGCCGCCCCCCGGCCCGGGATGGTGCGCGACCACGGCGGGATGGCCCGCGGTCTCCCGCACGGCTGCGGTGAAGCCGATCTCCGTGAGCTCGCGCACCAGCCATTCGGCGGCGCGGCGGCAATCCGCCGCATGAGCGGGCTGCGCGCTGACGCTGGGGATGCGCAGGAAGTCGAAGTAGCGCGCGCGGGTCTCGGCCTCGGCCGCGTCCAGCCGGGCGAGGACGGTCTCGATCTGGCTCATCAGGCGTCGTCGCCCGTGTCGGGGGTCAGGCCCGCCGCCTTGATGCCGGCCACGGCGGCCAGCTCGTCCTTGTCCGACAGGTCGCCCGACACGCCGACGGCGCCAAGGATGGCGCCGGCGCCGTCACGCACCAGCACGCCGCCGGGCACGGGCACGGCCGCGCCGCCCGCGAGGTCGGAGAAGGCGTTCATGAAGCCGGGCATCGCCTGGGAGCGCTTCGCCAGTTCCCGTCCGCCGAAGCCGAGGCCCATGGCGCCGAAAGCCTTGCCGTGCGCGATGGCCGGGCGAAGCAGGCTGCACCCGTCCTCCTTCAGCAACGCCTTCATCTGGCCGGCGGCATCCAGCACCACCACCGTAAGGGGGGCGAGGCTGAGGCGGCGCCCCTCCTCGATCGCGACCGTCGCGATACGCTGCGCCTGGTCGAGCGTGATGCCGTGCTGGAAGCCGGTGGGGGGATTGGGCATGGGGACCGCCGTTCCGTTCGAGGTTCTGCCGGCGGTTCTATGCGCCCTGTGGCTTGTGGCAAGGCGCGAAGTGGCTGGGGGCCAGCCCCGCACGGGATGGTGGACCCACCGCTCCCGCCTGATAGTCTGGCTCTGTGGCCGAGAGCCGCGGGGAGGAACAAGAATGCTGGGCCAGGGAGTTTTCGGTCGGCGCGAGCGCGCGCTACCGATCGAGGTCGCCGTGCACATCACCGAGGACGACGCGGGCGCCCTGGTGGGGGTGGTGGTGCCGCCGGGCGGCCAGGTGGCGCAGCCGGAGGCGGGGGACCTGCCCTCCGGCCCAGGCCTGGTGCGGCGCCCAGCAGCGCTGGCCATCAACGATGGCATCCGAAAGGCCCAGGCGCTTCAGGCGCCGCTGGTGATCGTGGATCCCTACGGCGTGTGGCAGGACGAATGGGGCGAGCTGCGCGGGCATTGAGCGCGGCACCATCCGCACAATCCCGCGAACGCCGGAGGTCGTTCGATCCAGGCTGGTGACTCCGCCGCGCACCGGGGAACATTCTGCCTGTGCGAACCCTACCCCGGCAGCGCGGCTGCGTCCCACTACGTGACCGGCCCTTCCCGGCGGGCACCGGCCGGCATCGCGCCAGCATGGCTTGCGCTGCGCCGCTGCGCTGAGTCGCCTCGGTGCCGCAGATCTTTCCGGCCTATGCGAACACCATCGCGCGCGCGGCCCTTCTCGGAACGGCCGCGCTGGCGCTGGGCGGGCTCGGCTTGCTCCTCGCCTGGCCCGCTACGTCCCATGTCACGCGGCAGGATATCATCGTCGATGTGACCTTCCCCCGCTGCGGTGGACACGGGTTAAGGCCTACGCGGCCGCGGCGAGTTGTTCCAT
>NZ_JBHLVZ010000070.1:0-25826 GCF_042433125.1 Muricoccus vinaceus | reverse complement strand
ACGAATGGCAGCTGCAGCACCGCTACATGGGTGTCGAGGCCATGGGCGAAATGCTCAACCCGGTGCCCACCAACGAAACCCTGCAACTTCCACCCGAGGCCGCCTGAGCCGTGGCCACCTCAAGCCCAAATGCAATTTCCACCACGTTGACGGACGCTACCGACATCTCCCGGGAGACGGTGCGCCGACGCCTCGGCGAGAACGCGCTGAAGCCGTGGCAGCGCGACATGTGGTGCATTCCCCAGGTCGATGGCACCTACGTCGCGCGCATGGAGGACGTGCTCGACCTTCATGCCGAAGCGCCGGTTCCTAGCGTCTTCCTTATCCTTGCTGCCGTCGCACCGACGTTGCCCCTTGTTGTCGCGCTCCTCGTGCTGCGAAGCCTTCTCTCACAGATGGACGTGCCGACCCGGTCCTCCTACGTGATGGCGATCGTCCAACCGGCAGAACGGCCTGCCGCCGCAAGCGTCACCGCGGTACCGCGCAGCCTTGCGGCATCCTTATCGCCCGCGCTGGCAGGGTGGATGATCGCCGCCAGCCCTTTCAGTTGGCCACTGGTCTGCGCGGGCGTGCTCAAGGTGGTCTACGATTTGGCCCTGCTGCGCTCATTCCAGTCTGTCCTCCCACCTGAAGAGGCAATGTTCGACACTGGAGCGCCCCGCTAGGGCTGTAAGCCCCTGTACAGCCCCATAACCTGGGACGTCGCCCAACAGGGCGCATATGAGTTCACTGAGTGCTCGCCAGCGTCACGATCTTGAGCATAATGGCGAGGTCCAGCTCCGCCGGTGCCTCGCAGCGAGGGGGACGCATGTACTCGGGTCCTTCTCCGGACGTCCGTGGCTGGTCCAGGCGGGCCCACTCGGTCAAAGCACTACCCTCGATCCGGCTAAGTGTTACCGCCTTGTCCGTGAGCGAGAGCAGGAACGCCTGCCCGCTTGCCGCCTGGATCTCGGCCTCGCCTCCGCTGAGAAAGGCGTCCGCCAATTCGTCGCGAAGCTCCGGCGGCTCCTCGGCTTCATAGGCTTCGGCCGCCAGCCTTGCGCCCCCGGCGGAGGCGAATTCACCAACGGCCATCGGAGTCACGGGAAGGCTGCCCTCTTCGTTAAAGGGGGCATAGCGGAGCTCGGCCCGGCCGCCCGGCCAGAGTTCAGACACTATCCACACACCATGTGGCGCCTTGAGCGTCCACGGGGCACCCAACCCCTTCCACGTCCAAGCATCTAACATCGACCCCTCCCTGTCAGCATGAGGTAACGGATCAGGGTGTTGGGTAAATGACGCCCGATGTCCGAAAAGCTTCCAAACGTCATCACCGCCTTCTTGTCGCAGCACGAGTGCTTGGTCTTGAAGGACGCCGGACGGGTGGCAGCTGACGCCGAGAACCCCGTCAGAGGGAATCTTGCCGCAACGGCCTCGAGAGAACTCCAGCTTCAGAGGGATCCCAGTCTCAAGAACGAGGCATGCCAGAGTTGCATAATTTGAATCGGGCTGCTGGATAGCACGTGAAACCGACGTCGACATGATTCTAGATCGTGAGTCATCTCTGCACGGCCCGAAGGGTCACTCGCGTGGTATTGCGGACTGTCACGTGCCGCTTTACACCTTCACGGAAGTGAGACCGACCAACTGCCCCTTTGCTCCGCCATCTGACCATGGCCACCCAGGAATCCTGTTGGGCGAGCAGGTTTTGCCCGCCCTGGGCCTCACGGTGAGCCAAGCCGCATCCAACCTCGCGACGACCCGGCAGAACCTGCACCGCATCCTGTCTGGGCAGAGCGCCATCAGTGCGGACATGGCGTTGCGTCTGGAGCGGTTCTGCGGCGTCCCGGCCACCTTCTGGCTCCCACGCCAACAGACTCATGATCTCGCCAAGGTTCAACTGGCGATGCCGAACGCACTGGCAAGAGTAGCCCACCATCCGCTTTCCCATGCTGTATTGATCCAGATCGGAGCCGCCGATGCACGATGACATCCAGGTCGTGGAGAAGGCGCGCACCGGCGTCGTTGGCCTCGACAACATCCTGGTTGGCGGGTTGGCGCCGGGGCACCTCTTCCTGCTGGAGGGTAATCCCGGTACCGGGAAGACCACGATCGCGCTCAGCTTCCTCCTGGAAGGCGCGCGGTTAGGCGAACAGGGTCTCTACATTACCCTGTCCGAGACCGCCCGAGAGTTGCGGCAGGGTGCCCGCTCGCATGGCTGGACCCTGCCCAATAATATCGAAGTATATGAACTGGTTCCGCCGGAAAGCCTGCTGGATGCCGCGCAACAGCAGAGCCTGTTGTACTCGTCCGACCTGGAACTCGGTGAAACAACCAAGCAAATTTTTGAAGCCTTCGAACGCATCCAGCCCACCCGCGTCGTCCTGGACAGCCTGTCTGAGATCCGGCTGCTGGCCCAAAGCTCGCTGCGGTACCGGCGGCAAATCCTGGCGCTCAAGCACTACTTCGCCCGCTTCGGCGCCACGGTGCTGCTGCTCGACGACCTGACCACAGACACGCTGGACAAGACGGTTCACAGCGTCGTCCACGGCGTGATCCGGCTGGAGGAGATGGCACCGGAATATGGGGCCGAACGGCGGCGGCTGCGGGTCCTGAAGTACCGCGGCCAGGCGTTTCGCGGCGGCTTTCACGACTTCACCATCAAACGCGGGGGCGTCCAGGTGTTCCCACGTCTCGTCGCGTCGGAGCACCGCACCGGCTTCGCGCGGCATGCCATGACCAGCGACATCGCCGAGCTGGACGCGCTGCTCGGCGGCGGCGTCGAGCAGGGGTCCAGCGCCTTGGTGCTCGGTCCGGCAGGCACGGGTAAAAGCACCTTTGTGCTCCAGTTTATCGCTGCAGCTGTAAAGCGCGGTGAGAAGGCTGCCATCTTCGTTTTTGACGAGGAGCTAGGTCTCCTGTTCAACCGCACCCGCACGATGGGCTTTGACCTGGAGCAGTTGCGTGACAGCGGATTGTTACATATTGAACAGGTCGACGCAGCAGAGCTCTCTCCCGGCGAGTTCGCCCACCGGGTGCGGGAGCGGGTCGATTTTGCGCAGGCCAAGACCGTGGTCATCGACAGCCTCAACGGCTACCAGGCGGCGATGCCAGACGAGAACGCACTGGTTCTACACGTCCACGAACTGCTGCAGTACCTGAACCGGCAGGGCGCCACCACCTTCCTGACGGTGGCGCAGCATGGGCTGGTCGGCGACATGAAATCGCCGGTCGACCTTACCTATCTGGCGGACACAGTGATCCTGCTCCGCTACTTCGAGGCCTTGGGTAAGGTGCGACGCGCCGTGTCTGTCATCAAGAAGCGTACCGGCGCGCACGAGGATACGATCCGGGAATACCGCATCGACAAGGGGGGCCTCAGCATCGGCGCCCCGCTGACCAATTTCCAGGGTGTACTCCGGGGAGTGCCAGCACTTGTCGGCAGCGTGGAACCACTGCTTAGCGCGTCCATCGCCAAGTAATGCTCCTTCCCGCGCACCAGTCTCCGCAGGTGCTGATCCACACGCCGCACGGGCGTGATGCGTCCATTGCTGAAGCCCTTCTGCACGAAGCGGGCGTCACTAGCCGAACCTGTCCTGACCTGATGAGCCTGGAACTCGCCCTGGGTGACGATGCCTGCTTTGCCGTAGTGACGGAGGAAGCGCTGAGGGGCGTTGACCTCGGCGGCATAGCGGCCAAGCTCGCGGCGCAGCCCGCGTGGTCCGACCTGCCCTTTATCGTCCTGACCCACAGAGGCGGCGGACCGGAACGAAACCCGGCCGCAGCACGCCTTTCGGAGGTACTGGGCAACGTCACCTTCCTGGAGCGACCGTTCCACCCCACAACCTTCATCAGCATCGCCCGCACGGCACTGAAGGGCCGACACCGGCAGTTTGAGGCGCGGGCCCGGATGGAGGAGCTGCGCGAGGGCGAGAGCCGCTTGCAGATTGCCTTGCAGGCAGGGCGCCTGGGTTCCTGGGAGTTCGATGTAGAGGCCGGGGTGCTGGCCGCCTCTTCGACATGCAAAGCCGTGTTTGGTCGTGGCCCGGATGCCCCATTCACCTATAGCGATCTGCTAGGCACCATTCACCGGCTGGATCGGGACAGAATGCAGGATGCCGTTCAGGCCAGCATCACCAAGGGTATCGACTACACGATCGAATACCGGACAATCTGGCCGGACGGTAGCGTTCACTGGGCTGAGATCCGTGCCCGCCTTGTGCGCGACCGCTATGGCGCCAAGCCGCGCCTTGTTGGCGTGTCATCCGACATCACGGATCGCAGGACAGCCGAGGACCAGCTGCGCCATGTTAACGAAACCCTGGAAGAGCGTGTATCCCTGCGCACCGCCGAACTGAAGCAGGCGCACGACGCGGTTATGGCCGAGGTGGCGCAACGCGAGCGCATGGAGGACCAGCTGCGGCAATCACAGAAGATGGAGGCGGTGGGGCAGCTCACGGGCGGCTTGGCGCACGACTTCAACAATCTGCTGACTGGCATCACCGGCAGCCTGGAGCTGCTGCAGAGGCGGGTGCAGCAAGGTCGGACCGGGGAGCTCCAGCGCTTCGTGACCACGGCGCAGCAGTCCGCGAGCAGGGCGGCGGCGCTGACGCACCGCCTGCTGGCGTTTTCCCGCAGGCAAACCCTGGATCCCAAGCCGACGGACGTGGCGCGCCTGACGGCGGGCTTGAGTGATCTGATCTCCCGCACCGTCGGGCCAGCCGTTGAGATCGTGACGAACAGCGCGCCGAACCTCTGGGCAACACTGGTGGACCCGAACCAGCTTGAGAACGCGCTGCTCAACCTCTGCATCAACGCGCGCGACGCCATGCCGGACGGTGGGCGGATCCTGATAGAGGCAGACAACCTCGTCCTGAATGTGCGGCAGGCAGAGCCCCGCGGCCTACCACCGGGTCAGTACGTGTCCTTCGGTGTGACCGATACGGGGACGGGGATGCCTCCAGGCGTGGTGGAGCGTGCCTTCGACCCGTTCTTCACAACAAAGCCGATCGGCCAGGGCACCGGGCTCGGCCTCTCCATGATCTATGGCTTCGTCCGGCAGTCCGGTGGTCAGGTCAGGATTCACTCGGAAGTGGGCCGCGGCACAACCGTCCGCCTCTATCTCCCGCGGCATCTCACCGACGCCGCATCCGAGGACGTCTGGGTCAGCATAGACGCGCCGCCTCGGGCAGAGCCGGGCGAGTGCGTGCTGGTGGTCGACGACGAGCCCAGTGTCCGCATGCTTGTCGTGGAGGTGCTGCGGGAGCTTGGTTATGGCGCCCTTGAGGCGGCGGACGGTCGGGCTGGCCTGGAAATCCTACGTTCAGCGGCGCGTATCGACCTTTTGGTCAGCGATGTCGGTCTACCAGGGGGGATGAACGGCAGGCAGCTTGCGGACGCCGGGCGTGCCCTGAGGCCCGACCTCAAGGTGTTGTTCATAACTGGATACGCGGAGAGCACCGTAATGGGGCCCCACCCCACCTCGGGCATGGCGGTCCTGACCAAGCCGTTTGCGCTGGAAAGCCTTGCCGCCAAGATCAGGGCGCTGATTGCAGATGAATCGCCGCCAAGTTAGCTGCCGCGTTGCTGGGATGTGCTGAGTGTCAAGTGGCGCCTTTAAAGTAGTTGGGAGAACAGGCCGAGAGGGGCAAAGCGTCCGCTAAAGGTGCTCTGTGGGCCTGGGCTCTCTGAGTTCCACATTGCCAATGAAAGCCGTGACCACGACCGGTGCCAAAGTCAGGTCGTCGGCGTCAATGTCCGGTCCGGTGGTTCGAGTACGGGATGCAGGAACCCGGGTGCGGGTGGTGAGCCAAGAGGGCAACTGGCGCCGGGTCGCTGACCCGAGCGGTGAGTCCTGAGGATGGGTGCACAACTCCATCCTTCGCTCGGATGTTGGCCCACGTTGAGAGTTATTCCGGGTGGGGTCCTGATCGGGTGCCAACAGACACTTGGATGAAAAGCGAGCGATTCCTCCGCTACCCCTTCTGGATCTTCCTCGCGTTTGCACGGACGCGGCGGCGCGCTGGCGCCATTGCTAGCTTGGCACCCGCTCCCGGCGACGCCCCGCTTATGGCGGCAGCACCAGCCTTTATGGCACCTTCCGCGAACGCCTTCTGCTTCTCGGCTCCGAGAGCAACCAAGCGAGCGCCTGCCTTGGCGGGATCGGCCCAGAGCTGGGCGCTGTGCATCGCAAAGACCCATCCAGCCTCGGCAAGCCAGACGTAGGGGGTAAAGGGGTTTATCGTGTTCTTACGGGCCATACGCTTAGTTCTAGACGGCTGAAGGTCGCGGGACGAGGGCGCTTTGGCTAACACTGCTCCGCAGCCGCCGGGAGGGTCAGAGAGGAATATCCTTTGAGAGTGCCTTCCGGGCATGCGGCCAACTAGCTTCTCCACAAAGCAGGCTCTCCCGAGGTGAGGAAAACAGAAACGATCAGACGACCCGCGTCTGATACGCCGTTGACGTTGCTTCCCTGCTCGAGACCGCTTGCTCCTCCCTGTTGCCCGGCCTGGCAGATGGCTGCTGTTTTAAGGCCAAGCATGACGCTCGACGGCGTGAACCCGGCAGATCAAGGGGTGCCAGGTCGGCAGCGGTCGAGGGTAGGGATGACGCCTGTATTACTAAGCGACGGGTCCGCGTTGGCACTGGCCGGTGAGCGTGCGTGACTGCTCGTCGTCAAGCGTGCGGCCACCCCCCGGGTTGGTAACAGTGAAGACCGTGCTTAGTCTTGCCTCGAGCGTCTCCTTGTTGACCGCCATTCTGAATGAATAGGCGGCCTCCCCGGTTTGGCTGTCGGGGAGGAACCATTGGATGTCGTAGGCGGCTGGGGTCTCAAAGAACTGGCTTCCAACGCTCACTTGTTGGCCGTTCAACCGGCGTAGTTGGCGCCGATTGAGGGATATAGTCACCGTTGAGCTGCTGTCGGGATCTCGCGGATCCCGGAAAGTGCAGGCGAGGCCATCCCTGGGAAGCAGCAATTCACCCAGGGTCTCAGCCGACAGGATGATGGGCGCGGCCTGTTGCACAGGACGTCTGGCCTGGACGACGCGTTCGATGGAACAGGCGGAACACCCTAGGGCGAGAACGGCGCCCAACATCTGGCCGATGCGGATCATATATGAGACATGGGGGGAAACCGTATCTATTCAACGGAAGAGGGCAGACACGGGGCAATGAGCCTGGATTAGCGTACTTGATGTCGACTTCGAGCAGCCAGCAGAAGACTATGATGTACTAGACGATATCTTCGGCCAAGCGGTGGAAGGTCTTCACTCTCGCCAGAGCGTGACTTCTGGTGAGAGTGGGGGAGGGGACATCAAGGCCGGGCTTTTGGGGGTCCTAACAGCCCTCGCCGAGCTGGAAGAGCGCGAGGACGACGACCGCGTTCTTGACGATGTTATCATTGAAGGCCCCGCTAGTGCACTGACCCAGATGGAGGATTCACAACGGGTTGGGGCGGTGGAATGCTCCGGGCATGGCCCAGACCGTCAATGTCATTGTTGGATCCGAGGATCGCGCCCGCCTGGCTGAGATCATCGGCGACCGGAACCGCCCGCTCAAGCATACGCAGCGGGCCAACATCATCCTGCTGTCCGCCAAGCGGCTACCGGTCCTGGAGGTGGCCCGCCGCGCGGGTGTGAGCCGCCCTGCGGTGTGGCGCTGGCAACGGCGCTACGCCGAGCAGGGCGTCGATGGGCTGCTGCGCGACAAGACGCGCAAACCCGGCCGCGCGCCGCTGGCCACGGCGACGGTCGCCAAGGTGCTGGCGCTGACCTGCGCAGAGCCGCCCGGGGCCGTCACCCACTGGACCGGCCGGGCCATGGCCAAGAAGGTCGGTATCAGCCTGAGCGCGGTGCAGCGGATCTGGCAGGCCAACCGCCTGCAGCCGCACCGCCTGCGCACCTTCAAACGCTCGACCGATCCCGCCTTAGCCAGCAAGGTCGAGGATATCGTCGGCCTCTACATGGACCCGCCCTGCCATGCGGTGGTGCTGTCGATCGACGAGAAGAGCCAGATCCAGGCGCTCGACCGCACCCAGCCCGGACTGCCGCTGAAGCCTGGCAAGTGCGGGACGATGACCCACGACTACAAGCGCAACGGCACCACCACCCTGTTCGCGGCGATGAATACCCTCGACGGCACCGTGGTCGGCCGCTGCATGCCGCGGCACACCCACCAGGAGTTCGTGCGCTTCCTCAACGCCGTCGAGCGCGCGGTCCCGGCAGGCAAGGTGATCCACGCCATCGTCGACAACTACGCCACCCACAAGCACCCCAAGGTGCAGCAGTGGCTGGCGGATCACCCGCGCTGGGTCTTCCACTTCACGCCGACTTCGGCGTCCTGGCTCAACGCCGTCGAAGGTTTCTTCTCGGCCATTACTCGCAGGCGCATCCGCCGCGGCGTTTTCAAGTCGGTGCCCGACCTGCAGGACGCGATCACCCGCTACATCCGAGACCACAACAAGGCCGCCAGGCCATTCGCCTGGACCAAGTCCGCCGACATCATCCTCGGCAAGCTGGCCAGGCTCCCTGCATCTTCTGTCTGAGTCAGTGCACTAGCTTGCGTGACAACGAGGGGCAGCAGACGACGGGTCAGGATCGCGGGCCTCCCTGTCGATCTGGTATTCTCCGTCGTGGGGTTGCTCACTGGCGGGTGCTCCGGGGCTTGCGGGTCGGTTGTTCGGTGGCGGGCGCATCGCTGCCGGCGTTGAGGGCGCTCCAAGCCATCGCCGCGATCTCCGGGGCAAGTGGCGCGAGCGGCCCGGTCAGGCGGCCGTAAAGCCGACCGGTCGCCGGCTGCAGGACGAGGCCGATGACCGCGAGGGCGGCGAGGTCGGGATTGCGTTGGGGATCTCGCCAGCCGCCATACCCCCCTCGATCAGCGCGCGGATCACCTCAATCGGGTTGGCGCAATCGCGTGGGATGCTCGCGAGATGGTCGTGCTGCCGCAGCACGAGGAAGCGGAAACGGTCATGGTCTTCGTCATGGAGTTTCAGCACCGTGGCGATTACCGCCAGGAGCCGCTCGCGGAAGGGGCCGGCTGCCGGTGTAGCCTCCCTAATCCGACCGGCGTAGCCCGAGGAGCCACCGGCGAAGAGCGTCGCTACCAATGCGTGCTTGCTGCCGAAATGCGAGAGCGCGCCGGGGCCGGAGATGCCGCAGGCCGCGCCGATGTCGCGCATAGAGACGGCATCGACACCGCGTTCCGCAAATAAGCGCATGGCTGCCGCCTCGATCTGCTCACGCTTGCTCTCGTAACGGGCCATTCACCACTCTTAATTTACTTATCGATAGGTAAGTGAAGGGAGAAGCCTGAGAGCCCGTTTTGGAAGTCATGGTGCGGGCAGTCGCCTGCGGTTTGGGTGGACGGCACGGTGGAGCATGAGGCGGATCATGGCGAGGGTGATCATAGCCTCGGACACCGCTGGCAGGTGCTCGTAGTCCCGGGACAGTCGGCGCCAGCGCCCGAGCCAGCCGAATGTGCGCTCCACAACCCACCGGCGCGGCAGAAGGATAAAACCCTTCGCTCCCCGCGGTCGGCTGACGATGAGCAGCGCAAGGCCGAGCAGGAAGCAGGCCAGGATGGCTGGCACACGGTTGTAGCCGCCGTCAGCGAACACGGCGCGCAGCCAGCAATACAGCGGCTTGATGCGTCCGAGCAGGCTGCCCGCGCCGTCTGCATCCTGAATGGAAGCGGCGTGCACAACCACGCCTAGCAGCAGCCCCTGCGTGTCCACGGCAATGTGGCGCTTGCGACCCGTGACCTTCTTGGCGGCGTCATAGCCGCGCGGACCGCCGGCTTCCGTGGTCTTCACGCTCTGGCTGTCGATGACTGCGGCCGATGGGCTTGGCTCCCGGCCCGCGCCCTCGCGCAGCATGACCACGAGGTGATGGCGCATGGACTCCCACACGCCCGCGTCCAGGAAGGCGCGGAAATAGCCGTAAACGGTCGGCCACGGCAGGAACGCTGGTGGAGGCGGCAGGTGCCGCCACTGGCAGCCGGTACGCAGCATGTAGAACAGGCTCTCCAGCATGCGCCGCATGTCGGTTGTACGCGGGCGCCCTCCAGGCTTGGCGGGCGGGATCAGCGGCTGCAACAGCCGCCACTCGTCGTCCGTCAGCGCCTGGCCCGCCCCGTAGCTCCCCACCAGCGCACGATCCTCTGGTGTCCACATCTCCCGCTCCAAGCTGGGCAAAACGCCTGGAACGCCGCACCACCAGCCCCGGTCACACCATCAGATCTGCTCCACAACCCCTTTCAAAACGAGCTTTGAGTCCTGTCAAGCAGAAACTGCCGGAAGGCGTGCTGGCCGGCCGGGTATCCGCATGGCGGAGCTGTTGCGCCGTGCTGATCTAGATATGACCAGATTGCCGCGAGGCCCGGCTTGCGTGGTGGCGCAGCACGGCGAGGACAGCTGGAAGGGCCCGTTAGCTGGCTAGAGCCTGGGCGGCAGGGCGTGCGGAGAGCGCTGATTGACGGATGCGGGTTGGTTTGAAGCCGGCCATACGTCGCTGTCAGGGGGCCGGCAGCACGACGCGGAAGACAGCCCCCCACTGCCCGTCGAAGGAGCCGGGCGGCGCAAGGTTCAGTGTTCCGCCCGCGCCCACCACCAGGGAGCGGGCTATGGCCAACCCCAGCCCGGTTCCACCGCGTTCCCGCGCAGTGGTGAAGAAGGGGTCGAAGGCGCGCGCCGCATTCGCGGGCGACAGGCCGGGACCGTCGTCGGCGATAAGCATCACAGCCTGCCCCACCTCCCGCTCGATCCGGATAATGACCGTGCTGTCCGGCCCGGCATGGGCCAGGGTGTTGCCGAGCAGACTATCCAGCACCGTTGCAACGGCTTCGGGCGCGACAGCCGCCTCCGCCTCGCCCTGCACGGAGATGCGCAGCGCGGGCGCGCGCCGCGCTGCGGCCTCGGCCAAGGGGCGGAGCATGGCCCGGCCGCCCCCCGAGGCCATGTCCGCGCGCGCGAGGTCGAGCAGCCCGCGCACGAGCCGATCCATTCGCGCCACCCCGTCCTCGATGGTTGCGGCGAAGCGAGCCCGCTCGCTCGCCGACATGGACTCGCCATGCTCGGCCAGCAGTTCCGCTGCTCCGCGCATGGCGGCGAGGGGCGTTTTGAACTCGTGGCTGACATGGGCAGCGAGCCCTCGCACATAGGTGGCCCGGCCCTCCAGCGTCGTCGTCATGCGGGAAATGGCGTCCGACAGTTCCGCGGCCTCGCGCACGGCGCTGCGGGGAACAGGGGGCAGCCGGGCCGTGCCGCCGCCAGCCACCTGCCGCGCCGCGCGTACCACCGCATCGAGCGGTCGGGTGATGAGGCGGGACGCCAGCGCCGCGAGCCCCGCCACGAGCAAGAGCAGGAGCAGTCCGACCGCTGCGATCTCCGGCACCTTGCCCGCGACGGTTTGCGTCACCGTGGCGGGGGTGCGGGAGAGCAGTACGATCGTGTCCACCCGCTCACCGTCCAGCACGGGCACGGCAAGGTGCACGCGAAGCCCCGCAGTCCGGCTGATGCCGTTCGGCACGTCGGTGGCGATCTTCTCCCGCCGGCGCAGCACAGCCGACGGGTTTCTGCCGCGTGCCGCCTCCACCTCCTCCAGCCCCGCCAGCGACAGGCCAGTATCGGTGCCGGTGGAGGCGACCACGACGCCCTGGGCGTCGAGCAGGCGCAGCGCCGCGAGGGTCACCGCCTGGGTATCTTGCAGCACGGGCAGGAGGCGCGCCGCGGCCAGGGCGACCTCGGGCACCGCGGCCGGCCCGGGACGCGGATCGGGCGCCAGGGGCAGGACAGGGTCGTGCGCCAGGTCCAGCCCGCGGCGGCGAGCCGTCTCCAGCGCGCGCGGGGTGAGGCCGTTGGCGAGGCTCTCCCCCACGAAGCCGCGGGCGGCGCGCCAGGTGCCGGCGAGCACCGCAGCCTGGGCGCGCAGCTCCGCCTCCGTCTGGCGCACCAAGGCGCTTTCATAAAGTCGCAGTGCCCAGAAGCCCGTCAGCGGCAGCGCGAGCACCACGACGTTGCTCAGCAGCAGCAGCGTCCGCAGGCGGGGGCGGCGGAGCGACGGCGCCCTCAGTCGCACGAGCCCAGCCGGTACCCGAAGCCGGGCAGCGTCTCCACCGGTGCCGCGCCGAGCGCCGCGAACTTGGCGCGTAGGCGACGGACATGGCTGTCGATGGTGCGATCGGAAACGACGCGCTCGACCGTGTAGGCGCCATCCATCAGCGCGTCCCGGTTCAGCACGCGGCCGGGGCGGCGCAGGAGGGTGCGGAGCAGGCCGAACTCGGTGGCGGTCAGGGCCACCTCCCGCCCGTCCCAGGTCACGCGGGCCATGCCGGGGTCGAGCGCAAGGCGACCGTGCCGCATCATCTCCTCCGCCGTCGAGGGCGAGGCCGGCTGCGCAGGGGGCACGGGCGCCCCACGCCGCAGCACGGCCCGCACCCGCGCCACCAACTCGCGCGGGGAGAAAGGCTTGGTCAGGTAGTCGTCGCCGCCGATTTCCAGCCCCACGATCCGGTCCACCTCGTCATCGCGGGAGGAGAGGAACAGCACGGGGATGGCGGCCGCCACGCCGCCGGAGGCGCGGAGCGCGCGGCACATCTCGGTGCCGTCCATCTCCGGCAGCACCACGTCCAGCACGACCAGATCCGGCGCAGCCTCGCGCGCCGCCGCCAAGCCGGCGGCGCCGTCCGCCGCCTCCAGCGTGTCGAAGCCGGCGCGGGAGAGGGCGAAGCGCACCACCTCCCGGATCGCCGGGTCGTCGTCCACGATCAGCACGCGCGGCATAGGCATCTCCTGAGCGGACCGGCTTGCACCGGATTTGCACCCGCCCGGCACCGGCTTTCCCCACGCGCGCCATTCGCCCGGCACGGGAGAACGCGAGGATGACGGTCTCAACCAGGAAGGCCAAGCCCGTGAGCGACATTCCCGCCTCCATACCTCAACCCACTCCCCGCCAGCCCTTCCGTCTCGGCCGCGCCGGCAAGCTCGGCCTCGTCGGCGGCCTGCTTCTCCTGATGCTTGTGCCGCACATGATGATCGAGGCGGTGATCGAGGAGCGCGAATCCTACCAGCAGCAGGTGCGCGAGGGCATTGCGCGGAGCTGGGGCCCCGCTCAGTCCGTCCTCGGTCCGCTCTTGATGGTGCCGACCCGCTCCCCGGCCCAGCGTGCGGTTAACGAGACCGGCCCGTTGCGTTGGGACCGCGGCGCCGTGGCGGTGCTGCCCACACAGCTGCGGGCGGAGGCGAGGCTGGCCCCGGAGTCCCGTCGTCGCGGCCTGTTCGAGGCCATCATCTACGAGGCGGAAGTCGGACTTTCCGCGGATCTCGCCGTGCCGGAGATCACGCCCGAGCCGGGCACGGAGCTGCTGTGGCGGGAGGCATTTCTCGTCACCGGCGCCTCCGACCTGCGCTCCGCCGGGGCGGGGGCGGGGGCGCGGCTCTCGGTCGATGGGCGTGAGCTGGCCTCACGCGACGCACTCGATGCCGGCTGTGTCGGGATGGACCTGGCGCGCTGGGACCTGCGCTTGGAGGGGCCGCCCGAGCCCGGCCGCAGCGTTGCCCTGGCCGGGGCGCTGACCCTGCGCGGCACCTCTAGTTTCGGGCTGCTACCGCTGGCACGCCGGACGGAGCTGGGGGTCTCGGCGCCCTGGCCTACCCCGAGCTTCACCGGCGCCGGCCTGCCCGTACGCTCAGACGTGACCGCGTCCGGCTTCACGGCCGAGTGGAAGGAGGGCACGGGCCAACCTCTCGTGCGTCATCTCGGTGCCGGCTGGTGCAGCCAGCTCGCCTATGCCGGCACGCAGGTCGGGGTGGACCTGCTGGAGGCGGTACCGACCTACCGCATGGTTACGCGCGCCTCGAAATATGCGGCGATGTTCCTCGCGCTCGCCTTCCTCACTTACGTACTATTTGAGCTTGTGGCGGGAGTGCGGATCCATCTCGTGCAGTTCGGACTACTTGGCCTGTCGGTCGTGCTCTTCCCACTGCTGCTGCTCGCCTTCGGTGAGCCGCTCGGCTTCGCCGTCGCCTACGTGATCAGCACGGCAGCGGTGGTGGGGCAGGCCTCCGCATATACGGCGGCGGTGACCCGGCGGGTGGGGTTGGCCGGCCTCTTCGCCGGGGTGCTCGGCGGGCTGTTCAGCTTTCTCTACATCGTGCTGAGCCTTGAGGCCTACGCGCTGCTGGCCGGGAGCGTCGCGCTCTTCGCCGCGCTCTCGGTCGTGATGGCAATCACCCGCCGCGTGGACTGGTCGGAAGCGTAAGGGACCACCTCCCGGGCTGTCCAGATCGGCCGAGGGGGAAACTGGCTAGGTTCGGCCCGTGTACTGACTCAGAAGCTGCGCCGCGCGCTCCAGCACAGCTGCGGGCATGCCAGCCAGCTCGGCGACCTTGAGTCCGTACGACAAGCCTGAGCGCCCGGGCACGACCCGATAGGTAAATACATCCCCATGTCGCCCGGCCGAAGCGTCCATCGCTCGGCACACGGCGTGCCGCATGCTTTCGGCCGCATCCGCGAGTTCGTGAAAGTGCGTCGCGAAGAGCGTTCGGCACCCCACCGTGTCGTGCAGGTACTCCATGCTGGCTTGCGCAATCGATAGTCCGTCGTGGGTGGACGTTCCACGTCCCACTTCGTCGAGGATCACCAGGGAGCGCGCTGTAGCCTGGATCAAGATGGCTGAGGTTTGCAGCATTTCGACCATGAAGGTCGAATGCCCTGCCGCCAGATCATCAGCGGCACCGATGCGGCTGAAGAGCTTGTCCACCACTCCAATCTGCGCTCGCCTTGCCGGCACGAAGGAGCCCACCTGGGCCATAAGCACGATGATCGCCACTTGCCGCAGAAAGGTGGATTTGCCTGCCATGTTAGGACCAGTCAGGAGCCACATCCGGTCGGTCTCGCCCATATGGCAGTCGTTCGGAACAAAGCTGCGCGCATCGGCCTCCAACAGCACTTCGGCAACCGGGTGTCGGCCGCCCTCGATGTCGAAATCAGTGTCGTCGGAGAGGTCTGGTTCGACCCACAAGCCTTCGGCGGCCGCTTGGGCTAGGCCACACACCGAATCGAGGGCCGCAGCGGCATGAGCAATCCGCGTGAGGCCACCGCGAGCGGAAAGCGCTGCCGACCGCAACGCTTCGAACACGGCTCGCTCGGCACGTGCGGCACGTTCCGCCGCCACTTCTTGGGCTGCAGCTAGGCGGTCGAGTTCAGGCGTTGCAAAGCGGCTGGATGAGGCGAGCCCTTGCCGCAGCACAAATGCCTCTCCCAGGGTTCTGGCCGCTGCTGCGGGCACCTCTACATGGTAACCGAGCACGGTGTTGGCGCGAATTCTGAGCGCCTTCACACCGGTCTCCTTGATGTATCGCGCCTGCAGCGCCTCAATCCTGGCACCTTCGGCGGCAGCATTCGACCGAGCGAGGTCTAGCTTTGGATCATAGCTTTTTGCCACAAAGCCGGCCTCGACGGTAAGCGGTGCCGGGATAAGGAGCGCCCGCCGGAGTGAGGTGGCGAGCGCGGCGCTGGGTCCATCTGCAGCGGCTGAAAGTTCGCGCGCGGCGGTAACCAACCCAACCGGTAGGTCCTGTGCCATGTTCAGATGCGCCGCCGCGCTGGCGGCCCGCTCCAATCAGCCATGCACGGCGGCGAGATCGCGTGGTGTTCCACGCCCAAGTGAGAGGCGGCCGCAGGCACGGAGCATGTCCGGCATGCCCGAGAGCGCCTCTCGACAGGCAGCTCGCACCGGCGGGGCAGTGACCAGGAAGCGCACCATGGCGAGCCGGCGACAGATCGTACCAGGGTTTGTCAGCGGAGCACTCAGCTGGCGCAGGAGCAATCGGGCACCAGCAGCGGTAACGGTGCGATCTATCACCGATAGCAATGAGCCTTCTGGGCCGGAGGCTGAGGTGAGCACCTCGAGGCCTCGGAGAGTGGGAGCATCGATCTCCATGGTGTCGCCGAGGGGCGCCCGCCGTGGCATCGGCAGGGCCTTTGGCAGGTGACCCACCGTTGCCCGGACGTAGTCGAGCATGGCGGTGAACGCTGCGACCTCCGGCGGCGAGAAGCCACGCGTGACGTCTCGTCCGCTCTGGCCATAGGCCATGGTCAACAGACTGGAAGCTTCATCGGACGCCAGCGTCGGCCGCGCCAGTTTGGAGAAGCGCACGCCAGAACCGCGAAGCGCGACGGCGAGGGCTTCAGAGGTGTCCGGCCAGCGAGCGACGAGGACCTCAGACGGTCCGATTCGCGCCAGAGCTGGGCCACAACCCTCCAGCGAGGCCATAGCGGCTCCTGTCTCCCCGGTGGACAAGTCGATCCAGGCGAAACCCACCGCCTCACCCTCAGCAAAGGCGATGCACAGGTTGTTAGGTCGTCCTTCCGAGAGAACGTCAGCGTCAACCGATGTGCCTGGCGTCATCAGGCGTAGCGGTCGCTCTCCGTTCGGCTCGTTCGGCTGCTCAGAAAGAGCAACCTTGTGGCCAGCGGTCAGAAGCCGTGCCACTGCACCGGGTGTAGAGGAGGCGGGCACCCCGCACATCGGAATGTCCGCCGCGTCCTTCTGGCGCCGCCGTGTCAGCTGAAGACCCAGGACTCGGGAAACCACGGGAGCATCTTCGGCGAGCACCTCATAGAACTCGCCGACACGGAAGAGCAGTAGGTGATCTGGAGCAGCCGCCTTGGCAGCAGCGTGGGCGAGCATCATTGGGCTAGGCTGTCCGGCGTTCATATCCGTACGTACCTGGGGTGTTCCATAGGCCGGAGTAAGTCTGTTCCGGTCGGCATCAACCCTCGGCACACCGCGGGTTCAAAAGGCGTCCTCCAGGGCATCGAGATCAACGGTCTGGATGGAGAACCAGATCGGTTCAGGGCTCTTGGCCGCGGTCCGCAGAATCGGCTTTGCCGCCGATAGCAGTTCCTCAATCGAGCGGAACGGGTGAACAGCCTCTTCGCCGTCGCTGGTCCTCATCAGGAGTGCGATGCCGGTCTTTGCGCGCTTCGAGTTGGACGAACCAGCTGCGGGTTCTGGTTTGCTGACAGCGGGGCGGCCTACCGGCTGCGCGGGCGAGCGGGCCGGCTTTGCTGGCGATGCCGGAGGCGCCTGGAGGCCGGAACGGGCTGCCGTTGCCGGATGCAGGGCAGGGGCGAGCAGCTCATCTGAGGATGTCCCAGGTGGTACATCTGAAAGAGCAGGCGAGGCGGCTTCGCCTGGAACCTCCTTGGTAGGAATGAGATGGACCACGCCTTGGACCGATGCAGCAGGCGGGGCCTCCGGCTGTAGGGGTTTGGGAGCAGGAGGTATGCCGAAAAGGGGAAGTCCATCGTCGGAGGGCGGGTCCGAGGGCGACGCAGCAGCAACCGGTGCTGGCAGTGGGGCCGAGAGGGGCTTAGTTGGCTTGGCAGGCGCGGGCAGATCGTCTGGCAGCTTGCTTTCAGGGGTATCCTCGCGCCGCAGCTTAGCGAGAATGGCGTAGATGTTGGCGGGAGTGCAGTCGTAGGAAGCGGCCACCGCAGCGACCTTCTGCTGACCAATCTCGACCCGCTCTCGGATCTTGGCATGCTCCTCACGAGGTATTCTGGCCATCTGGTCCTTCCAGTCAGGTGCGGTTCGCGTCAAATATACTGCGGCGCGTCAAGCCAGATTCAAGTTTGGGTGCCAAATTCAAATGCGGAGGGGGTGGGATACACCTGTCTCGAAGAGGGGAGCTGCTGTGTCGGCTTGGCGCCGGAGGTGGAGCGAACCTCACCAAGTCTCAGCACCTCCGACCGTATTGCTTCTCATTCGCGAGTCGCATAAAAAGGTTTATGTAAAAACAACAGAATTGGAAGTTGTTTTTGCTTGTCAATCTTCCTGTCCTGGTGACAGCCAGTCCTCGCAACGTAGTCCCTCCACGCGACGGAACTCGCCGAGGTTGCCGGTGACCACGACCAGCCCACGGCTCCTCGCGTGGCCTGCAATCATCAGGTCATAAGCACCGATGACCTGCCCGGCGCGCTCCAGTCTTGTGCGGATCTCTCCCGCATGCGCTGCTGCGTCCGCGTCGAAGGCCAGCACATCGAGCCGCGCCGCGAAGCGCTCCACCTCTCGCCGGTTCTCGATCGGACGTGCCGACTTACCGGCTCCGTGCAGCAACTCCATCAGCACGACAGTCGAGATGCAGAGCGATCCAGCCTCGGCGTTGAAGCGCGCTCGCAGACCCTGTGGTCGATCTCGCAGCACCCGGATGCAGAGATTCGTGTCCAGCAGATAGCGCAACATTAAAAGCGCTCGCGTTCCTCAGCTCGCGGCTGCTCGCGATCTGGCAGGTCAATTCCGGGCGCGCCGAAGAAGTCGTCCCAAGTGGCGTCAGCCGGCACGATGAGGCGGCGCGTGCCGTCACGCAGAATCGAGACTTCCCTAACGCCTTCCGGGAAGGCCACACCTTTCGGCAGACGTACAGCCTGGGTCCGGTTGCTTTTAAAGAGAGTGGTCCGGGTCATGTGAGCCTCAAGGGATATACAATCCATATATCCCGCTCCAGCTGAGTTGCAAGCTTCAGTAAGGCCTAGACACAAGAATCGTGATGAATCAGACTCTTTTGGTGCCTAGTCCGCTTCCCCTCTGGTCGTGACCTCGCGTCCTCTCCGCTCGCACCAGCAGCGCCTCGCGGGCGTGATCGAGGCGATCGCCACGAATGAGGCAGAGGCGCGCGACATCCTCGCAGCCGTCACTCCCGGAGGCGGCAAGTCATTGCTGCCGGTGATTGCGGCAAGCCGCCTGATTGCCAGCGGCGTCGTCGACCGCATCTGCTGGGTCGTGCCACGCGACAGCCTGCGGCTCCAGGCCGAGGAAGCTTTCGCCGACCCTTACTGGCGTGCGGCGCTGAGCCACAGCCTGTCGGTGCGGGCCGCCGATAACACCCCTGACCCAAGCCGAGGGCTCGCCGGCTACATCACCACCTACCAGGGCGTCGCCGCCGCCCCGGACCTGCACCTGGCAGAGTTTCGACGCTATCGCACGCTGCTCGTGGTGGACGAGGTGCACCACCTTCCTGCCCTCGCAGAAATCGACCCGGTGGCAGCCGCCCAGGACACGGAGGAGGACCAAGCCAGTGCCTGGTCACGCGCCATCCTGCCGCTGCTCGAGTGCGCCCGCGTGCGACTGCTGCTCTCAGGCACCCTGGAGCGCGCCGACGGCAAGGGCATCCTCTGGCTGCCGTACCGCAAGGGCCCCAAGGCGCGCACGCGGGAGGTGGCGCTGGATGCTGAGGGCTGGGCTGTTATCGGCTACTCCCGCGCCCAGGCACTTGCCGAGCGCGCTGTGCTGCCTGTGACCTTCGGCGCGCTCGACGGCGAGGCTAGCTGGCGCGACGAAGACGGAAACGAGCTCGGCCCACATCGGATCTCCGGTCTCTACCCCGACGAGACCACCCGCCCTGCCCTCTTCACCGCGCTCCGCACCGGCTTCGCCGAAGCCCTGCTGCGTGAGGCCTTTCTCGCCAGCCGCAATCTCCGCGCTCGGCGCCGGCAAGACCGCGGGCTGGCGCCCGGTCAGGCGGCACGCGGGTTAGGCAAGCTGCTCGTCGTAGCGCCTGACCAAGCAACTGCGCGCCACTACCTCGCGGTGGTTCGGCAGTGGATCCCCGCGTCGCAGGCCGCAGCCGTGGCCCAGCTCGCCACATCCGACACGCCGAGGGCGCACGAGCTGCTGGCCGCCTTCCGGCTGCTGCCGGAGCCTTCGGTTCTAGTGACGGTGGCCATGGCTTACGAAGGACTGGACGCGCCGGAGGTCGCTGTGGTGGCGGCCCTTACTCATATCCGCTCTCGTCCCTGGCTGGAGCAGATGGTTGCGCGCGCGACACGAGTGGACCCGAGTGCCGGTGCCTACGAGACGCAGCAAGCACTGGTCTTTCACCCGGACGACCCGCTCTTCGGTCTGTTCCGCCGACGCATGGAGACGGAGCAGGGCACTTTGGCGCGTCGTCCAAAGCCGCGGCGCGAGCAGTCCACACTGCCCGCTTGGCTGCTGGATCAGCTTACCGCGCCCAAGGAGGGCGTTGTGCCGCTCTCCTCCAACGCGCTGGCTATGCGCTACGACCGGCTCGCGCCGGGGCCGGAGTTGGCGATGCGCCGCCCCGAACAGGAGGAGGCTCAAGGGGAGCTGCTGGAGGTGCCCTCTGTCGCCGAGCGGCGCCTGCGCAACCGCCTCGGGGAGATGGTGGCGGCGCAGGCGGTGGAAGACGAGGCGGGTGCAGCCGCTCTGCGCGGAGGCATTTCGGGACCAGGGTTGTACCACCGCTACAACGCGGCCCTGAAGCGTGTCACTGGCGACAAGGCGCGCGCCGCCATGACACTCGCCGAATTGGAAGCAGCCGTGGGCTGGCTGGAGCGCAACCGGCTCGCGGACCACCTTCACCTGCTGGACCACGATCCCCGCTATGCCTGGTCCGCTCGAAAGCGAGGCGAGTGGAAGCCGCCCACCGGGCGTACGATGCGTTCTCAGCCGAAGAAACCCCCCTCCCCTACGGCTTGAGCGATGTGTTGCCGCCCCTCCTTCGAGTGCTGCCAGCCGCAAACTACTGCCATACGGCACCGTTTTGCTCCGATCAGCGCGCTGATCGTCCGGGATCATGGGAGAGATGCGTCCAATGCACCGATCGATGCTAAGAGGTTACGTCTGTCATGAACCGCGGCGACGCACTTCATTCATCGGCCGCTTCGTGGAGTAGGAGAGATTTTGGACCATGCCTACGTCGGCGTTGGCGGAAGGATGGTGTGATAGCCTCCAGTGCCCGCTCTGCAGCAGAGAACCGTTCCGTAAGTCGCTCGCCGACCCGATCAATATCCAACGCTTCGGACATGCCAGTAACAATCAGGGCCCGTGCCGCGTAGACTTTGAGCCAATCCTTGTCGAGCACGTTTCCGCTGGCTAACTCGCGGGCAACCTGCTGCACAGCGATGTTGTACGCTCGCTCAACATGCCCAGTCTCCAACGCCTCAGACCCGACGCATTTCTCCAGCACACTTGTATGTCTCCAGCCGATCATCTCGGCTTGCTCGATCCAGTACTGCTTGCTCGGCTTACCGCCGATGCCACGCAGCCGGGTTAACTTAGCCGCCCCTCGTTCGAAACGGCCCCTGGCCGCGGCGTCGAGGGTGTCCCATTTGAAGCCGATCCTCTCGACATACTCCTTGGCAACCTGACCCAGGATGGCGTTCCGGCTGGAGAACAGCTCGACCGCCCGGCTGTCCACTGCAGGTAACACTGCGGCCGTACCGTTCGGATGGCAAACAACTCGGATGCCTGCCGCACGAAGTAGCCGTGCAAGTTCTGCTTGAAAGTGTGCACCGCAGAGATGCAGGACCGCCCTGGTCAAGCGCTGAGTGTCCAGAGAGCCCACCCGCCCGTCCGCAGTCACCACAATGTTGAATAGCACATTATGAATGTGGGCGTGCGGATCGCCCTGCCCAGGCGCCTCGACTGAGATACGAGTGTCTGCTTCACCGTACCGGAGCACGAGGGTAGGGTGGGCAACGTAGTGCCGGAACGACACCCAGGCTGTCGAGCCCGAGACGGCTCCACCTCGGCCCCCTTGCCCCCTTCGCGCCCATCCCAGTTCGGCCACCAACCGGAGCATGGCAGAATCGTTAGCCTCGTCGATGCACGACCAGATTGTAGCGGCCTCCGCCGCTGTCGGGGCGAACTCAGCGGCGAGCGTCACGGACTTGTGGGGTTGGGTGATGAAGTCAATGGCGCTGATCTTGCGTCGAACCCGGCTCCAAGAATGCCCATTATCAGCGCGTCTTGCGCTGAATAACTTAAGCAGATCGTCCTCTCTAGGAGGGCGGGTCAGGTCTATGCCAAGCGTGCGTCCTACGTCATCGGGCAGGGATGGCCTCCATCGAACAGCCTGTCTCCATCTCATGCAAGTAGGGCCAGCACCGGACGCCTGGCACGTCACCATGGCGGACCCCACTACATCGCTCAGAACCTCCCTCAGATCCTTCAGGTAGCTGCACGCGACCCAGGGCACTGTCACGACGATCTTTCCAAAAGTCTTCAAGGGATGCTCCTCAGATAGATCTCGTCCGGGTCGAGCGCCGGAACCTTCCCTCTGGAGGGTTCTCGTGCAACAAGAAGGGACAGCCTTACCAGCGCCGCGCGCATCGTGCGGCGTCGCCGGCCCTGCAGGTAGTGGATGAACTCATGACCTTCAGGCGGCCATCCACTCGGGTGCAGCAGGCTGTGCCCAGGTGGCGGATGCAGCACCGCATGGGCCGGCTCGTCACCGAGTTGGCGCCTGGTATGCTGGACTAGCGCGCTGATGTCGGTTTCCACCATTGCGGCGTAGCGGCCGGGAGTGATGGTGCGCTTACGCCCTCCCCCAAACCCGGGGACGTTCTGGCTGGCGAGCTCCTGCCTCAACGTGCCGATGAGGCTTTCGACGATCGCTGTTGGCGATCTCGGAGCCCCTTTGGGCGGACGCTGATGATTGCGTAGCAACGGCCTGCTCCGGATAAACTCCTTACCCCGCAAGTCGGAGAGCAGAAGCACAGACCACGGCGTCATCCGCTGCCCCGTAAAGCCGCCACACGGCACGAACGGCGCGCATGTCCGGGACAGTTCGCGCCAGAGCCGGTCGTCCCGGCCGATCCGGCGGGACCGCAGCCAAACTCTCTCCGCATAGCTTAAGTGTTTTAGAAATTCTTCTAAGCGAAGGGGAGAGAGGCTGAGAGCAGGATGGATGGATTTGTAGCGCACACCGATATCGACCCCATTCAGCCACGCAAGCAACGATGCTGCTGCGGCAAAGCCCGCTGCACCATCCGAAACGCTTAAGCCAGTCAGAACTCGGGAGTCTCCGGCTGTCTGCAGAGGTGGTCCGGCAAACGCCATGCAGAGGTCCGTCGCTGCGTCGATGAAGTCGGCTGCGGACGAGCCGTACTGCCAGGGTCCACAGCAATCCAGGCCGGCAAGCGCACGGTCCAGGTCAACCTGAAATGCCGTTAGATGCTCGAGAGTAGCATCGCCAAGGTATAGGATCGAGAGGCTGTCGAGGGCAACGTGCTCCCGTTCCTGGAGGCCGTCGATCGGGAAGGCGCAAGATCTACAGACAAGCCGCAATCGCCCAGAGATGGGCAATGGCTCGACGGTCTGTCGTATGCATTGTGGACAATGATCGGTGAGGAATCTTCGATGCCGCTCGCAAATCAGGTGATGGCGTGAGTACCAAGCGGTTCGACCAAACACCTCCCCACATGCACCGACATCCTCGCGTGTGCAGGCCTGACACCAGCCGATCCATCCGCGGTACCATTCCACCTCTTTCGACCGACCGGCCGCACCTCTCAGCGTCCCGTTTTGGTTGGCTGGCAGCATTTGGCACAGCATCTGCAACTCTACGCCTGACCGTTCAGCCAAAACCTTCAGGAAAGGCTCGACCGTTTGCTCGCCCAGCCGATCAGGTATCGGGCTTTTGGTTGTGCCGACCTTTCGCGAAAGAGCAGCTAAGAACTCCGACGAGGTCATGCCGTACCGAGCAGCCAAACGGTCGACCCAGGAAAGCAAATGTTCGCCAAGTTTAGGATCCGGAACCAGAGGAAGTAACCCTGTTGCCCGAGTCATACCATGACCTCACAAAACGATTTCGGTGGCGGGATACTTTAATGTCTTTACTGCAGATCTTTTCGCACTCCGTGCATTGGTGTCTTGCCCTTCTTCTGCTTACTTTTTCCGTACAGACCCCGTACCGGGTACGTACCCCGTCCATACGGGGTCCATACCGGCTGTCGCGTGCCACCGTTGATCGGAATTCCAGTCATTTGCGGTCAACTCTACCGCTGTCGATCGTTAATCAACGGACAAGGTCTGGCAGGGCTGACCGGGCAAGGTAGCGTCCTGGACCGCGCACCATCATCAGCGATCAGCAGATTTGATGAGCGAAATCTGGTTTTGTGGTAGCAAGGTCTCCTGCTACCGCAATGCGCTGCGGCGTCTCTCTTGAGGTCAGCAGCCGTCGCCCACCACCAAAATACTGTGTAAAGCGTTCGAAGGCTTTTCCGGTTTACAGCTACCGCTCTGCTGAAGTAAGTGCATCTTCCGGTTTTTGCCGAACCACGTAGATGCCTGTTCTGCCTTGCTTTCCATTTCGGTCGATTCTGTCCAGTGACAGTACGCGGCCGCTCGTGCAGAATCCGGCCATTTGAAGTTGAAATCAGCGCTGGTGACCGTTGATCACTGGACAGGATCCGGCAGCGACTGGCTGGAGACAGCGTCGCATTCGACAGTGTAACACAGCGACCAATGAATAGATTCGTCAAGTAAATGCAAGGCTTTGCGCCACAAGGCTCCCTGCGGACGCACTGCGCTGCTGCGGCTCCGCTGGCGACAGCGACGCGTGTGCCCCTGATCAGTGAACCGTTCGAAGCTAGCCGATGTTTTTCCGATTTGCTGATCACCTAGGTAGCGTCGACCCAGGCTGAATCGTCCTCAATGGAGGACCGATCAAGCATCTCGCGCCCCGATTGGATCGCGGCAACTGCGGCGCATTCGAAGGCTTCAAAGATATTCGTCGTAAGACCAGCAGACCTCTCCAGAACGAGCGCTCGAATCGATGGCGAATCCACCGGCGATGGTCGACGCAGCGGCAGGTTTTGCACCAAGCGAGCCAAGAAGCCTCGTAGTGCTTCACCGTCCTGCCAACGCTTCATCTCTATATCCCTGAAGCGGCTCTTCAGTTCACCATCACTCATCAACGCGACCTTCGCTTCCGGAGTACCGGCACAGATCAAGGTGATCTTGAGCTTGTTCGCCATGAACCGCAGCAGTTGCAGGAACGCACGTTGCTGAAGGGGAGACGCAGCAAAAATCGAGTTTATCTCGTCGATGAGAAGTCCACGGATATTGCCTTCGCGAAGTAGGTCGATTGTGGTGCCCCGCAGAGCCACCTCTTTGTGCGACAGGCACACGGGGGCGTTAATGCGTTCATTGATTTCAACGAGGAAGTCGAACGTCTTCGGCATTGGCGGCATTAGGACGTAGAGCAGCGAAGACATACCCCGCTCTGCTGCACAGTCCGGAGCCTGATTTTGGAAGGCCAGTCGTCTTAAAATCTGAGATTTGCCAATACCAGAGTCCCCATAAAGAAGGACGTTCCGTTTACGATCGCATGGTGGCCGCTTGACATAATCTTGTAACTGCTCGAGCAGCTTGGATGCAGCCGGATGCTCGATCCAGTGCGCCGAGCGAATCCAGTCAATACGCTCGGCGTCAGGAAGCCGGGCGACCGTACGGGCGGCGGGCAGCAAGTGAGGAAAGTCGTGCTCGCTCATGACGAACGCCCTACGATCCGTGTTTCTCCTGGCACGGGCATCGGAACCTTTGCATCGTCAGGCATGGCAGAACCGCTCACACTGCCGATGGGTGTCGTACTCTGCTCAACCATTGAATGCTGCTTTCGGCTGTCCAATTCCATGTTGTCTGGCATTGGAATCTGCGCTTCGTCTGGTGCGCTGATTGCTGCTGGTTCTGAGGAAGTCCGAACCATCTCTTTTGCCGAAGTTCCAGTACCGCGACCAGAGGTCAAGTGAGCCGTGCGTTGCTGCTCCCGGCGCGCAGCTCGGGTTCGCTCTGCAGCCTCAGCAATGGTGGCGCGGCGGGCTTCGACGGCCGCAAAAATTGCGCTCTCGTCCACCTTCCTCATGCCTTGCTCCCGCTTCGCCTTTACAGCAACCTTCTGCTCCCAAAGTGTGATCGGCGGTCGGCTCAGATCTCGGTAGCGGATCGGCCAATGGCGCCCAGTTGGATCCTCCAAGTGTACCGCCCGCAGTTTCTGAGACACCTGAGTGAAGCCTATGCGGCGAGAGCCGCGGGTGAAA
>NZ_JBHLVZ010000007.1:0-2070 GCF_042433125.1 Muricoccus vinaceus | reverse complement strand
CATCAGGGCACCTCGCTCCCGCAGGAGCTTATCTGAAGTCTCCACCAACACGGGGGAGGGTCACTCAAGGTACCCCGGCCGTGTGGCGTGCAAGCGACCGTGCACGACGTTCAAGGTGCTGCGGCACGTGGCGAGCAAGCGCTCGTGCACCTGCTGGTGGACAGCACCAGATTAAAGCTCTGCCGATCGGGCGAGTTCCGGGTCTCGACAGCGTGAGCCAAGGATGGCCAGCAAATGGCTCCACCCTCGCCCTTGTTCGTTCAGGCCCGCCGCTTGCGCCAGATCAGCCCTAGTCCAACGAGGCCTATCCCGAACAGTGCCAGGGACGCGGGCTCAGGGACCGGCACAGCGGTCGTGGTGATGGTGCCCGAGAAGGTGCATAGCGGCTGCGTGCAGCCGCTGGCATAGTCGGCACCGAACTGACCCGTGAAGGTCGTGCTGCTGAACTGCAGGTAGAATTCAGACTCCGTGTCGCGGAAGTTGATCGCGCCACCCAGGCCGGACTCACTGTCGCCGAACAGGGCGAAGGACTTGATGAAGCCGAAGCTGCCGGTCCCACGCTGCTGGGTGAAGTCGTCCAGGGTGGCGAAGCCGAAATCACCGTTGACGTTGGTGCGGTTGCCGCCTTCGATCCGGAGCGACAGGAGACCGGCCAGCGAAGATTGGGAGTAGGGGTCCGGGTCCGTGTTGGTCACCTGGTAGGCGAAGCCGTTCTCATAGGCCGCGTCCGAAACGATCAGCTGACCGTTGATGGTGTTGGTCGGCAACGGGAACTGGCTGGGCGGGTGCTGGAAGGGCCCGATCTGGCTGAAGCTGAAGATGACGGCGGCATCGGCCTGTGCAGCACCAAGCAGCAGGCCGGCAGCGAGCACGGCCTTGGCAACGACACTCATGTTTGCCCCTCTTCGCAGGCTCCTTGCTGGAGCCCCACAACTGCTCCATGGCTAGAAACATGCCAGACGTGCCAACCCTCGATACAACAATAGGTTGTAGGGAGCTTGGGGAACCAACCAGTTACACCCGTAAAAACTGCCGACTTGTTGCGGAAAAGCTCTGATTCGGGGCATTACCCTGATTGCCATCATAGCGCTCGACACGCCCAGGTTGCGGCACCCGTTGATGCCACCTGCGGTGCTTGGAGCGCCGTCTCTGGCGTGTTCATGAAAGCTCCCTGAACTGCCCCTGCTCTACCCGGGCGGGGGCTCATTTTCCCAGCCTTCCGGCATCCCACCAGGGTTTCGCCCTAAAGCGCTGGTGAGCGGCATTCTGCCCCTTGCCAATCAGCACCTCAAATTGCACCGCAATTGGAGTGCGCCCCTGTGAGTGGACAAGGTCAGGCCGCTGTTTTGACCGCCTGCTGGGCGTGTTGATCCTCGAACTGCACGGGGCTGAGATAGCCCGGGGCCGAGTGCAGCCGTCGTGAGTTGTAGAGGTCGTCGATGAACCGCGGAAGGTCGGCGGTCACGTCCTCAAAGGTCTCGTAGGCGGCCAGGTAGACGGCCTCGACCTTGAGCGTTTTCATGAAGCTCTTGGCGTTGCCGTAGGGGTTGCCCCGTCGTCTCATCGAACCCGTCGGGCCGTGCGCGGCGAGCAGCTCACGATACGCCTCGGATGCGTATTGCGACCTGCGGTCCGAGTGGTGGATGCAGCCTCTGGGTGGCGCACGGGTCCGGATGGCCGCCTTCGGCGCTGCCACGGCGATCCGCGCGTCCATGGAGCGGCTGATGGCGTAGCCGATCACCTTGCGCGACCAGGCGTCGGATCTGTCAGAGCTCGCGCCAGGAGTGCCCAGACTGGCGAGCTGGGGCAGGCGTGGATAGGCTCCTGACGGGTTGATGGGCGGCTGGGGACCTGAGATGGAGTGCATGGACTGCGGTTCGGCGGAGGTGATTGAGCGGCCGGACCGCACCGCCCAAGGCTACCGCAGGTTCCGCTGCCGCGACTGCGGCAAACAGTTCAACGAGCGCAGTGCCGGCCTGCTGAACCGGGCGCAGTACCCGAGCGACGTCGTTGCGCTGGTGGTGCTATGGCGACTGCGGTATCGCCTTACCCTGCGCGATCTCAGCGAGA
>NZ_JBHLVZ010000069.1:0-229541 GCF_042433125.1 Muricoccus vinaceus | reverse complement strand
CTTCGCCATCCGCGAGGGCGGCCGCACCGTCGGCGCCGGCGTCGTCGCGAGCATCGAGAAGTAAGATGGCCGCCGACGCCCAGAATATCCGGATCCGCCTCAAGGCGTTCGATCACCGCGTGCTGGATGGCAGCACGCGGGAGATCGTGAACACCGCGAAGCGGACCGGTGCGCGGGTGCGGGGTCCGATCCCGCTCCCCACCCACATCGAGCGGTTCACCGTGAACCGTTCTCCGCACGTCGATAAGAAGTCGCGCGAGCAGTTCGAGATTCGGACTCATCGCCGTCTTCTGGACATCGTCGACCCCACCCCGCAGACCGTGGACGCGCTGATGAAGCTCGACCTGGCCTCGGGCGTGGACGTCGAAATCAAGATCTGAGTCTGAGGGGCGCATACACCATGGCCGCGAAAGATGGCCGCACTGGCCTGATCGCCCGGAAGCTGGGCATGTCCCGGCTTTTCAACGACGACGGCTCCACCGTGCCGGTGACGCTGCTGCACGTGGATGACGTTCGCGTCGTGGCGGTGCGTTCCACCGACAAGGACGGCTACACCGCGGTGCAGCTGGGCGCAGGGCACGCGAAGCCGAAGAACGTCTCCAAGCCCAACAGGGCCCATTTCGCCAAGTCGGGCGTCGAGGCACCCGCGAAGGTGATCGAGTTCCGCACGGCCGATGACGCGGTGCTGGAGGCGGGCGCGAAGCTCTCCCCGGCCCACTTCGTCAAGGGCCAGAAGATCGACGTCACCGGCGTGACCAAGGGCAAGGGCTTTGCCGGCGCCATGAAGCGCTGGAACTTCGCCGGCCTCGAGGCCTCGCACGGCGTGTCGATCAGTCACCGTTCGCACGGTTCGACCGGCAACCGCCAGGATCCGGGCAAGGTCTTCAAGAACAAGAAGATGGCTGGCCATCTCGGCGTCGAGCGCGTGACCACCCAGAACCTGGAAGTGGCCGGCGTGGATGTCGAGCGGAACATCCTCTTCATCAAGGGCGCCGTCCCCGGCGCCGCCAACGGCTGGGTCATGGTGCGCGACGCCGTGAAGCGGAAGCGTCACGCCGACGCGCCGTACCCGACGGCCGCGGCCTGAGGATCGAGCGATGCAGATCAAGGTCATCACCCTCGACAACGCCGAAGCCGGCGACATCGAGCTTCCCGACGAGTTCTTCGGCGCCCAGCCCCGCACCGACATCATGGCGCGCGTGGTCCACTGGCAGCTCGCCAAGCGTCGTGCCGGCACCCACAAGGTGAAGGGCATGGGCGAGGTGTCGGGCACCACGAAGAAGCCCTATCGCCAGAAGGGTACGGGCAACGCCCGCCAGGGTTCGCTCCGCGCGCCGCAGTTCCGCACCGGTGGTGTGGTTCACGGCCCGGTGGTGCGCAGCCACGAGTACAGCCTGCCGAAGAAGGTCCGCCGCCTGGGCCTGATCAGCGCGCTGAGCCAGAAGGCCGCCGAGGGCAAGCTCGTCATCCTCGACACCGCCTCCCCCGGCGACACCGCCAAGACCAAGACCCTGGTCGCGCAGCTGAAGGTGCTTGGCTGGACCAGCGCCCTGGTGTTCGACGCCACGCCGGACGAGGGCCTGTTGCGCGCCGCGCGCAACCTGCCCAAGATCCAGGTGATGCCGACGGTGGGCGCCAACGTCTATGACATCCTCCACCACGACGTGCTCGCGGTCACGCGGGCGGGCGTCGAGGCCCTGAAGGAGCGCCTGTCGTGAGCGCACACGCAACCCGCCCGAAGCCGGTCGTCACGCCGGAGCGCATGTACCAGCTCGTCGTCGCCCCGGTGATCACCGAGAAGGCGACGCTGCTGAACGAGACCGGCCAGGTCACGTTCAAGGTGACGCTCGACGCGACCAAGCCAGAAATCAAGGCCGCCGTGGAGCAGCTCTTCGGCGTCAACGTCACTGCCGTGAACACGGTGGTGGTCAAGGGCAAGTCGAAGCGTTTCCGTGGCCGTCCGGGCCAGCGCTCCGATTGGAAGAAGGCGATCGTCAGCCTGGCCGAAGGCCAGAGCATCGATCTGACGACGGGGCTCGCGTAAGCCATGGCGCTCAAGCAATTCAAGCCGGTCACGCCGAGCCTTCGCGGCACGGTGCTGGTCAACAAGTCCGAACTGTGGAAGGGCAAGCCGGTCAAGCTGCTCACGGAGGGCAAGAGCCACTCCGGCGGGCGCAACAACTACGGCCGCACCACCGTCCGGTTCCGTGGCGGCGGACACAAGCAGTCCTACCGCTATGTCGACTTCAAGCGCCGCACGAAGTTCAACGTGCCCGCGACGGTCGAGCGGTTGGAATACGATCCGAACCGCACGGCCTGGATCGCCCTGCTCAAGTACGCGGACGGCGAACTGACGTATATCATCGCGCCGCAGCGCCTGAAGGCCGGCGACACGGTGATCGCGGGCGATCGCGTGGACATCAAGCCCGGCAACGCCATGCCGCTGGCCTCCATCCCCGTGGGCACGATTGTGCATGCCATCGAGATGAAGCCCGGTGCCGGCGCCAAGATCGCGCGCTCGGCCGGCACCTATTGCCAGCTGGTCGGCAAGGATGCCGGCTATGCCCAGGTCAAGCTGATGTCCGGCGAGGTCCGCCTCCTTCGGGCCGAGTGCCTGGCCTCGATCGGCGCGGTGTCCAACCCGGACAACTCCAACCAGCAGCTCGGCAAGGCCGGGCGTCGCCGCTGGATGGGCTTCCGTCCGCACAACCGCGGCGTTGTCATGAACCCGGTCGACCACCCGCACGGCGGTGGTGAGGGCCGGACCTCTGGCGGCCGTCACCCGGTCACCCCCTGGGGCAAGCCGACCAAGGGTTACAAGACCCGCACCAACAAGCGCACGGACCGTCTCATCGTCCGTCGCCGCACCGCGAAGAAGGGCTGACCGCTATGGCGCGCAGCGTATGGAAGGGGCCGTTCGTCGACGGCTACCTGCTGAACAAGGCGGAGACCGCGCGGAACTCCGGCCGGAACGAGATCATCAAGATCTGGTCCCGCCGCAGCACCATTCTTCCGCAGTTCGTCGGGCTGGTCTTCGGTGTCTACAACGGCAAGAAGTTCATCCCCGTCCAGGTGTCCGAGAACATGGTGGGCCACAAGTTCGGCGAGTTCTCGCCGACGCGCACCTTCACCGGCCATTCGTCGGACAAGAAGGCGAAGCGGGGCTGAGATGAGCAAGCCGAAGCACGAGCGCAGCCTCGCAGAAACCGAAGCTCAGGCGGTCACGCGGAACATCCGCGTGTCCCCGCGCAAGCTGAACCTCGCGGCCGGCCTCATCCGTGGCCGCCGCGCCCAGGATGCCGTCGCCACGCTGACCTTCAGCAAGCGCCGCATTTCAGACACGGTGAAGAAGACGCTCGAGAGCGCCATCGCCAACGCCGAGAACAACCACAGCCTCGATGTCGACAAGCTGGTGGTGGCTCGCGTCGAGGTGGGCCGTTCGATCGTCATGAAGCGCTTCCAGGCGCGTGGCCGCGGCAAGGCCGCCCGCGTCGAGAAGTGGTTCAGCCACCTGAAGATCGTCGTCGCCGAGCAGCAGCCGGTGCCGGTGGCCGAGGAGGCCGCGTAACATGGGTCACAAAGTCAATCCGATCGGGCTCCGGCTCGGCATCAACCGCACCTGGGACAGCCGCTGGTACGCCGGCGACGCCGACTATGCCGGCCTGCTCCATGACGACCTGAAGCTTCGCCGCACCCTGCGTGAGCGCCTGAAGGGCGCTGGCGTGGCCAAGGTCGTGATCGAGCGCCCGGCCAAGAAGCCCCGCGTGACGATCCATGCCGCCCGCCCGGGCGTCGTGATCGGCAAGAAGGGCGCCGACATTGAGCAGCTCCGCAAGGACCTGGCGAAGATGGCGGGGGCCGAGGTTTCGCTGAACATCGTCGAGATCCGCAAGCCCGAGCTGGACGCCACCCTGGTGGCCGAGAGCATCGCGCAGCAGCTCGAGCGCCGCGTCGCCTTCCGGCGCGCCATGAAGCGTGCCGTCCAGTCGGCCATGCGCCTCGGCGCTGGTGGCATCCGCATCAACTGCGGTGGCCGCCTTGGCGGGGCCGAGATCGCGCGCATGGAATGGTACCGCGAGGGCCGCGTGCCCCTGCACACCCTGCGCGCCGATATCGACTTCGGCGTCGCGACCGCGAAGACCACCTATGGCACCTGCGGCGTCAAGGTCTGGATCTTCAAGGGCGAGGTGATGGGCCACGATCCGATGGCGCAGGACAAGCGCGCCGCCGAGCAGGCGCCGCAGCGCTGAGCGACGGACTGAGGAACACGTAACATGTTGTCGCCGAAGCGCACGACGTACCGAAAGGCCCACAAGGGCCGCATCAAGGGCAACGCCAAGGGCGGGTTCACCCTGTCCTTCGGCGGCTACGGCCTGAAGGCGCTGGAGCCGGAGCGGGTCACCGCCCGGCAGATCGAGGCGGCCCGCCGCGCGATCACCCGCGCCATGAAGCGCCAGGGGCGCGTGTGGATCCGGATCTTCCCGGATGTGCCCGTCTCCTCCAAGCCGGCCGAAGTCCGCATGGGCTCGGGCAAGGGCGCGCCCGAGTTCTGGGTGGTCCGGATCAAGCCGGGCCGCATCATGTTCGAGATCGACGGCGTCAACCAGGAGACCGCGCGCGAGGCGCTGGCCCTGGGTGCGGCGAAGCTGCCGATCAAGACGAAGGTCGTGGCCCGTCTGGGCGCGGCGGAGGCCTGATCGATGACCAAGATCGCGGATGTCCGCGCAAAGACCGCGGACGAGCTGAAGACCATGCTGCTCGACCTCCGGAAGGAGCAGTTCAACCTGCGCTTCCAGCGGGCGACGGGCCAGTTGGAGGCCGTTGGGCGAATCCGGGCCGTGCGCCGGGACATCGCCCGTGTTAAGACCGTGCTGGGCCAGCAGGCCCGCACTTCCCCCAAGTCCTGAGAGAGAGGAGACCGCGGCCCATGCCGAAGCGAGTCCTCACCGGGCGGGTCACGAGCGACAAGCAGGACAAGACCGTCACGGTCCTGGTCGAGCGTCGCGTGATGCACCCGCTCTACAAGAAGTTCATCCGGCGCTCGAAGAAGTACGCCGCGCATGACGACACCAACCTGTGCCGCGAGGGCGACACGGTCTCCATCGAGGAGTGCCGTCCGATCTCCAAGCGCAAGTCCTGGCTGGTGATCCAGCGCAACGGCGAAGCCGTCGAGCGCCCCGCCGCCTATGAGCCGCTCGACGACATCGAGATCGGCGAGCAGGTGTCGGCATGATCCAGGTCGAATCCAACCTCGACGTCGCCGACAACTCCGGCGCGCGCCGGGTCCAGTGCATCAAGGTGCTGGGCGGCTCCAAGCGCAAGACGGCCTCGGTCGGCGACATCATCGTCGTCTCCATCAAGGACGCCATTCCCCGCGCCAAGGTGAAGAAGGGCGAGGTCCACCGGGCCGTGATCGTCCGCACCGCCTATCCCGTGCGCCGGGGCGATGGCACCGCCATCCGCTTCGACAACAACGCGGCCGTTCTGATCAACAAGCAGAACGAGCCGATCGGAACCCGCATCTTCGGTCCGGTCGTGCGCGAGCTGCGCGCCCGGAAGTACATGAAGATCATCTCCCTGGCTCCGGAGGTGCTGTGATGGCTGCCAAGATCCGCAAGGGGGACCGCGTCCAGGTTCTCACGGGCAAGGACAAGGGCAAGCGCGGCGAGGTTCTCTCCGTGCTGCCCGAGGCCAACCGCGCCGTCGTGCAGGGCGTGAACATGGTCAAGCGCCACACCAAGCCGCAGGGCATGAACCAGCCCGGCGGTATCCAGGAGAAGGAGGCGTCCATCGACCTCTCCAACCTGGCGCTGATCGACCCGAAGAGCGACAAGCCGACCCGCGTCGGCTTCCGCATCGACGGTGACAAGAAGGTCCGGGTGGCGAAGGCCTCCGGCGAGGTGATCGCATGAGCGACACGACGGAGACGCAGGAGAAGGTGCGCGGCGAGAACATCGCCGCCGAGCAGCCTCGCCTGCAGCAGGAATACTTCGCCTCGATCCGCCAGGCGTTGATCGAGGAATTCGGCTACAAGAACCCGATGGAGGTTCCGAAGCTGGAGAAGATCGTCATCAACATGGGCGTCGGCGAAGCCGCCGGCGACCAGAAGAAGCTCGACGCCGCCGTGGCGGAGCTGACGGTCATCGCCGGCCAGAAGCCGGTCAAGACCAAGGCCAAGAAGGCGATCGCGGGCTTCAAGATCCGCGAGGGCCAGGCGATCGGCACCAAGGTGACGCTGCGGCGCGCCCGGATGTACGAGTTCCTGGACCGGCTGGTCACCATCGCGCTGCCGCGCGTCCGCGACTTCCGCGGCATTTCGGGCAAGGGCTTCGACGGCCGTGGCAACTACGCCATGGGCCTGAAGGAGCAGATCATCTTCCCCGAGATCGCCTACGACAAGGTCGAGGCCGTCCGCGGCATGGATATCGTCTTCGTCACCACGGCGAAGACGGACAAGGAAGCCAAGGCCCTGCTCAAGGGCTTCAAGCTTCCCTTCGTCAACTGATCTTGGAAAACCGCCGGCACGGCGCACCGCGTCGTGGCCGGACAGGTTCCGGAGGATAACTGATCGAATGGCCAAGACTTCGTCAGTCGAGAAGAACAACATGCGCAAGCGCCTTTCCAAGGCGCATGCGGGCAAGCGCGCCGCCCTGAAGAAGGTGGTGATGGACCGCGAGCTGCCGGTGGAGGATCGCTTCGAAGCGACCCTCAAGCTGGCGCAGCTGCCGCGCAACGGGGCCAAGGTCCGCGTGCGCCTGCGCTGTGCGCTCACCGGCCGCCCGCGTGGCAACTACCGCAAGTTCCAGCTCAGCCGGAACATGCTGCGGGAGCTCGCGTCCAGCGGTCAGATTCCTGGCCTCACCAAGGCCTCGTGGTAAGGGAGGAGAGCACACATGCAGCTTTCCGATCCGTTGGGTGACATGCTCACCCGCATCCGTAATGGCCTGCGCGCGCGCCAGTCGCGCGTCATGTCGCCTGCTTCCCGCCTGCGCTCGGACGTCCTCGACGTCCTGAAGCGCGAGGGCTACATCCGCGGCTATCGCGGCGAGGAACTCCGTCCCGGCATCAAGGTGCTGGAGATCGAGCTGAAGTACGCCGAGGGCGAGCCCGCCATCAAGGAGATCACCCGCGTGTCCAAGCCGGGCCGCCGGGTCTACTCCAAGATCAAGGAGCTGCCGCGGATCTACAACGGCCTCGGCATTTCCATCCTCTCCACGCCCCGCGGCGTGATGAGCGACCTCGAGGCCCGCGCTGCCAATGTTGGCGGCGAAGTCCTCTGCCGCGTGTTCTGACGGAGGGCAGGGAACATGTCTCGCGTCGGTAAGTATCCGGTGAAGGTTCCCTCGGGCGTGACCATCACGCTCGAGGACCGCACCGTCGTGGCGAAGGGCAAGCTCGGCGAGCTGCGCCTTCCGGTCACGGAGAAGGTGGACATCACCATCGAGAACGGCGAAGTCGCCGTGGCGCCCCGCGGCGATGACCGCGCGGCGCGCACGATGTGGGGCACGACGCGCTCCCTCATCAACAGCATGGTCACGGGCGTTTCCACCGGCTTCACCAAGTCGATGGAGATCACCGGCACGGGTTATCGCGCCGCCGTCCAGGGCAAGGAGCTGGTGCTGAACCTCGGCTACAGCCACGAGATCCGCTACGCGATCCCCGAGGGCATCAAGATCACGACCGAGCGCCCCACGGCCATCAAGGTCGAGGGTGCCGACAAGCAGCGCGTCGGTCAGGTTGCGGCGGAGATCCGGGCGTACCGCGGTCCCGAGCCCTACAAGGGCAAGGGCATCAAGTACGACAACGAGACGATCCTCCGGAAGGAGGGTAAGAAGAAGTAATGCCGAACAAGCTCGCACTGACGCAGCGGCGCCGCGCGCGCACGCGCTACCAGATCAAGCTCAAGGGGGCCGGGCGCGTTCGCCTGTCCATCCACCGCTCGGGCCGCCACATCTACGCCCAGGTGATCGACGACAAGGCGGGCCGCACGCTCGCCGCCGCGTCCACCCTGGAGAAGACCGTGCGCGATGGCGCCCGCACCGGGGCCGACCTCGATGCCGCGACGGTCATCGGCAAGCTGGTGGCCGAGCGCGCGCTCGCCGCCGGCGTGACCGAGGTGGTCTTCGACCGCGGTCCCTACATCTATCATGGCCGGGTCAAGGCCCTGGCGGACGGCGCCCGTGAGGGCGGGCTGTCGTTCTGAGGAGCCGATAGAATGGCATACGCACCGCGTTCCAACGCGCCGCGTCCGGGCGGAGAGGGTGGCGGCGACGCCGACCGCCGCCGGGGCCGTGGGCGCCGCGACGACAACCGCGACAACCGTGGCGGCGATCGCGACAACGACGAGTTCAAGGACAAGCTCGTCACCATCAACCGCGTCGCCAAGGTGGTGAAGGGTGGCCGTCGGTTCTCCTTCGCCGCCCTGGTCGTGGTCGGTGACGAGAAGGGCCGCGTGGGCTGGGGCGCCGGCAAGGCGCGCGAGGTTCCCGAGGCGATCCGCAAGGCGACGGAGCGGGCCAAGCGCGGCCTGATCCGCGTGCCGATGCGCGAGGGCCGCACCCTTCACCACGACGTGATCGGCGAGTTCGGCGCCGGGCGCGTGATCCTGCGCGCGGCCCCGGCCGGCACGGGCATCATCGCCGGTGGCCCGATGCGCGCCGTCTTCGAGGTCCTGGGCATGGGCGACGTCGTCGCGAAGTGCACGGGCACCACGAACCCGCACAACATGGTCAAGGCGACCTTCGCCGGCCTGGCCCGCTGCACCTCCCCCCGGGCGGTGGCCGCGCGCCGCGGCAAGAAGGTGGCCGACCTGCTCCCCAACCCGCCCCGCGGCGGCGCGGTGGAGACGACGGCGGAGGCCGCCAATGTCTGACACCACGAAGCAGACCGTGAAGGTGACCCAGACCGGGTCGCCGATCGGCCGCAAGCCCGGCCAGCGCGAGACGCTGATCGGCCTCGGCCTGAACAAGATGAACCGGTCGCGTGAGCTCGAGGACACCCCCGCCGTGCGTGGGATGATCCGCAAGGTCGCGCACCTGATCAAGGTGGGCTGAACCATGAAGCTCCCATTGAAGCTCAACGAGCTGCGCGACAACGAGGGCGCCCGCCCGAAGTTCAAGCGCGTCGGCCGCGGCATCGGCTCCGGCAAGGGCAAGACCTCCGGCCGGGGCGTCAAGGGCCAGAAGGCCCGCACGGGCGTCTCGCTCAACGGCTTCGAGGGTGGTCAGCTCCCGCTGTACCGCCGCCTGCCCAAGCGCGGGTTCCACAACCTGTTCCGGGTGGAATACGCCGTGATCAACGTCGGCTCGATCGAGAAGGCGCTGGAATCCGGCACCCTCCCGGCCGGTGAGACGATCGACGAGGCTGCCCTGGTCAAGGCCGGCCTGGTCCGCCTGGCCAAGAAGGCCGGCGTCCGCCTGCTCGCCAAGGGCACGATCAGCCGCCCCGTGACCATCTCCGTCGCCGGGGCCTCGGCCTCCGCCATCGCGGCGGTTCAGGCGGCCGGCGGCACCGTCACCGTGCGCGAGACGGCGTCCGAGGAAGCCCCCGCGGCTTGATCGCGGTGGTTGCGGCCGCTACCTGAACCATTGGACTGTGCTGCGGCGCCGCGGGTAAAATCCCCCGGCGCCGCAGTCGTGAGAGAGGGCATTCCCATGGCGTCCGCAGCCGAGCAGCTCGCGGCCAATCTCAACCTCGGCGTGCTGTCCCGCGCGACCGAGCTGAAGAGCAGGCTCTGGTTCACCCTGGGCGCCCTGCTGGTCTACCGGCTGGGCACCTACATCCCCGTGCCCGGCGTGGACGCGGCCGTCATGGCCGAGATCCTGAACCAGCACGGCGGCGGCATCCTCGGCATGTTCGACATGTTCACGGGCGGCGCGCTCGGTCGCATGACCGTTTTCGCCCTGAACATCATGCCCTACATCTCCGCCTCCATCATCGTGCAGCTGATGTCGGCCGCCATCCCGGCCTGGGAAGCCCTCAAGAAGGAGGGTGAGTCCGGCCGCAAGAAGCTCAATCAGTACACGCGCTACCTCACGGTCCTCATCGCCTTCTTCCAGGCCTATGGCCTCGCGGTCGGCCTGGAGGGCATGCGCGGCAACTTCGGCGCGGCCGTGCTCGACCCCGGCCTCTTCTTCCGCGTCTCCTGCGTGACCACCCTGGTGGGCGGCACCATGTTCCTGATGTGGCTCGGCGAGCAGATCACCGCCCGGGGCGTCGGCAACGGCATCTCGCTGATCATCTTCGCGGGCATCGTCGCCAACCTGCCCCACGCCCTGGTCTCCACCCTCGAACTGGGTCGCACGGGTGCCCTCAGCCCGTTCTTCATCCTTTTCTTCCTGCTGATGGCGCTGGCCGTGATCGCCTTCGTGGTGTTCATCGAGCGCGCCCAGCGCAAGATTCCCGTGCAGTACCCGAAGCGCCAGGTCGGCAACCGCATGTTCGGCGGCGACTCCACCCACCTGCCGCTCAAGCTGAACACGGCCGGCGTGATTCCTCCGATCTTCGCCTCCTCGCTCCTGCTGCTGCCCGCCACCTTCTCCGGCTTCGCGGCCACCCAGGGGGAGGACACCTGGGTCACCCGCATGGCGGCCCTCCTGGCGCACGGCCAGCCCCTCTACATGGCGCTTTACGTGGCGCTGATCATCTTCTTCGCCTTCTTCTACACCGCGGTGGTCTTCAACCCGCAGGAGACGGCGGACAACCTGAAGAAGTACGGCGGCTTCGTCCCGGGCATCCGCCCCGGCGCCTCCACCGCCGAGTACTTCGACCGCGTGCTGAGCCGCCTCACCCTGGTTGGCGCCATCTACCTCTGCATCGTCTGCCTGATCCCGGAATTCCTGATCAGCCAGTATGGCGTGCCCTTCTATTTCGGAGGCACCAGCCTGCTGATCATCGTCTCCGTGACCATGGACACCGTGGCCCAGGTGCAGTCCCATCTCTTCGCGCACCAGTACGAGGGGCTGATTCGCAAGTCCCGCGTCGCCGGGCGCGGCGGCCCCGCACCCGTCACCCCGCGCGGAGGAAACACGCGGCGATGAACCTGATCCTTCTCGGACCGCCGGGTGCCGGCAAGGGCACCCAGGCCAAGACCCTCCAGGACCGATACGGCATCGCCCAGATCTCCACGGGCGACATGCTCCGCGCCGAGGTGAAGTCCGGCTCCGAGATCGGCAACCAGGCCCGCGCCATCATGGAGCGTGGCGACCTCGTGCCGGATGCCATCATCACCGCCATGCTGGCGCTCCGGGTGCAGAAGCCCGACTGCGCCAGCGGGTTCATCCTGGATGGCTTTCCCCGCACGGTTCCACAGGCTGAGGCGCTGGACGTGATGCTGGCCGAGATGGGGCTTGCCCTGAACCACGTCATCGAGCTGCAGGTGGACGACGCCGCCCTGGTGGAGCGCATCGCGGGCCGCTTCACCTGCTCCTCCTGCGGAACCGGTTACCACGATCGTTTCAAGCCGACCCAGCAGCCGGGCATCTGCGACGTCTGCGGCAGCCACGACTTCATCCGCCGCGCGGACGACAAAGCCGAAACGGTGGCCGCGCGCCTGGACGCCTATCACCGCCAGACCGCGCCCCTGCTCCCCTACTACGCGGCGCACGGCAAGCTCCGCCACGTGGACGGCATGGCCGACATGGCGACCGTCGCCCAGCAGCTTCAGGCCATCCTTGATGCGTCCTGAGGCACCCGGCGGCCGCGACGGCGACTCCCGGCTTGACTCGCAGAGCCTGTCCGACTAAATCGCCCCTCTTCGCGGCGGGCCCCACCCAGCCGCGATCCCGCTTGCACGGACGGTTCCCGTCTTCCATCGATTGGCCCTGCCGCCGCCGCGGCATGGTCAGGATCACCTCGCCGGGCGGCCTCGCCGACCGGCCCGAACGGAGCGAACGCTCCAGGAGAGCACCGTGGCGCGTATCGCCGGCGTGAACATCCCCGACAACAAGCGCGTGCTGATTTCGCTGCGCTACATCTACGGTATCGGCCCCAAGAACGCGGCCGACATCTGCACGAAGCTCGGCATCCCCGAGGAGCGCCGGGTGAACCAGCTCTCCGAGGACGAGCTGCTTCGCCTGCGCGCGATGCTGGACACCGACTACCGCGTCGAGGGTGACCTCCGCCGCGAGGTCGCGATGAACATCAAGCGCCTCATGGACATGGCCTGCTACCGCGGCCTCCGCCATCGCCGCGGCCTGCCGGTGCGCGGCCAGCGCACGCACACGAACGCCCGCACCCGCAAGGGCAAGGCCGTCGCGATCGCCGGCAAGAAGAAGGTGACGAAGTAAGATGGCGCGTCAGCCGAACGCCGGGTCCCGCCCGCGCAAGAAGGAACGGAAGAACATCTCTTCCGGCGTGGCCCACGTGCTCGCCTCCTTCAACAACACGATCGTCACGATCACCGACAGCCAGGGCAACGCGATCGCCTGGTCGTCCTCTGGCTCGCAGGGCTTCAAGGGCAGCCGCAAGTCCACGCCCTATGCCGCCCAGGTCGCCGCCGAGGACGCGGGCAAGAAGGCCCGCGAGCACGGCATGGAGACGCTGGAGATCATGGTCTCCGGCCCCGGTTCGGGCCGCGAGAGCGCGCTCCGCGCCCTGCAGGCCGTCGGCTTCTACGTGACGGCCATCAAGGACGTGACGCCGATCCCGCACAACGGCTGCCGCCCCCGCAAGCGGCGCCGGGTCTGAGGGGGAGGGTATCACCACCATGAGTGGCGCGATGGATCGCAACTGGCGTTCCCTGATCAAGCCCGAGCGTCTGGACGTGGAGGGTGGCAACGACCCCGCCCGCACCGCGACCATCGTGGCGGAGCCGCTGGAGCGCGGCTTCGGCATGACGCTCGGCAACGCGCTGCGCCGTATCCTGCTGTCCTCCCTTCAGGGGGCAGCGGTGACGGCCGTGCAGATCGAGGGCGCGCTGCATGAATTCAGCAGCCTTCCCGGCGTCCGCGAGGACGTCACGGACATCGTCCTGAACATCAAGCGCCTGGCCATCCGCATGCAGGGCGAGGGCTCCAAGCGCCTTTCCCTGACCGCGACCGGCCCGGGCGAGGTGACGGCCGGCCAGATCCAGGTCACCGGCGACATCGAGGTCGCCAACCCGGATCTCGTGATCTGCACCCTCGACGACGGCGCCAAGCTGAACGCCGAGCTGACGGTCGCGACCGGCAAGGGCTATGTCCCCGCCTCCGAGAACCGCCCCGAGGACGCGCCGATCGGCCTGATCCCTGTGGACGCCATCTACTCGCCCGTCCGCCGCGTGGCCTATCGCGTGGAGCCGACCCGCGTCGGCCAGCGCACGGACTACGACAAGCTGGTGCTGACGGTGGAGACGGACGGCACGGTTTCGCCGGATGACGCGGTGGCCCTCGCCGCCCGCATCCTGCAGGACCAGCTGCAGCTCTTCATCAACTTCGACGAGCCGCGCGAGGCGCGGGCCGCCGAGGTCGAGGACGACCTGCCGTTCAACCGCAACCTGCTCCGCAAGGTTGACGAGCTGGAGCTCTCCGTCCGCTCGGCCAACTGCCTGAAGAACGACAACATCGTCTACATCGGCGACCTCGTTCAGAAGTCCGAGCAGGAAATGCTGCGCACGCCGAATTTCGGCCGCAAGTCGCTGAACGAGATCAAGGAGGTTCTCACCTCCATGGGTCTGCAGCTCGGCATGAACGTCGCGGGCTGGCCGCCCGAGAACATCGAAGATCTGGCGCGGAAGGTGGACGAGCCGTTCTGACGGCCGTCCGGGAAGGGTAGAGACAATGCGTCACGGAATGGCCGGGCGGAAGCTCAACGTCACCTCCAGCCACCGGATCTCCATGTTCCGGAACATGGCGACCAGCCTGCTCAAGCACGAGCAGATCACCACCACGCTGCCCAAGGCAAAGGAGCTGCGCCCCTACGTGGAGCGCATCATCACCCTGGGCAAGCGCGGCGACCTGAACGCCCGCCGCCAGGCGGCCGCGCAGATCCGCGACCCGCTGGTGGTCCGCAAGCTGTTCGACACGCTGGCCCCGCGCTACGCGGCGCGCACCGGCGGCTACACCCGCGTGCTCCGCGCCGGCATCCGCTACGGCGATGCCGCGCAGATGGCGGTGATCGAGCTGATCGAGCGCGACGTCGCCGCCAAGGGCCTCGACAGCGGCCCGCGGCCCGAGGTCGCGGAGGAAGAGACGGCCGAGGCGTGACCACGCCTCTCCGTCAGGAGCGTGGGAGGGCGGGTGGGAGACCACTCGCCCTTCTTCTTTTGGCGCTCCTCATGGCCGCTCCGGCCCGCGCCCAGGTGGACCGCGCCCCCTCCGCCCTGAACCTCGTCGGTCAGCCCGTCTCGGCCCTGGCTGCCCATCCGGACGTGGTGGTCATCCTCCGCTCCGTCACGCGCGGCCGCCAGACCTATGTGCTGCGCCACCTCCGCGCCGCCGAACCCGGCGGCCTCCACAGCGCCGACGACCGGTACATCTTCGGCTGGACCTGCGACGGCGGCGACTGCCCGCAGGAAGGCCTCTTCATGGGCTACGACACCCAGACCGAGCGCCTCTACCTCCTCCTGGTGGACGAGGGCGTCGCCAGCCTCACCGTCCCCACCCGCCGGTCGCCCTGGCCCGCGCCCATGGCCGAGGCGGTGCTCGCCATGAAGCCCGACCTCCCCAACCTGCGCGCGGAATAGGTGGGGGAAGGGGGCGGCCATCGCGGCAACGCACGCCCCACCCGCCCGTTCCCCCTGCGGATCGGGAAAGGATCATCGCCATGTTGCGCTGGGCCATCGGACTTGCCGTGCTCTTCGCCCTGCTGGCCCTGCTCGCGAGGGTGCTGCAGTTCGGCTTCTCCGTCGCACTCCTCGGGGTTGCCGCCGTTGCGCTGGTTGTGGCCCTGGTCGCCGGCCTTGCCGCCAAGGCCGGTGCCGGAAGCGGCGGTCCTCCCGATCGTGCCGCTTGAACCGGGCCTACTCGGCCCGGATCCCGGCCTCGCGAACGAGGCTCGCCATGCTTTCGCGTCCTTCGCGCACGAAACGCCCGAATTCGGTGGGAGAGGACCCCACCGGCAGCGCCACGATCTGGTCCAGCCGCGCCCGCACGGTCGCGTCGGCCAGCGCTGCGGCCACCGCGGCATGCAGCCGCTCCGCCACCTCGCCCGGCGTTCCCGCTGGCGCGAACAACGCGCACCACTCGGCGATCGTCAGCCCGGGTAGGCCAGCCTCGGCAAAGGTCGGCACATCGGCGCGCGAGGGCAGGCGGGTCTCGGTCGCCACCGCCAGCATCCGCGCGCGGCCCGAGTCCACGATCGGCCCAGCCGAGAGAGCCGTGATGAAGGTGCCGTCCAGCACCCCCGCCGCCAGGTCGCGCGCCGCATCCGCCCCGCCGCGGTAGGGCGCATGGGTCAACTCGATGCCGGCCAGCCGCTGCAACCGGGCCAGCGCCAGGTGCCCCGCCGTCGCGTTGCCCTGGGTGCCGATGTTCAGCGCCCCCGGCCGGGCCTTGGCCAGTGCCACGAACTCCGCCAGCGTCCGCGCGGGGCTCTCCGCCTTCACCGCCAGAACCTGCGGAAAGGTGGTCGCCAGCGTCACCGGCAGGAAGGCCGTGGTGTAGTCGAAGGAAAGCCCGCGAAGCAGGCTCGGGTTCACGATGTGCGACGACGCGTCCCAGAGAAGGGTGTACCCGTCCGGCGCCGCCTGCGCGACCGTGGCGCCGCCGTTGGAGCCGCTGCCTCCCGTGCGGTTCTCCACCACAACGGTCTGCCCCAACCGCTCTCCCATCTTCGGCGCCAGCACCCGTGCCGCGCTGTCAGCGGCTCCCCCGGCCGCGAAGGCCACGATCAGCCGAATGGGCCGGGTCGGGAATGTGCCCTGGGCCCGTACCAGCCCCGGCGTGGCAAGAACCGCGGAAACGCCCAGCAAGGCGCGACGATGGAACATGGACTGCTCTCCCCAAGGGCCTGAATGCAAGCTCGGCCGGGGATGGAGGCCGCGCGCGCCTGCCGCGTCAAGATTGCCCCGCCGCTCCCCCCCACCCTTGCCCCCGCCCGCCCCCGCGCGCTTGATGCGCGAAGAACCCCGGAGCCCCGAATGCGCGTCACCGTCGTGCAGATGAACCCCGGCGCCGACAAGGCCGCCAACATCGCCCAGGCGCAGCGGCTCTGCGCCGCCGCCATCGAGGCCGACCGCCCGGACATCGTCGCGCTGCCGGAGATCTGGACCTGCCTCGGCGGCGACCGCGCCACCAAGCTCGCCGCCGCCGAGCTCCTTCCCGAGCCCGGCTCAAACGCCCCCGGCGGCGAGGCCTACGAGGCCCTCCGCGCCATGGCGGTGGCCAACCGCATCCACGTCCACGGCGGCAGCATCGGCGAGCGCGTGGGCGACCGCCTGCGCAACACCAGCCTCCTCTTCGCGCCGGATGGCCGCGAGGTCGCCCGCTACAGCAAGCTCCACCTCTTCGACATCACTGCTCCCGACGGCACCGGCTACCGCGAGAGCAGCACCTACGATGCCGGCAGCGCCGTGGTCACGGCCAGGGCCGGCGACACCCAGTGCGGTCTCGCCATCTGCTACGACGTCCGCTTCCCCGAGCTCTTCCTTTCCCTCCGCCAGGCCGGCGCCGAACTCATCTTCCTGCCCGCCGCCTTCACGCTCCAGACCGGCAAGGACCACTGGGAGGTCCTGATCCGCGCCCGCGCCATCGAGACCCAGTGCTGGATCGCGGCCCCCGCCACCTGGGGCCAGCACATGGAGCCACGCGGGCCCCGCCACACCTTCGGGCATTCCCTGGTCTGCGATCCCTGGGGCCAGGTCGTGGCCCGCTGCTCCGACGGCACGGGCTGGGCCACCGCCCGGATCGACCCAGCGCTCACCGCCCGCATCCGCGCCGACATGCCCGTGCTGGAGCACCGCCGCCTGCCTCTCGCCACATGACCGCCGCCCTTCTCGGCGGCGCCGACCCCGACGCCGTCCGCGAGCTGCCCGAGGACCTGTCCGGCCGCATCGCCTTCAACGCCGCCTCCACGGCCGAGGCCGCCGCCGCCCATGCCCGCCTCGCCGCCCTCTACGGCGACGCCCCCATCGAGCAGGCCGCGGTGGTCGTGGCCCTCGGCGGGGACGGCGCCATGCTGGAAACCCTGCACCGCTTCCTCGGCCGCAACCTCCCGGTCTATGGCATGAACCGCGGCAGCGTCGGCTTCCTGATGAACCCCTACCGCGAGGACGGCCTGCACGAGCGCCTCCGCGCCGCCCAGGCCGCCTCCCTCCAGCCGCTCCGCATGCGCACCACCGACGCCGAGGGCGCGGTGGCGGAAGCCCTCGCCATCAACGAGGTCTCGCTTCTCCGCGAAACCCGCCAGGCCGCCAAGATCCGCATCATCGTGGACGGCAAGGTCCGCCTGCCGGAGCTGATCTGCGACGGCATCCTCGTCTCCACCCCTGCCGGCAGCACCGCCTACAACCTGTCGGCCCACGGGCCGATCATCCCGCTCGGCACCAACCTCCTGGCGATGACCCCCATCTCCGCCTTCCGCCCACGCCGCTGGCGCGGCGCCCTCCTGCCCGGCAACGCCTCCGTCGCCTTCGAGATCCTGGAGGCCGAGAAGCGTCCGGTCGCCGCCGTGGCCGACTACACGGAGGTGCGCGACGTCCGCCGCGTGGAGATCTGCGAAACCACCAGCCACCGCCTCACCATGCTCTTCGACCCCGACCAGGGCCTCCCAGAGCGTATCCTGGCCGAACAGTTCACGGTCTGACCCTGCCCTTGCCGGACGTCCGGCCGCCTCCGCCACCGGGGATGCGGCCGAACCGGCGGGCCAGCCCCGCCCGCCCCCCTCAGCGTCCCAGGAAACCCTCCAGCGCCGCCAGCACCTCCTCCGGCGCCTCTTCCGCCAGATAGTGCCCGCTGTTCACCGCGCCGCCCTCGATCGTCCCATCCGCGAAGTCGCGCCAAAGCCGGATCGGCTCGTACCACCGCCCGATCTTCCCCTTCGCTCCCCACAGCACCAGCATGGGGCAGCGGACCCGCTCCCCCGTCGTGCGCGAGGTCCGGTCGTGCTCCAGGTCGATCCCCGCCGCCGCCCGGTAATCCTCGCAGATCGACTCCACCGTCCCCTCCAGCCGCAGCGCCGCCAGGTAGTCGGCCCGCGCCTCCGGGTGGAAGAAGCCGTCATCCTTGGGCTCGCGCGAGGTCTGCAGGCGGAACCAGTCCTCCACGTCCCGCCGGATCATCCGCTCGGGCAGGGGATGCTTCTGCGCCAGGAAGAACCAGTGCCAGTACCCCAGCGCGAAGGCCATGTCGGTGCGCTCGAAATGCGCGAGCGTCGGCACGATGTCCATCACGCAGAGGCGCTCCACCATGGCCGCATGGTCCAGCGCCAGCCGGTGCGCCACCCGCGCGCCCCGGTCATGCGCCACCACCCCGAAGCGCCGGTGCCCCAGCCCCTCCATCAGCGCCGCCATGTCCGCCGCCATCGCCCGCTTGGAGAAGTTCGCGCTGTCGGCCGCCATGGCCGGCTTCCCGCTGAACCCGTAGCCCCGCAGGTCCGGGCAGACCACCGTGAACCGGCGCGCCAGCACAGGCGCCACCCGGTGCCACATGGCATGGGTCTGCGGATTGCCGTGCAGCAGCAGCAGCGGCGGGCCCTCGCCCCCGCGCCGCAGCCGCAGCGTCACCCCGTTCGCCTCCCGGGTCTCCAGCGCAAACCCCTCGAAGATCATCCCACACCCTCCCTCGCACCCGCGGGCCGGCCCGCAGCGCAACCGGCGCGCATCCTGCCCCGCGCCACCCCCTCCGTCAGCCCGTTCCCCCGGGCGCCGATCCATGCCATCGCTCCGCCAACCGCCGCGCCCGCGCGACACCCGGCGCGGGCCGCAAACAAGGCAACGGACCTCCCGCATGAGCACCCGCACCACCCGCCGCCGCGCGCTGGCCCTTCCCGCGCTTCTCGCCGCAACCGGCGCGGCGCTGCCGCCGGCCGCCCGCGCCCAGCCCGCGCCCGCTCCCTGGAGCCCCGCGCGCCCGGTCTCCCTCGTGGTCCCCTATCCCGCCGGCGGCCCCACCGACGTCCTCGCCCGCCTCGTCGCGGCCGAACTCGCCAGGGACCTGGCCTCTCCGGTGGTGGTCGAGAACATCGGCGGCGGCGGCGGCTCCATCGGCACCCGCCGCGTCGCCACCGGCCCGGCCGACGGCACCGCCATCATGCTCGCCTCCAACCAGACCCACGCCACCAACATCTCCCTCCTGCCCGATGGCGGCGGCTACGACCCCGTGCGGGACTTCACCCCCATCGCCGGCCTGGCCGACCTCCAGCACATCCTGGTCGCCCGCCCGGACGTGCCCGCCGGCACGGTCGCCGAACTCCTGGCCCTCGCCCGCGCCCAGCCCGGCAAGCTCGCCTGCGCCTCCACCGGCCAGGGTTCGGCCTCGCACCTCACGCTGGAACTCTTCCGCGCGAAAACCGGCGCCGACCTCGTGCACGTCCCCTATCGCGGCGCCTCGCCCATGCTGAACGACCTGCTCGGCGGCCACGTCCAGCTCGCCTTCGCCACCACGCCCACGGTTCTCACCCAGGTCCAGTCCGGCAGGCTGCGCGGCCTCGCCGTCGCCTCCCCGAACCGCTCCCCCCACCTCCCGGACCTGCCCACCCTGGCCGAGGCCGGCGTCCCCGGCGTCGAGGCCGATGCCTGGTTCGCCCTCTTCGCCCCCGCCGCCATCCCGGCACCGGCCCTGGCCCGCCTGCGCGAGCTCACCCTGGCCGCCATGGCCCGCGAACCCGTCCGCGCCCGCACCACGGAGGTCGGCATGACCGTCCACACCCGCTCCGCCGAGGACATGGCCAGCTTCCTGCGCGAGGACATCGCCCGCTGGGCCGAGGTCATCCGCGCCGCTAACGTGAAGCCGGAATAGGAGCCGAAACAACAAAACGCCGCCGGTCCCCATGGAACCAGCGGCGCATCGCACCCGAACACCGGAAGGGAAGGGGGCTACCGCCCCCGCGTCCGCGCCTTGCGCGCCGCGTAGCGCCGGTCGCGCTCGGCCTTCGCCTCGATCAGCGCCAGCCGGGCCTGCTCCGCCGCCTCGGCCGCCTGCCGGGCCAGCTCCGCCTGGCGGGCCTCCTCCTCGGCGATCAGGCGCAGGCGCTCGGCCTCCTGGCGCGCCTTCTCTTCTTCCTTCAGGCGCCGGCGCTCGGCCTCGCGCACCTCGCGCGCCTCGATGATCTGCCGGCGCTCCTCCTGCCGGGCGAGCACCGTGGGGTCGTCGGCCGCCGGCCGCGCCTTGAAGCGCTCCAGCAGCGCCTTCTTGGCTTCCGTCGAATTCTTGCTGCGGTCGCTGAACTCTGTGCCCTTGAGGGTTCGCATCATCGCTCTCTGCTGTGGGATCCCGCCGCGGGGATCGACCGGTTCACCGTGCCGGAAAGGCCGCGTCGCGGAATGGGCGTCAGGTGGCATTGCCAGGGCAAAAAAGAAAGCCCGTAAGCGCAACGCCCAGCCATGCCCACGAGGCCAGCAGGGAAAACAGGCCCCTGCCACCTTCCGCCCCATGAACGCAGCAACCCGCGGAAAGTCGGCCGCGAAAACTCCGCCTCCGGGTGGCAACGTGCCCCCATTCGCCATGCAGGCATCGATCAGCCCATGCCGCTCGTTGCGTCCACGCGAAAGGCTGCCGGATGGATCGCGCCGGCACTTCCCGCGCCGTGGCCGCTCCGCCCACCGCCACCAGCCCAATCCAGGCCACCGCCAAAGCTTCCGGGAAGCGGTTCAGCATGCCCCTCCGTCCCCGTTCCGCACCACGTCCTTCGCCAGCTTCCCAGGGGAACCGCGCGGGGAAAACAGACAACCCGCCCGAACAAAAAAAAGCCGCCGGTCCACCAGGACCAGCGGCCAAGTCAAACAGGGAGGCTTCACGTCTGGGAGACGCGGGATCCCGGAGGACCCCGTCCGAATCAGTCACGGACAAAAGGAACGCTAGGCCCGGCCGGACCATGCGGGCTGCGCCAAGACCATCCAGCGGCCATGCATCATACGCATGGCGACCTCTCACATCCCAGCCAGTTCCGCGACCAGGAAGTCCCGGAACACCGCCACCCGCTTCGAATTCCGCATTTCCTCCGGATACACGAAGAAAGCCTCGATCTTCGGCGTCTTCAGCTCCGGTAGCACCGGCACCAGCTCCGCCAGGTCCTCGCCCATGTAGTCCGGCAACGCCGCCAGCCCGAGCCCGGAGCGCACCGCCCGCAGCATGGCCGTGAGCGAGTTCACCTCCACCACGGCCCGCCGCGGCGATCCCGGCCGCCGCCCGGCCTCGGCCAGCCAGTTGATGTCGTCCACCGGCGGCCGGTAGTCGCCGTAGATGATCAGGCGATGCGCATCCAGGTCCTCGGCCCGCGCCGGCATCCCCGCTCCACGCAGGTAATCCGGAGAGCCCACCACCTTCCAGCCGAAGGTCGCGATGTGCCGCTGGATCAGGTCGGGCTGCCGGGGCGGGTGCATGCGGATCGCAAGGTCCGCCTCCCGCATCGCCAGGTCCAGCTCGGTGTCGTCCAGCAGCAGCGTGACCGTCACCTCCGGATGCATCTTCAGGAACTTCTCCAGCCGCGGCGCCAGCCAGGTGGAGCCGAAGCCCGTCGTGGTCGTCACCTTCAGCCGCCCCGCGGCCCGCTCCCGGCTCTCGGTCAGCAGCGCCTCGGTCATGGCCAGCTTGGCGAAGACCTCCCGCACCGTCTTGTTCAGCGTCTCGCCCTGCTCCGTCAGGATCAGCCCGCGCGCGTGCCGGTGGAACAGCGGCACCGCCAGGCTTTCCTCCAGCGCCTGGATCTGCCGCGACACCGCCGACTGGCTGAGGTTCAGCGTGTCCCCCGCATGGGTGAAGGACCCCGCCTCCGCCACCGCGTGGAACACGCGCAGCTTGTCCCAATCCAGCGGCATCAGGCATCCACCGCGTCATAGGCGGCCGGGGAGGGCGCGTCGTCCGGCATGTGCGCCAGCCACTTCTCCGCATCCAGCGCCGCCATGCACCCGCTCCCCGCCGCCGTCACCGCTTGGCGGTAGATCCGGTCCTGCACGTCGCCCGCCGCGAAAACCCCGGCCACGCTGGTCCGCGCCGAACCCTTCTCCGTCACGATGTAGCCATCCCCATCCGTCTCGATCTGCCCGCGGAACAGCGCCGTCGCCGGGTCATGCCCGATCGCCACGAACATCCCGTGCACGGGCATCTCGAAATGCCCGCCCCCCACCAGGTCCCGCAGCCTCAGCGCCCGCAGCGCCGGGAAGCGGTCCTCCGTCGCCAGCGCCGCCTCCACGGTCGTGTTCCACATCACCGAGATCCTGGGATGGTTGAACAGCCGCTCCTGCATGATGCGCTCGGCCCGCAGGCTGTCCCGCCGGTGGATCAGCGTCACCTTGGAAGCCAGCCCCGCCAGATACAGCGCCTCCTCCACCGCCGAATTGCCCCCGCCGATGACCGCCACCTCCTTGCCCCGGAAAAAGAACCCGTCGCAGGTCGCGCAGGCCGAGACGCCGAAGCCGGAAAGCTCCTTCTCCCCGGGGATGCCCAGCCAGCGCGCCTGCGCCCCCGTGGCGATCACCAGCGCCGAGGCCTCGTAGGTGTCCCCCGAATCCCCCACCGCCCGGAACGGCCGCGCCCCCAGCGCCACCTCCGTCACCACGTCGCCGATGATCCGCGTGCCGACGTGCTCGGCCTGCGCCCGCATCTGATCCATCAGCCATGGGCCCTGAACGGCGGCCGCGAAGCCCGGGTAGTTCTCCACGTCGGTGGTGATGGTCAGCTGGCCGCCAGGCTGGAGCCCGGCAACCAGGATCGGCTCCAGCCCAGCGCGCGCCGCGTAGATGGCCGCGGTGTAGCCGGCCGGCCCGGCGCCAAGGATGAGCAGTCGCGTACGGTGGGTCTCGGCCACGTCAATGTCCCGGATGCAATGCAGAGTCGCGGCCGCACCATATCGGTGCGAGCCCCCCGTTGCACCACCCCGCCCTTGAAGCCCGCCCCCTACACGGGGGATAGTCCGACGCCCTGAAGCGTCCAGGCCACACCCGCAGCCGATTCGGCCCCCAGGGGCCCCCAGGCAAGCGGTTGGCCCCGGGACGAAGCGGCCCGAGACGGAACGGCCCGAGAAGAAGATGCGCCCTTGAAAGACCTCGGCCCCGCCAGCCTCGACGCCACCGACCGCGACATCCTCCGGGAACTGCAGGCCGACGGCCGCATGACCAACGTGGCCCTGGCCGCCCGGGTCGGCCTCTCCGCCCCGCCCTGCCTGCGCCGCGTCCGCCGGCTGGAGGAAACCGGCGTCATCCGCGGCTACCACGCCGATGTGGAGCCGGCCTCGCTGGGCTGGGAGATCACCTTCTTCGCCGTGGTCGGCCTGGAAAGCCAGAAGCTCCCCGTGCTGGAAGCCTTCGAGGCGTTGGTCCGCGAATGGCCGGAGGTACGCGAGTGCCACATGATCCGCGGCGGCGGCGACTTCCTGCTGCGCCTGGTCGCCCGCAGCCCCGCGCACGAGAACGAACTCACCAACCGCCTCACCGGCGCTCCCACCGTCAGCCTGGTCCGCACCCTCCAGACCATCCGCACCTCCAAGGACGAGGCCGGCGTGCCCGTGGAGGGCTAGCGGCGCCGCCTCACCCCCGCCGCACCACGTAGTCCCCGGCCTCCAGCGCCGCCACGATCGCGGCCCCCTGCACGGAATCCCGAACCTCCACCATCAGCTCCAGCTCCGCCGTCTGCACGGAGGGCGCGGCGAACAGCCGCTGGTGGCTCACCTCGATCACGTTGCCGCCCGCCGCCGCCACCCGCGTGGAAATATCCGCCAGCACGCCCGGCCGGTCCGGGATCTCCAGGTGCAGCCGGAGGAAGCGCCCGTCCCGCAGCAGGTTCCGCAGCAGCACGTTGGCCAGGATCCGCGGGTCGATGTTTCCCCCGCAAACCGCCGTCGCCACCCGCTTGCCCGCGAACAGCGCGGGAAAGCCCAGCACCGCCGCCAGCCCCGCCGCCCCGGCCCCCTCGGCGGTCACCTTGGCGTTCTCGGCCAGCACGGCGATGGACTGCTCCACCACCGCCTCCGGCACCACCAGCACCTCGATGCCCATGTCGCGCAGCATGGCGAAGGGCAGCTCGCCCACGTCGCGCACCGCGATGCCCTCGCACACCGTCGGCCCGCCCACGGAAACAGGCCTGCCCGCCAGGCGCTGCGCCATGGCCGGATAGCCCTCGACCTCCACCCCATAGACCGTGAGCCCCGGCCGCGCCTCCGCGATGGCGGCCACGCAGCCCGCCAGCAGCCCGCCCCCGCCCACCGGCAGGATCACCGCGTCCAGCTCCCCCGCATCCTCCAGGATCTCCAGCGCCATGGTCCCCTGGCCCGCGATCACCGCCGGGTCGTCATAGGGATGCACGAAAACCAGCCCGTCCCGCGCGGCCCGCTCATAGGCATGGGCCGCCGCCTCGGCCAGCGTTTCCCCATGCAGCACCACGTTGGCGCCCCAGCCCTCGGTTCGCACCACCTTGGTGGCCGGGGTGAAGCGCGGCATCACGATGGTGGCCGAAACCCCGCGCAGAGCGGCATGGCGCGCCACCGCCTGGGCATGGTTGCCCGCGGACATGGCGATCACCCCCGCCGCCCGCTCGCGCGCCGAAAGCAGCGCCAGCCGGTTCGCCGCCCCGCGCTCCTTGAAGGCCCCCGTCGCCTGGAGGTTGTCCAGCTTCAGCAGCACCTCGGCGCCCGCGATCCGGCGGATCGCCTGCGGCTCCACCAGCGGCGTGCGCAGCACCGCCCCCCGGATCCGCTCCGCCGCCGCCCGCACGTCGGCCAGCGTCACCGCGCCCGGCACCAACCCCCCGGGCGCCATCGGACCCGGCGGGATCGCGCCCGCCCCGTCCTTCACCACCGCGGAAGGCGACACCGCCCGCGCCAGGGCCACGCGCGCCCCCTCAGCCGTAGGAAACGGCGGTGATCTCGACGGAGCGCGCCCCGCCCGGCGCCGGCACCTCGACGCTGTCGCCCACCTTGCGCCCGATCAGCGCCTTGGCCAGCGGCGAGGAAATGGAGATCGACCCGTTCTTCATGTCCGCCTCGTAGGCGCCGATGATCCGGTAGGTCTTCTCGTCCTCCGTTTCCTCGTCGACGATCGTCACGCGCGCCCCGAACCGCACCTGGTCCCCGGACAACCGCGACACGTCGATCACCTCCACCGAGGGGATGACGGATTCCAGGTCCGCGATCCGCCCCTCGATGAAGGACTGCTTCTCGCGGGCCGCGTGGTACTCGGCGTTCTCGGACAGGTCGCCATGCGCCCGCGCCTCGGCGATCGCGCGGATCACCGCCGGCCGCTCCTCGGCGCGCAACACACGGAGCTCATCCTCGAGGCGCGCGAGCCCCTCGGCGGTCATCGGGAACTTCTGCACGGGCGGTAATCCCCCCAATTGCGACACGGACTCACAAAAGCCACCCGCCGCCCGTCCATGGGACGCCGGATGGCCAGGATGAACACCGCCGCGCACCGGGCCGGAACGGCCGGGAATGCGCGGCGGGGTAAAACGCTTTGGGGCGGGCGCCGGCCCTCCATTCAAGGAAGTCGCCGGCTCCCGCCCCATCCTTCCCAGACCACCCCCCTTCCGGAGGGACCGGCCCGTTACGAGAACGAAGGCCGAAAATACGCCTGCAACGGCGCCACATCAAGGGTTCCCGCCCGGAGCGCCGCGATGGCGTGCACCGCCGCGCGCGCCCCGGCCACGGTGGTGTAGTGCGGCACCCCCTGCGTCAGGGCCCCGCGCCGGATGTCGAAGCTGTCGCTGACCGAGCGCCCTCCATGGGTGGTGTTGATCACCAGCTGGATGTCGCCAGACTTGATGGCGTCCACGCAGTGCGGCCGCCCCTCCAGCACCTTGTTCACCACCCGCACCGCGAGCCCGGCCTCGCGCAGCCGGGACGCCGTGCCCCGGGTCGCCAGAAGGTCGAAGCCCATCTCGGATAGCCGCCGCGCCAGCGACACCGCGTGCGCCTTGTCGGAATCCTTGACCGAGACAAAGGCCGTGCCCGCCTCCGGCAGCTTCACCCCGGCGCCCATCTGGCTCTTGAGGAAGGCCCGCTCGAAGGACAGGTCCAGCCCCATCACCTCGCCCGTGGACTTCATCTCCGGCCCGAGCAGCACGTCCACGCCGGGGAAGCGGTTGAAGGGGAACACCGCCTCCTTCACCGCCACGTGGCGCGAGATGGTGGTGTCGTCCAGCCGGAACTCCGCCAGCTTCGCCCCCGCCATCACCCGCGCCCCGATCTTGGCCACGGGAATGCCGGTCGCCTTGGCCACGAAGGGCACTGTGCGGGACGCGCGCGGGTTGACCTCGAGGACGAAGATCTCCCCGTCTTTGACCGCGTACTGCACGTTCATCAGCCCGCGCACCTTCAGCGCCCGCGCCATGGCCTCCGTCTCGGCCTTCAGCTCGGTGATGATCGCCGGCGGCAGCGAATAGGGCGGCAGCGAGCAGGCGCTATCCCCCGAATGGATCCCCGCCTCCTCGATGTGCTCCATCACCCCCGCGACATAAACCTCGCCCGCGCTGTCGGCGATGCAGTCCACGTCCACCTCGATCGCGTCCTGCAGGTACTGGTCGATCAGGATCGGGTTCTCGCCCGAAACCTTCACCGCCTCCTTGCCGAAGCGCAGCAGCTGCTCGTGGTTGTGCGCGATCTCCATCGCCCGCCCGCCCAGCACGTAGGAAGGCCTGACCACCACGGGATACCCGATCCGCTCGGCCTCCTGGACCGCCTCGTCCAGGTTCCGCGCGATCCCGTTCTGCGGCTGCTTCAGCCCCAGCCCCTTCAGCATCTGCTGGAACCGCTCGCGGTCCTCGGCGATGTCGATCGCCTCCGCGCTGGTGCCCAGGATGGGGATGCCCGCCCGGTCCAGCGCCTGGCTCAGCTTCAGCGGCGTCTGCCCGCCATACTGCACGATGCAGCCCAGCAGCGTGCCCCGCTCCTGCTCCTTGCGGATCAGCGCCACCACGTCCTCCTCCGTCAGCGGCTCGAAATACAGCCGGTCGGAGGTGTCGTAGTCGGTGGAAACCGTCTCCGGGTTGCAGTTGACCATGATTGTCTCGAAGCCTGCCTCGCGCAGCGCATAGGCCGCGTGCACGCAGCAATAGTCGAACTCGATGCCCTGCCCGATCCGGTTCGGCCCGCCGCCCAGGATCACCACCTTGGTCCGGTCCGTCGGATCGCTCTCGCAAACCGGCGCCCCGAACCCGCCCTCGTAGGTCGAGTACATATAGGGCGTGCCCGAGGCGAACTCCGCCGCGCAGGTGTCGATCCGCTTGTACACGGCCCGCACCCCCAGCCCCGTGCGCAGCACCTCCACCTCCGGCTCGTGCAGTCCGGCCAGCTTGGCCAGCCGCTTGTCCGAGAAGCCCAGCGCCTTGAGCCTGCGCATCCCGTCCGCCTCCGCCGGCAGCCCGTCCCGGATCACCCCGGCCTCGGCCGCCACGATCTTCTCCACCTCGCGCAGGAACCAGGGATCGAACTTGCAGGCCGCGTGGATCGTCTCCACGTCCAGCCCCGCACGGAAGGCCTGCGCCACCGTCAGCACCCGGTCCGGCGTCGGGGAAGCCAGCGCCGCGATATAGGCCTCCCGCGACCCGTCCCCCGGCACCGGGATCTCGTCCAGCCCCGAGAACCCCGTCTCCAGGCTCCGCAGCCCCTTCTGCAACGCCTCCGGAAAGGACCGCCCGATCGCCATCGCCTCGCCCACCGACTTCATCGCGGTGGTCAGCGTGTTCGGCGTGCCCGGGAACTTCTCGAAGGTGAAGCGCGGGATCTTCACCACCACGTAGTCGATCGTCGGCTCGAAGGCCGCCGGCGTGGTCCCCGTGATGTCGTTCGCCAGCTCGTCCAGCGTGTAGCCAACGGCCAGCTTCGCCGCGACCTTGGCGATCGGGAACCCCGTGGCCTTGGACGCCAGCGCCGAGGACCGCGACACCCGCGGGTTCATCTCGATCACCACCATGCGCCCGTCCGCCGGGTTGATCCCGAACTGCACGTTCGACCCGCCGGTGTCCACGCCGATCTCCCGCAGGCACGCAATGGAGGCATCGCGCATCCGCTGGTATTCCTTGTCCGTCAGCGTCAGCGCCGGCGCGATGGTCACGGAATCGCCGGTGTGCACGCCCATCGGGTCCAGGTTCTCGATGGAGCAGACGATGATGCAGTTGTCGGCGCTGTCGCGGACCACCTCCATCTCGAACTCCTTCCAGCCCAGCACGCTCTCCTCGATCAGCACCTCCGTGGTCATGGAGGCATCCAGCCCCGAGGCCACGATCTGCTCGAACTCCTCGCGGTTGTAGGCGATGCCGCCGCCCGTGCCGCCCAGCGTGAAGCTCGGCCGGATCACGCAGGGCAGCTTCACCTGGTCCAGCCCCTCCCAGGCCTCGGCCATGCTGTGCGCGATGTGGGAGCGCGGGCTCTCGATGCCGATCTTCGTCATCGCGTCACGGAACTTCAGCCGGTCCTCGGCCTTGTCGATCACCTCCGCCTTGGCCCCGATCAGCTCGCAGCCATACTTCGCCAGCGCGCCGGAGGCATCGAGCTTCAGCGCGGTGTTGAGCGCCGTCTGCCCGCCCATGGTCGGCAGGATCGCGTCCGGCCGCTCCTTGGCGATGATCTTCTCCACCATCTCGGGCGTGATCGGCTCGATATAGGTCGCGTCCGCCAGCTCCGGGTCGGTCATGATCGTCGCCGGGTTGGAGTTCACCAGGATCACCCGGTACCCCTCGGCGCGCAGCGCCTTGCAGGCCTGGGCGCCCGAATAGTCGAACTCGCAGGCCTGCCCGATGATGATCGGCCCGGCGCCGATGATCATGATGGACTTGATGTCGGTGCGCTTCGGCATGGCTCAGGCCCTCCGGGGCAGCAAGGAAAGGATGACGGCGGCCGCGCCCTGGAGCACGGCGGAAAAGGTGACGGCGAGCAGCACCATCTCGTCGAGGCGATAGGCGGTGAAGCTCAGGAGAAGGGCGCCGAGACCCGCGGCGCCGATGCAGGCAAGCCCGCCCATGAAGGCGCGGGCCGTGCGCGGCAGCGCCCGCAGCGCGCGGTGGACGAGCGGCGTGCCGATAACGAGCACGCCCAGCGACACGCCGGCGCTGTAGAACAGCGGATCCAGGTTGAGGCCGTGCTCGCTCACCGCCGGCGACCCAGGAAGGGGCGGCCGATCAGGAACAGCAGCAGGTGCACCCCGGCCCAGAGCGCCGCCGCCACCGCGCGCCCGGTCTCGAACCCCTCGCCCGAGAAGAACACCACGCCCCCCAGCGCGAGGAACGAGATCGCCACCCCGCCCGTCCAGGCACGGTCGCGCGGCTGCCCCACCCGCACCAGCGTCCACCAGGCCAGCAGCGAGAGCGGCAGCGCCAGGAACAGCAGCCGGATCATGTCCGGCCCTCCGTCGCCAGCGTCGCCGCGAGCAGCCCGAGCGCGCCGCCCAGCACCCAGCGCTGCACCGCGAGCCAGCCCGGCCGCGTCGCCAGGAAGCGCGACACCGCGCCCGCGCCCACCACCATCCCCACGTCGAACAGCGTGCAGATGCCGATCTGCACCGCGCCCAGCACCACGCCCTGCGCGAAAAGGCTGCCCCGCTCCGGGTCCATGAAGGCCGGGAGCACCGCCACGTAAAACAGCGCCACCTTCGGGTTCAGCGCCGCCGTCGCGAAGCCGAGCGAGAACAGCCGCACCCCGCCCTCCGGCGGGATCGGCCGCGGCGCGAACAGCGGCGCCCCGTCCGGCCGCAGGCTCTGCCAGGCCAGCCAGCCCAGATAGGCCGCGCCGCCCAGCCGCGTGACGTCATAGGCATAGGGAACCGTCAGCAGCGCCGCCGTCACCCCCGCCGCCGCGCCCAGCATGATCGCCAGGCTGCCCGCCTGGCACCCGGCCAGCGAAACCATCCCCGCCCGCGCCCCCTGGGTCAGCGTGCGCGACACCAGATAGAACAGGTTCGGCCCCGGCGTGACCGCCAGCCCGACCGAGAGCGCCGCGAAGGCCAGCAGGGAGGACAGCGACGGCACGATCAGCCCGCCGCCATCATCCCGGTGAAGCGATGGAACAGGTGGTGGCTGTCGCTCGGCCCGGGCGAGGCCTCCGGATGGTACTGCACGGAAAAGGCCCGCTTCGCCTCGCAGGCGATCCCCTCGTTCGACCCGTCGAACAGGCTCACATGCGTCACCGTCACGCCCTCGGGCAGCGACTTGTCGTCCACCGCGAAGCCATGGTTCTGCGAGGTGATCTCCACCCGCCCCGTGGCGAGGTCCTTCACCGGCTGGTTCGCGCCGCGATGCCCGCGCTCCAGCTTGTAGGTCTTCGCGCCCAGCGCCAGCGCCAGCAGCTGATGCCCCAGGCAGATCCCGAACACCGGCTTCCCGGCCTCCAGCACGCCCCGGATCGCCGGCACCGCATAGGCGCCCGTCGCCGCCGGGTCGCCCGGCCCGTTGCTCAGGAACACCCCGTCCGGCCCGTGCCGCAGGATCTCCTCCGCCGTCGCGTCGGCGGGCACCACCACCACCTCGCAGCCCGCATCCGCCAGGCAGCGCAGGATGTTGCGCTTGGCGCCGTAATCCACGGCCACCACCTTGTGCTTGGGCGCGGTCTGCTTCCCGTAGCCCTGGCCCCAGGCCCAGAGGCTCTCGTCCCAGGAATAGGACTGCCGGCAGGACACCTCCTTCGCGAGGTCCATCCCCTCCAGCCCCGGCCAGCCCGCCGCCTCCGCCCGCAGCGCGGGAAGGTCGAACACCCCGTCCGGCGCGTGGCAGATCACCCCGTTCGGCGGCCCGCCGTCACGGATCATCACCGTCAGCGCCCGCGTGTCCACGCCGGAAATCCCGGGCATCCCGTGGCTCTTCAGCCAGTCGTCCAGGTGCCGCGTCGCCCGGTAGTTGGAGGGCTCCGTCAGGTCGGCCTTCACCACCAGCCCCAGCGCCGCCGCGGTGGTCGCCTCCACGTCCTCCACATTGGCGCCGACATTGCCGATATGCGGAAAGGTGAAGGTGATGATCTGCCCGGCATAGGACGGATCGGTCAGCGTCTCCTGATACCCGGTCATGCCCGTGTTGAAGCACACCTCGCCCACGCGCTTGCCCGTGGCGCCGAAGCCGTACCCCCAGAACACCGCCCCATTGCCCAGCACCAGGCAGGCCGTCGCCCCCGGCGGCGCGCGATCGGCCTGCGCGGAAGCGGTGGCCTGGCGATCGGGGGCAGGGGTCATGGACGGCTCCTGGACGGAAGGTGTCGTGGGGTCGGCATCGGCGCGCGGCAGGTCGTCCAGCGCAAGCCCCGTCGCCGCCAGCACCGATGGCCAGTGCCGGGGTGGGATGGCCCGCGCCTGCCGCCACTTCCGGATGGCTTCCGTGCCCACCCCGCAATGGGCCGCCGCCGCGCTGGCGCCGCCCATCAGGGTCAAAACTTGCTCGACGGTCCGCATGCACCCGATATGTGGGAAACCACTTCCCAATGGAAGGGGGTTTCCCAGGCTTCTGGTAAATCACTTCCCATGCGCGGCCGGGCAGACGCCCACCCCATTCCCCTCTAAACCCCGCCCCCCACCACCACGGAGACCCCCCATGAGCCTGCGCGCCCGCTTCACCGAGGAAATGAAGGCGTCCATGCGCGCCGGGGACGCCGCCCGCACCTCCACCATCCGCATGGTCATGGCCAAGCTCAAGGACGCCGACATCGCGGCGCGCCCGACCGGCGTGGATGCCATCCCGGACGAGGCCATCACCTCCCTGCTCCGCGGCATGGTGAAGTCCCGCCGCGAATCGGTGGAGATGTACCGCCAGGGCAACCGCCCCGAGCTCGCCGCCAAGGAGGAGGCCGAGATCGCCGTGATCGAGTCCTTCCTGCCCCAGCAGATGGACGACGCCGCCATGCAGGCCGCCGTGAAGGAGGCCGTGGCCGAAACCGGCGCCACCTCCGTCAAGGACATGGGCAAGGTCATGGCCGCCCTGAAGGCGAAGCACGCCGCCGTGCTGGACATGGCCAAGGCCGGCCCGATGGTGAAGGCCGCGCTCGGCTGACGCTGGGATGATGTAGCCGGAGGGGATACAAGGAAGGGGCCGATGCCCCTTCCGCCCAACTTCCTCGACGAGCTCCGCGCCCGCACCCCGCTGGCCCCCCTGATCGGCCGCCGCGTCCGCCTCGCCCGCAACGGCCGCCAGTGGAAGGGCTGCTGCCCCTTCCACAACGAGAAGACCCCCTCCTTCTACGTCTACGACGACCACTACCACTGCTTCGGCTGCGGCCAGCACGGCGACGCCATCGGCTTCACCATGGCCACCGAGGGCCTGGCCTTCCGCGAGGCCATCGAGCGCCTCGCCGGCGAGGCCGGCCTGGAAATCCCGAAGGAGTCCCCCCGCCAGGTCGCGAAGGAAGCCCGCGCCCGGGACCTCCACGACGTCCTCCAGGCCGCCGCCGAAGCCATGCAGCGCCGCCTCCACACCCCCGAGGGCCGCCCCGCGCTGGACTATCTGAGGAAGCGCGGCCTTTCCGACGACACCATCGCCCGCTTCGCCCTCGGCTGGTCCGGCAGCGGCCGCGGCGCCCTGGCCGCCGAGCTCAAGCCGCTCGGCATCGAGCCCCGCCAGCTCGCCGAGGCCGGCCTCACCAAGCCCGCCGAGGGCAGGGAAGGGGCCTTCAACGACTTCTTCTTCAACCGCGTCATCTTCCCCATCCGCGACCGCCGCGGCCGCATCGTCTCCTTCGGCGGCCGAACCTTAGGCGACGGCCAGCCCAAATACCTGAACGGCCCGGAAACCGACGTCTTCTCCAAGCGCCGCACCCTCTACGGCCTGGACATGGCGCGCGAGGCCGTCTTCCGCGGCCGCGCCCGCCTCGTGATCGCCGAGGGCTACATGGACGTCATCGCCCTCCACCAGGCCGGCTTCGAGGGCGCCGTCGCCCCCCTCGGCACCGCCCTGACCCCCGAGCAGATGGACGAGATCTGGCGCGTCACGCCCGAACCCGTCCTCTGCCTCGATGGCGACGCCGCCGGCCTCCGCGCCGCCGCCCGCACCAGCGAGATGGTCCTCCCCCTCGTCTCGCCCGAGCGCACGCTGCACTTCGCGACCCTGCCCCAGGGCCAGGACCCCGACGACCTCATCGCCGCGAAAGGCCCCGCCGCCTTCGAGGCCGTGCTCGCCGCGGCCAAGCCCCTGTCCTCCGCCCTCTACGACCTCATGGCCGAGGGCCGCCCCCTCGGCACCCCCGAGGGCCGCGCCGCCTTCCGCAACGACCTCGCCGCCGCCGCCGGCCGCATCGCCGACAAGTCGCTCGCCTCCGAATACCGCGGCGCCCTCCTCAACCGCTTCTTCGAGACCGCCCGTCCCCAGCGCCCGCCCCGCCCGGCTTTCACGCCCGGGTCCCGCAAGGGCGGCACCCCCTTCAAGCCCGCGCCCCGCCTTCCCCCCCGCGCCGCGCCCGAGGCCGGCAACACCCGCCTGCAGCAGGTGCGCTGCCTGCTGGCCATCACCCTGGCCCATCCATGGCTGCTGGATGAGGTGGAGGAAGCCTTCGCCCTGGTCGAGCTTCCCCACGGCCCCCCCTCTGCCCTGCAGGCGGCCCTCCTGGCCTGGCATGCAGGCCGCGCCCTCACGGATGTGTCAGATGTCACCATCCCCTCGCTTGACTCCGCCGATTTGCTTGACCACTTGAACTCGACCGGCCTGGAGGAGGCCCGGGCCTGGGTCATGGGCGCGACCGGCCTCCCGCGGGAGGCGAGCCCCGATGCCCAGCCCGCGGAGACCCTCGATGGCTGGTGGCACTTCTTCGGCTTCCTTCGCGGCGAGGGCGCGCTGATCGAGGATCTGGAAACGGCGAAACGCGACCTCGTGACGGCGAACGACGCCGCCGCACAGTCGCGCGTGATCCGCCTCTCCCAGGCCCTCTCCGCCCTCCGCCGCGGAGAGACCGGGCTGGAGGAGGGCGCCGAAAGCGCCTCTCCATAGTGTAGAGACCTTTTTCGGTCCCCGGCGGCGGCCGCATCCGCCTGCCGACGGGCCAACCCGTGGCGGGAGAAGAGCATGGCGACCAAGGTGGCGAACGGCACGGAGACGACGGAGCACCGCGACGAAGCGGTCGAGGGCGCGATGCTCGACAGCCTCGTGGCCTCGGTCAAGAAGATGCTCGCGAAGGGCAAGGAGCGTGGCTACGTCACCTATGACGAGCTGAACGCCGCCCTGCCGCAGGAGCATTTCACCTCCGAGCAGATCGAAGACACCATGGCGCTCCTCTCGGAGATGGGCATCAACCTCGTCGAGGCCGAGGAATCCGCCGACGAGGACACCGAAAAGAAGGCCCCCGCCAAGGCCGAGGGCGAGGAAGGGGCCGAGGAAGACCCCGAGAAGAAGGCGGACGACGAGGAATCGGGCGGCAACGTGGACGAGGAGTCCCTCGGCCGCACCGACGACCCCGTCCGCATGTACCTCCGCGAGATGGGCAGCGTGGAGCTGCTCTCGCGCGAGGGCGAGATCGCCATCGCCAAGCGGATCGAGGCCGGCCGCGACATGATGATCGGCGGCCTCTGCGAGAGCCCGCTGACCTTCCGCGCCATCGTCGGCTGGCACGAGGCCGTCCTCAGCGGCAAGATGCTGCTGCGCGACGTCATCGACCTCGAGGCCACCAACAACGCCGACATGCCCGACGGCCCCCCGCCCGAGGCCGAGGAGTTCGAGGAAGGCGAGGAGGGCGAGGGTGTCGGCCTCTCCCTTTCCGCGCTCGAGGAGAAGCTGAAGCCCGAGGCGCTCGCCGCCTTCGAGGCGATCGAGGCCGGCTACGGCCGCCTCGAGAAGATGTCCAACAAGCGGATGGACACCTACACCTCCGGGGGCGAGCTCGCCGGCCGCTCGGAGAAGTCCTACGAGAAGCAGCGCCTCGAGATCGTGGCCCTCGTGCAGAAGGTCCACCTGCACAACAACCGGATCGAGGAGCTGGTCGACCAGATCAAGGGCCTCTACCGCCGCCTTGTCGGCCTTGAGGGCCAGGTCCTGCGCCTCGCCGAAAGCCACAAGGTCAAGCGCGCCGAGTTCCTGGAGAACTGGCAGGGCGCCGAGATGGACCCCGCCTGGTTCGACCGCATCGCCAAGCTGAAGGGCAAGGGCTGGCAGGCCTTCCTGGCCCACTCGCGCGAACCCGCCGAGAACATCCGCAACGAGATCGGCAAGGTCGCCTCCCTCACCGGCCTTCCCGTCGGCGAGTACAAGCGCGTCTACGCCACCGTCTCGCGCGGCGAGCGCGACATGACCCAGGCGAAGAAGGAAATGATCGAGGCCAACCTCCGCCTCGTGATCTCCATCGCCAAGAAGTACACCAACCGCGGCCTGCAGTTCCTGGACCTGATCCAGGAAGGCAACATCGGCCTGATGAAGGCGGTCGATAAGTTCGAGTACCGCCGCGGCTACAAGTTCTCCACCTACGCCACCTGGTGGATCCGCCAGGCCATCACGCGCTCCATCGCCGACCAGGCGCGCACCATCCGCATCCCCGTCCACATGATCGAGACGATCAACAAGCTGGTGCGGACCAGCCGCCAGATGCTGCACGAGATCGGCCGCGAGCCCCAGCCGGAGGAACTCGCCGAAAAGCTCGGCATGCCGCTCGAGAAGGTCCGCAAGGTTCTCAAGATCGCCAAGGAGCCGATCTCCCTCGAAACGCCGATCGGCGACGAGGAGGACAGCCATCTCGGCGACTTCATCGAGGACAAGGCCGCCATCATCCCGCTGGACGCGGCCATCCAGTCCAACCTGCGCGAGGCCACCACCCGCGTGCTCTCCTCCCTCACCCCGCGCGAGGAACGGGTGCTCCGGATGCGCTTCGGCATCGGCATGAACACCGACCACACGCTCGAGGAAGTGGGACAGCAGTTCAACGTCACCCGCGAGCGCATCCGTCAGATCGAGGCCAAGGCGCTGCGCAAGCTCAAGCACCCCACCCGCAGCCGCAAGCTGCGCTCCTTCCTGGACAACTAAGATCCCGGGAATGCCTCACGGAACGCCCACGACCCCCGTGCAGGTCGAGGTCACCTTTCTCCGCATGGAGCGCCCGCCGGCCGACCCGCCGGCGGCGCTGCCGCCCGGTGCCGTCGTGCTGCCGGTGCCGGACTGCACCGTCGGCTTCTACCGCTATCTCTACGACCGCGTCGGCCGCGACCATTGCTGGTGGCTCCGCCGCACCCTGCCCGATGCCCGGATCGCGGCCATCCTGCGCGACCCCGCAACCACCATCCAGGTGCTCTACCGCAACGGCGAGCCCGCGGGCTTCCACGAAACCGAGCGACGCTGGGACGGCACCACCAACCTGTCCTATTTCGGCCTGATGCCCCACGCCATCGGCCAGGGCCTCGGCCGCGCCTTCCTGCGCCACGCCATCGATGCCGCCTGGGCCGGCCCCTGCTCCGTGCTCACGGTCAACACCTGCACGGCCGACCACCCGCGCGCCCTGCCCAACTACATCGCCGCCGGCTTCCGCGTGGTCCGCCGCGTGCGCGAGGAATGGCCGGTCCCCACCGACCTCGGCCTGCGCCTTCCCCAGCGCGCCTTCTAGAAGGGCAGGGGGAGCCGGAGCCTCAGTGCTCCCGCGCGAACTCCTCCACCACGCTGAACCCGCGCGTGGCCACCGCGATGAAATGCACCCAGAGCGACTGCGACAGGGCCTGGACCTCCTTGTCCCGCTTCGCCCGCTCATCGGCCAGGCTGTAGGCCGACATCCATTCCCGCATGGCGAAGTTGTCGCGCGCCGGGCCCGTCAGCCCCTGCGCCTCGCTCATGTCGATGATGCGGGCCGCAACCACGCTCCGGCCCCACCGCGTGCGCTGGTCCGGCGACAGCCGGTCCCATGCCAGCGCAGCCTCCAAGTCCGCGGCTTTCATCAAGCCCTCCCCCGATCCGCCCTCCGGTCGCACGGCGGCACCGAACCGTCGCGCATTCCAGCTTACGGTTTCCCCAACGCCGCTGTCCCCTTCGCGCCGGGGGGCTGACAGGCTTGTGTCCTCCTTGCCACCCCGGGGCGCCTTTCCGTGGCCGCGCGGCAACGCCCGCCCTCCGCCACGCCGTTGACCCCCTTTCCAAGCCTCCCTAGCCTTCCATCCAACAAAACCGGAGGAAATCGCCCGTGAACCGCAGGTCCATGATCGGCGCGCTGGCCGCCGCGCCCGCCACGGCAACGCTCGCTCAAGCCCAAACCGCCGCGCCAGCCCAGAAAACCTATGTGCTCGTCCACGGCGCCTATGGCGGCGGCTGGATCTGGCGCGACGTCGCCGCCGGCCTCCGCCGCATGGGCCACGAGGTCCGCACCCCCACCCAGACCGGCCTCGGCGAGCGCAGCCACCTCCTCTCCCGCCAGATCACGGTGGACACCCACATCGAGGACGTCGCCAACGTCATCGAAACCGACGAACTCCGCGACATCATCCTCGTCGGCCACTCCTATGGCGGCGTCGCCGTCACCGGCGTCGCCGACCGCCTCACCGACCGCATCCGCCACATCGTCTATCTCGATGCCCTGATCCCGGAGAACGGCGAGAAGGTCTTCGACATCCTCCCGGCGGGAATGGCGGACGGCCGCCGCAAGGTCGCCCAGGAACAGGGCGGCGGCGTCGCCCTCCCGGTTCCGGGGCCGGAAGGCTTCCCCATTCCCGCCAGCCCCAACAAGGACTGGTTCATGCGCCGCCTGCGCCCCCACCCCATCGGCACCTACGAGAGCCCGATGCGCCTCGCGAAGCCGGCCGGCGCCGGCCTCCCCGTCACCTATGTCGCCTACACCAGCCCCGCGCTCGCCTCGATCGAGCCCAGCCGCCAGCGCGCGAAAGCCAAGCAGGGCTGGCGCTACGTCGAACTCCCCGTGCCGCACGACGTGGAGATTCCCGACCCCAACCGGGTCGTCGAACTCCTCGCCGGGATCGGCTGAAGGGCCGGGGCGGCGGGGCAGGGGCCTCGCCGCCCCGGCCCGATGGTTGACGCCGGCCCCGGCATCGGCGCGCATGCCCCCATGCAGCCCCGCCGAAAACCGCGCCCGACCCCGGCCCGTGCCCCCGCCCGGCGCGTGCCCTGATGCCGCCCGCGATCTACGCCCTTCTTCTGGTCAACTTCGCGGTCGGCACCCAGGGCTTCGTGTTCGGCGGCCTGCTCGCCGAGATGGCCGCCGACCTCGGCATCGCCGTGGGCACGGCGGGGCTGGCCATCACGGCCTCCGCCGTCACCTTCGCCCTCGGCTCCCCGGTCTTCGCCGTCCTGCTCGCGGGGCGGGAGCGACGCGGCGTCCTCGCCACCGGCCTCGCGGTCCTGCTGCTCGGCAACCTCGCCTGCATGCTGGCCCCGGACTTTGGCACCCTGGTCGCGCTCCGGGTCGTCACCGGCACCGGCGCCGCGCTGGTCGGCGCGGTGGGCGGGGCCACCGCCGCGCAGCTCGTGTCCCCGGAGAAGCGCGGCCGTGCCCTGGCGCTGGTGCTGGGGGGCCTGACGCTGGCCTTCATGCTCGGCCTTCCCCTCGGCTCCCTCGCCGGGGGCGCCTATGGCTGGCGCGCCTGCTTCGCCCTCAGCGCCGCCGTCACCGCCCTGGCCCTCGCCGCCCTGGCCGCCGTCATGCCGAAGGTGCCGCCGGTCCCCGGCCCGGCCCCCAGCGCCAGGGCGCTCCTCCGCATCCCGCCCGTCCAGGCCGCCTTCGCCACCAACTTCCTGGCCTTCGCCGGCGCCTTCTGCGTGGTCGCCTTCACCGGCCCGCTGGTGAACCAGGTCACGGGCCTTTCGGGCGCCGCCGTCGGGCCCTTCCAGGCCTGCATCGGCGCGGGCTCCCTGCTCGGCCTCGCCTTCGGGGGCCGCGCCGCCGACTCGCCCGGCGGCCGCGCCGCCCTGGCCGCCGCCCTCGTCCTTCTCCTGCTCTGCCAGCTCGCCTATGCCGGGCTTCTCGCGGGCTGGGGCGGAACCCGCTCCGCCTGGCTCCTGGCCGGCACCATCCTGCTGAGCGCCGCCGCCCTCTTCGCCGTGGTGCCGATCCTGCAATCCCGCCTCGCCGCCCTGGCCGGCCCGGCCACCGCCCTGGCGCTCGCCCTCAACGGCTCCCTCGTCTCCCTCGGCCAGGGCGCCGGCGCCGCCGCCGGGGGCCTCGCCCGCAACCGCTTCGGCTTTGCCGCCGCCGGCCTGCTCGGCGCCACGGTGGTGGTCTCCGCCATCCTCGCGGCCCGCCGCGTCATCCCCGCATCCGCCGCCAGCCCCAGCGCACCAGGATCACCGTCCAGGCCAGGCCCGTGAGCAGCATGAAGGGCGCGGTGGCCAGCATCAGCCACCCCATCACCCCCATGGAGTAAAGCAGCGAGCCCAGCTCGGTCCCGAAGGGCCCGGCGCAGGGATGCACCGATCCCTCGTCCACCCGGCACCCCAGCGCATCCGCCACCACCGCCGTCGCCAGCACGGAAAGAAAAGGCGCCCAGGCCGCCAGCGTCACCGCCAGCAGCGCGAGGCGCCCCGCCCATCCCCAGCGGAACGGCCGCCCCGGCCCGATCCCCGGGGGAAGCCGGACCGGACCGGGCGCCCCCACGAAGGCCCTACTTGGCCGCGGCTGCGGCCGCCATGCCCTGCTGGATCAGCTCCGCCGCCTTCTCCGCCGAGCCCCAGCCGGTGATCTTCACCCACTTGCCCGGCTCCAGGTCCTTGTAGCGGGCAAAGAAGTGCTCGATCTGCTGGCGCGTGATCTTGGGCAGGTCGTCGCAGGACTGGATGTCCGAGAAGAACGGATGGATCTTGTCGTGCGGCACGCAGACGAGCTTCTCGTCCTGCCCCGCCTCGTCCTCCATCAGCAGCACGCCGATCGGCCGGCAGCGGATCACGCAGCCCGGCACCACCGGCGCCGGGATCAGCACCAGCGCGTCCGTCGGGTCGCCGTCATCGGCGATGGTGCCGGGAATGAAGCCATAGGCCGCCGGATAGGCCATGGGCGTGAACAGGAAGCGGTCCACCACCACCGCCCCGCTCTCCTTGTCCAGCTCGTACTTCACCGAGGACCCCTCGGGGATCTCGATGACCACGTTGATGTCCATCGGCGGCGCCTTGCCGGTCGGGATCAGGCTGGGGTTCATGGGGCTGCGGTCCTGGCTTTCATGGCGCGCCCCGCCGGCCCGGCGGCGGGCGCGTCGCCACTCGCGCGGCGGGCGCATCGCCGCCGGCCCGGCGGGCGCGCATCGCCGCGGAATGCGGCGAAGTGTCGCGGCGCTCCTAGCAGCGAAGCCCCAAACCGGCAATTCACCGGCTTGCCGGCCCCGCCAAGCCCGGCCAGCATGGCGCCAACGAAACGGGGAAAGCCGAAACGATGTCCGAGCCGCAGATCGCCCGCCGCGCCCTCCTGGCATCCTCCGTGCTGGCGGCCTCCCTCGCCACCCCCGCGCTGCTCGCCCCCCGCGCCGCCCAGGCCCAAGGCGCCGCCCCGAGCCCCGCCGCCGAGCCCCTGATCGTCCGCAAGCAGGTCTTCGAGGCCGGCGAGTACCGCACCCGCGGCGGCGGCACCGTCCCCAACGCCCGCATCGGCTACCAGACCGCGGGCACGCTGAACGCCGCCGGCGACAACGCCGTGCTCATCACCCACTTCTTCTCCGCCAACTCCCACGCCTTCGGCCGCTTCGCGCCCAACGGCCCCGCCGGCTACTGGGACAACATCGTCGGCCCCGGCAAGGCGATCGACACCAACCGCTTCTTCGTGGTGTCCAGCGACACGCTGGTGAACCTCAACCTCAACGACGCCACCACCACCAGCACCGGCCCCGCCACCATCGACCCCTCCACCGGCCGCCCCTTCGGCATGACCTTTCCGGTGGTCTCCATGCGCGACTTCATCGAGGTCCAGAAGAGGCTGCTCGACAGCCTCGGCGTGAAGCGCCTGGCCCTCGTCGCCGGCCCCTCCATGGGCGCGCTCCAGGCCATCGAATGGGCCTGCGCCTATCCGGAGATGATCGACCGCGTCATGCCCGCCGTCGCCACCGGCGACTTCGACGCCTTTCTGCTCGGCTGGATGGAGATCTGGGAGGTCCCCATCCGCACCGACCCCAACTGGCGCAACGGCGACTACTACGGCGCCGGCCGCGAGCCGCCCCTCCGCGGCCTCGCCGAGGCCCTGAAGATCGTCTCCCTCCAGGCGCGCGACCGCGGCTCCCTCGCCCAGTTCGCCCGCCGCCCCGCCGAGGGCCAGGACCCCGCCCGCCGCATCGGCGACAGCTTCGCGGTGGAGAAGTTCCTCGACGAAACCGCCACCGCCCGCGCCAAGACCGCCGACGCCAACGCCTTCCTGTATCTCACCCGCGCCAACCAGCTCTTCCTCAACGAATACCCGGGCACCGAGGCCGCGCTCGCCCGCAGCAAGGCCTCCTGGCTCGTCCTCCCCGCGCCCGGCGACCACATCTTCCCCATCTCCTACGGCCGCGACCTCGGCGAATCGCTGCGCAAGGCGGGCCGCCCCGTCACGGTGTTCGAGCTGGAGGGCGGCCTCGGCCACCTGGAAGGCGTCGCCTCCATGAACAAGGCCGAAGCCGCGATCCGCACCTTCCTCGGAACCCGCACCTGATCTAGAGAGCGCAACGGACGGGCCGGTAGCTCAACGGTTAGAGCTGGCCGCTCATAACGGCTTGGTTGCGGGTTCGATTCCTGCCCGGCCCATCCCCTACCGCCCCAGCAGCCCCCGCAGCAGATCCTGCACCCGGGGCTCCCGCGGCCGTGCCGCCGGGGCCGGCGCCGCGGGCGCCTGCCCCGCCGCCGGGGCCTCCCCCCGCGCCACCGCCAGCTGCGCCGCGCAATCCGCCCCCGCGGGCTGCCCGCCGCGCCCGCCCAGCAACCCCTCCGCCAGGGCCCCCAGCGCCGCCGTGTCCGCATCGTCGGACCGCCGGGCCAGGCCCCCCAGCACCCCCGCCGCCGCGGCCGCCGCCGCGTTCGGGTCCACGGAGAAGCGCGGCGCCCCGAACCGCCCTGTCACCCCCAGCGGCGTGGTCAGCGAAACATCGCCCACCCGCACCACCGGCCGCAGCCGGAAGGCCAGCGTCTCGTCCCCCAGATTGGCCGCCCCCGCCCCGGTGGTGCTCGCCACCCGCGTGTCCAGCAGCAGCGCCCGCGATTGCGCCACCCCGCCCGCCACATCGAAGCGCAGCGCCAGGCAGCGGATCTCCGCCGCCCCGCCCACCGCATCCGCCGGCACCACGCCCCGCAGCGCCGAGGCCGCGCCCGCCAGCAGCCCCGGCTCGATCCGCCCACCCGTCATGGCCAGCCCCAGATGCCCCGAAAGGCTCGCCGCCACGGCGCGCGTCCCCGCCCCCTCGCCGCGAAGCGATACGTCCAGCGCCCCCGGCCCCTCCACCGGCGAATGCCCGCCGAGCGCCCGCAGCAGCGGCCCCGGATCAACCCCGCCCTCGCCGCTGCGCAGATCCAGCGAAAGCCGCGGCACCGTCCCGTCCGCCTCCACCGACCCCTTGCCGGAAACCACCCCGCCGGGAGTCACCGCCGCGAAGCGCTCCACCACCAGCTTCCGCCCGCCCAACACCGTGCGCGTCGATACGTCCCGCCAGTCCGCCCCGCCCGAGCGAAGCGCCGCCACCGTCGCCTCCACGTCCAGCGCCAGGGCCGCATCGCGGACCGCCGAAACATCCAGGGGCACGTCCGGGATCACCCGCCCGTTCGCCCGCGCCGCCCCGGCCGGGGCGGGCGCGGCGGCCGGAGCCGCCGGGGCAGGCGCGGCCGGCGCATCGGGAGCCGGCGCAGCCGCCGCCGGGGCAGGGGAGGGCGCCGCCGCCCCGCGCCCCGCCCGCAGCGCATCCGCGTCCACCCGCTCCATCGCCACCCGGACCACCGCCTGCGGCGGCGCCCCGCCGCGCCACGCCACCGTCCCCCGTCCCGCCGCCTCGCGGGAGGCCAGCACCGCCTCCGTCACATCCACCCCCTCCGCCAGCACCCGCGCCCGCCCCTCCAGCGAGGCATCGTGCAGCCCCGGCAACCCCGCCAGCCCGGCGCGCGCGCCCAGCGCCGCCACGTCGGGCACCCGCAGCGATGCCGCCCAGTCCGTCCCCGCGAGCGCCCAGCCGGCCGCGAGCCCGCCCTGCAAGGCCGCCTGGACGCCCTCTCCCTCCAGCGTCACCGCCAGGGGCAGCGCCTGCCCCGCCATGGCCGCTCCCAGGGCCCCGCCCCGCCCGCTCACCGCCAGCGGCAGGTCCCCGATCCGCGCCGTGCCCGACAGCGTCACCGGCGCCTCCGGCGAATCCGCCGAAACCTGCACCGCACCCAGCGCCAGAACCCGCCCCGCCAGCGGCACCGCCGCCTCCGCCACCGAGGCGTGCAGCGACCGCAGCCCCGCCGGCCCCTCGGCCTCCGCCACCAGCGACAGCCCCCGCGCCTCCGGCAGCGCCACCCCCGGCAGGGCCGGCGCCAGCCGCGCGGCCTGGTCCGCCGTCACCGCCACCCGCGCCCGCCATCCTCCGGCGCGGAAGGGCAGGGCCAGCCCCCCGTTCGCCTCCGCGTTCACGCCCGGCGCCGATATTCCCAGCCGGAAGGGCCATTCCCCCGAAGGGGCCTCGCCCAGCAGCGCCGCCAGCGGCCCGGTGGAGCCGTTCACCGTGGCCTCCACCCCGCGCGCGGCCACCCGCCCCTCGGCCAAAATCCCCTGCCCGGAGCCCCGCAGCACCAGCCGCGGCACCCCCACGACCTCCTCGCGTCCCCCGGAACGCCAGGTGACCCGCCCGCCCTCGACCGCCACCGCCTCCACATCCAGCCCGAAGGGCCGCGACGGCGCCGCCGCCGGCCCGGGCGCCGCGTCCGGCCGCGGCGCGCGGTCGAACTGCCAGTTCCCGCGCCCGGCCGCATCCACCTCCAGCAGAAGGTCGGGCTCCACCAGCACCAGGCGCCGCAGCTCCACCCGGCGGGACAGGAGCGGCATCAGCGCCACCTCCGCCTCCACCCGCCGCGCCCGCAGCATCTCCGGCCTGGAACCGCCGGGCGCATTGGCCAGAACCGGCCCGTCCAGCGTGATCGTCGGCACCAGGGAAAGCTTCACCCCCACCGGGCCGGTCAGGCTGAACGCCCGCCCCGTGGCCGCCCGCACCGCCGCCTCCACCCGCGGCCGGATCGCGTCCGACCGCACCAGCAGCAGCAGCCCCGCATAGCCCGCCACGGGCACCCCGACCGCGAGCACGCCGAGCCCGATCAGCCAGGGCCGCCACCGCCGGGAACCTCGGGCGCGCGCGGGCAGGGTCATGCATCACTCTCCAGCAGAAGCAACCGCGCTGAGAACGTCAGCGAACCCGCTTCGCCTGCGGCGTCTTGGGCCGGTCGAAGCCGAGAAACGCGAAGCTCTCGTTCATATGCGGCGGCAAGGGCGCCGAAACCGACAGCGTCCCCCCCTCCGGGTGCGGCAGCTCGATCGTCCGCGCGTGCAGGTGCAGCAGCCCCGACATCCCCTCCAGATGCGCCGCCGCGCCCCCGTACTTCCCGTCCCCCAGGATCGGGCACTTCAGCGCCGCCGCGGCATGCACGCGCAACTGGTGCGTCCGCCCCGTCAGCGGGTTCATCTCCAGCCAGGACACATGCTTGCGCGCATTGTCCACCACCCGGAAGTCGGTGATCGCCACCGCCCCGTCCTCGCCCTCCTCCGCGGGTCCCGTCCGCTCCCCCCGCGGCCCGCCCTGCCGCGCCAGCGCCATGTTGATCCGCCCGGCCAGCGGGTGCGGCCGCCCCACCACCAGCGCCCAGTAGGTCTTGTGCGCGTCCCGCCCGCGGAAGGCCGCCGCCAGCTTCGCGGCCGCCAGCCCGCTCCGCGCCAGCAGCAGGACCCCCGAGGTATCCTTGTCCAGCCGGTGCACCAGCCGCGGCCGCTCCTCGTGCCCGAAGCGCAGCGCGTCCAGCATCCCGTCCAGGTGCCGCGCGATGCTGGGCCCGCCCTGCACGGGCAGCCCGTGCGGCTTGTCGATCGCGATCACCGAATCGTCGCGATAGATCACCGCCCGCTCCAGCATCCCCGCGTCCCGCTCGAAAACGGCGGGCCGCGCCGGCTCGGGGGAGGGCGCCTCCGGCATCGGCGGCACCCGGATCTCCTGCCCGGGCTGCAGCCGCGTCCCCGTTTCCGCCCGCTTTCCGTCCACCCGCACCTGCCCGGTCCGCAGCATCTTCTGCAGCGCCCCCTGCGTCAGGTTGGGATGGTGCCGGCGGAACCAGCGGTCTAGCCGGAGGTCGGCCTCGTCGGGGGAAACGGTGCGCAGTGCGATGGTCATCGGCTCAGCCCATACCAAGAAACGCGCCGCGCCCAAAAACGGTGGGCACGCGGCCCGGCCGCGGGGCGCCCTCGCGCGGGCTCCGTCCAGGCCTCGCCGATGGTGCGCCGGGGCGTGCCCGCGCGTCACGCCCGCCGTGATCGATCCCAGTGCGTCAAGGCCGCACAGCCTCTTTAGGCAAATATACCTTTACTTTGCCCGGCTCCCCATGCCACGCTCCCCCGCATCGCCGCTCGCCGGCACCTGGTCCGCCGTCACCACCCGCCCCGGCCAGAGCACCAGCGCCCCCTGCACCACCTGCACCCGGAAATGCGTCGGCCAGCCCAGCGCCTCCACCACGCGCCTGGGCAGGGTCAACTGGTTCTTGCTCGTCAGCTTCGCGGTTCTCGGCAGCATCGAACGCCCTCCACCCGGGGTAAGATGGTAAGATAGTAAGGAATTCACGCCGAAGCAAAGGAAAATAAACCCCTGTGTCGGCCCATCGCTTCCCGCCCATCCAGACCCCGCGCCTCACCCTGCGCCCCGCCACCCGCGACGACGCCGCCCCGCTCGCCGCCCTGATGACCCCCGCCATCTCCGCGCGCCTCGCCGCCTGGCCCCTTCCCTGGACCGCGGCCCGCATGGAGGCCCGCATCGCCGAATGGCGCTCCCTCGGCCTCGCCTGCACCGTCCTCCGCAGCGCGGACGCCACCCTGGTCGGATGGGTCCACGCCCTCCGCAAGCGCGCCGACCCCGCCCGCGCCACCATGGGCTGGTGGTGCGCCGAGCCCCACCAGGGCCAAGGCTTCATCCGCGAGGCCGCCACCGCCCTCCTTCCTGTCGCCTTCGCCCGCCTGGGCGTCGCCACGGTGGAGGCCGCCGCCCAGCCCGACAACCACGCCTCCCTCGCGGTCATGCGCGCCCTCGGCATGCACCCCGCCGGCGAGCGCCTGGACCACGCACCCGCCCGCAACCGCCGGGAGCGCGTCCTCCTCCACGAGGTCCATGCGCCCTGAACCCGCCCCTTGCGCGACGCCCCGTCCCCGTCCTCAAACGGTGGGCCCCAGGAGAGAACCGCCCGCATGCCCGTGAAGGCCGCCACCCCCGTCGATCCCCAGGACATCGCCCTGATCCGCGACTGGTTCCGCGAGCTGGCCGACCACGTCCGCGCCGTGGACTTCGCCCCCGCCCGCCGCCTCTTCGCCGAGGACTTCATCGCCTTCGGCACCCACAGCGACTTCCTCCACGGCCGCGACCAGGCCGAGGCCAACCAGTGGCGCCGCGTCTGGCCCACCATCGACGGCTTCACCTGGCGGCTCGACGGCGTGCAGGCCGTGGTCTCGCCCGACCGCCTGCACGCCACCGGCATGGCCGTCTGGGACTCCACCGGCTACCGCGAGGACGGCACCCCCTTCGACCGCCTGGGCCGCGCCACCGTCACCTTCGCGCGCGGCGCCACCGGCGAGCCCTGGGTCGCCACCCACACCCACATGTCCCTCTTCCGCGGCACCCCCGACGCCTCGCACGGCAAGAAGCCCTCGCGAAGCTGACCTACGCCCGGCGGAACCGCAGCATCAGGTTGTTCGCCGGCATCGCCCGCACCTCCGGCGCCCCGAAGCCCGCATCCCCGGCCAGCGCCGCCACCGCCTCCAGGTCCCGCACGCCCCAGGCCGGGTCGCGCGCCCGCAGGTCGGCGTCAAAGGCCGCGTTGCTCGGCGCCGTGTGCGCGCCGCCCACCCGGTAAGGCCCGTAAAGCACCAGCGGCCCGCCCGATGGCAGCCGCGCCGCCGCGCCGCGCACCAGCCCCTCGGCCGCCGCCCAGGGCGCGATGTGGATCATGTTGATGCAGACCACCGCATCCACCGCCCCCACCGGCCAGTCGGCGGAGGCCGCGTCCAGCCGCACGGCCCCGCGGATGTTCGCCGCCTCCTCCGCCCAGGCGTCGATGCTCGCCAGCGCCCCCGCATCCGGATCGCTCGGCTGGAACACCAGCCCGGGCAACGCCTCCGCGAAATGCACGGCGTGCTCGCCCGAGCCGCTCGCCACCTCCAGCACCAGCCCCTCCGCCGGCAGCCAGTCCCGCAGCACCGCCAGGATCGGTCCCCGGTTCCGCGCCGCCGCCGGCGCCTGCCGCCGCACCGTCCCGCTCATGCCACCCTCTGCCCCGTGAACCAGCCCACCGCGAAAGCCCCCAGCCCCCCCGCGATCGTCACGCCGAGATAGGCCGCCGCCAGCGCCGGCGAGCGCCCGAACAGCGCCCCCGTGTCCAGCGAGAAGGCCGAAAAGGTCGTGAACCCGCCCAGGACGCCCGTCACCAGGAACAGCCGCATCTCCGGCGCCAGCGCCGCGCCCGCCGCCACCGCGCCGCCCACGATCCCGATCACCAGGCTCCCCGCCACGTTCACCGCCAGCGTCCCCCAGGGAAAATCCGCGCCGAGGTGCCGCAGCGCCAAGACCCCCACGAGGTGGCGCAGAACAGAGCCCACCGCGCCCCCCGCCGCCACGCAGAGCAGTGGCACCGCCGAGAGCGGGTTCACCGCTTCTCCTCCCTGAGGGCCGCCAGCCGCTCCAGGTGCCGCGCCACCCGCGCCTCCGCCCCCCGCTCCGTCGGCCGGTAAAGCCGCAGCCGCTCCATCCCGTCGGGGAAGTAGTTGGCGCCGGAGAAACCCTCCTCCGTGTCGTGGTCATAGGCATAGTCGCGCCCGTAGCCGAGGCTCTTCATCAGCGTCGTCGGCGCGTTCAGGATGTTGGCGGGCGGCATCAGGCTCCCCGTCTCCCCCGCCGCCGCCTGTGCCGCCTTCCAGGCCACATAGGCTGCGTTGGACTTGGGCGCCGCCGCCAGGTGCAGCACCAGCTGCGCCAGCGCCAGCTCCCCCTCCGGGCTGCCCAGCCGCTCATAGGTTTCCCAGGCCGCCAGCGCCAGGGTCAGCGAGGCCGGGTCCGCCGCGCCCACATCCTCGGAGGCGAAGCGCAGCAGCCGCCGCGCGATGTAGCGCGCGTCCTCGCCGCCCTTGATCATCCGCGCGAACCAATACAGCGCCGCGTCGGGGTCGGATCCCCGCAGCGACTTATGCAGGGCCGAGATGAGGTTGTAGTGCTCCTCCCGGTCCTTGTCGTAGAGCGCGGCGCGGCGCGCCAGCAGCGAGGACAGCCCCGCCACGTCCAGCGCCCGCGTCCCCGCCGGCAGCGCCTGCAACTGCTCCGCCATGTTCAGCAGATACCGCCCGTCGCCATCCGCCATGGCGCGCAGCGTGGCCCGTGCGGCCTCGTCCAGCGGCAGCGGGCGCCCGCCCTCCGCCTCGGCCCGCTCCAGCAGCAGCTCCAGCGCCGCGTCGTCCAGCCGCTTGAGCACCATCACCTGGCAGCGCGACAGCAGCGCCCCGTTCAGCGCGAAGGAGGGATTCTCGGTGGTCGCCCCCACCAGCACCACGGTCCCGTCCTCCACCACCGGCAGGAAGCCGTCCTGCTGGGCCCGGTTGAAGCGATGGATCTCGTCCACGAACAACAGCGTCACCTGCCCGCTCGCCCGCCGCATCCGCGCCTCGTCGAAGGCCCGCTTGAGGTCGGCCACCCCGGAGAACACCGCGGACAGCGAGGCGAAGCGCAGCCCCGCCGCCTCCGCCAGCAGCCGGGCGATGGTGGTCTTCCCCACCCCCGGCGGCCCCCACAGGATCAGGGAGGCCAGCGCCCCCCGCCCGAGCATCCGGCTGAGCGATCCCTGCGGCCCCAGCAGCTGCTCCTGCCCGACGACATCCGCCAGCGTCCGCGGCCGCAGCCGGTCCGCCAGCGGCCGAGGCCCCTCGGCCCGCGCCTCCGGCGGCGGGTCGGCGGCGCCGAACAGGTCATCGGGGGCGGAGGGGCGGCGGGGCGGCATGGGCGCAGGATAGGCCATGCCGCCGCCGGCTTCGATGGGCGGCCCCCGCGCGCGGCCCGCCGATTCCCGCTAGAAGGGGAAAACGGAGGAACCACCATGCCGAACACCACGCGCCGCGCTGCCCTGAGCCTCGGCGGCGCCTCGCTCGCCCTCGGCGGCGCCTCGCTCGCCCTGCCGGCGCTGCACGCCGGCCCCGCCCAGGCCCAGGCGCCCTGGCCCAGCCGCCCGATCCGCCTGCTCGCGCCCTACACCCCCGGCGGTGGCGTGGACACCACGGCCCGCCTTCTCGCGGTGCCCATGGGCGCCGCGCTGGGCCAGCCGGTCGTGGTGGAGAACCGCCCCGGCGCGGGCGGCAGCCTCGGCGCCGGCGAACTCGCCCGCTCCGCGCCGGACGGCCACACCATCATGGTCGATGCCCTCGCCCATGTGGTGAACCCCTTCGTTCTCCGCGGCATGCCCTTCGACTACGCCACCGCCTTCGCGCCCATCAGCCAGGTCGTGGTGCTGCCCCAGCTCCTGGTGGTGGACCCCGCCAAGGTTCCGGCCCGCACGGTCGCCGAGTTCGTCGCCTGGGCGAAGGGCCAGCCCAACCTGTCCTACGGCTCCTCGGGCAATGCCACGGCGGCGCATCTGGCGGCCGCCCTCTTCCTCCAGCGCGCCGGGCTCGACATCCAGCACGTTCCCTACCGCGGCGGCACCGCGGCGCTGCAGGACATGATGAGCGGCAGCACCGCCTTTGTGTTCGGCACCGTCTCCTCCTCCCTCCAGCTCGTGCGGGACGGCCGGCTGCGCGCGCTGGGCGTCACCACCAGCACCCGCATCCCGCCGCTGCCGGACGTCCCGACCATCGCCGAGCAGGGCTTCCCCGGCTACGAGCTGAACGAGTGGAACGGCCTCTACGCTCCCGCCCGCACGCCGCGCCCCGTGGTGCAGCGCCTGTTCGAGGCCGCCCGCGCGGCGCTGGCGGACGAGACGGTGAAGCAGCGCCTGGACGCGCTCGGCGCCATTCCCCTGGGCACCGATCCCGAGGCCTTCACCGCCTATGTCGCCGCCCAGCGCGCGGCCATGGAGCAGATCGTGCGCAGCGCGGGGATCGAGGCGGGCTGATGGCCGCCCCCGCCCGCCGGGACCGCGCCCGCGGCGCGCTCCTCGGCCTCGCCGTGGGCGATGCCCTGGGCACCACGCTGGAATTCTCCCGGCGCGACCAGCATCCCCACCACGGCGAGATGACCGGCGGCGGCCCCTTCGGCCTGGAGCCCGGCCAGTGGACCGACGACACCAGCATGGCCCTCGCCCTCGCCGAGAGCCTGATCGCCCATCCCGCCCTCGATCCCCGCGACCTCATGGAGCGCTTCGTCGCCTGGTGGCGGGAGGGCGCGCTGTCCTGCACCGGCACCTGCTTCGACATCGGCATCGCCACGCGCGATGCCCTGTCGCGCTTCCGCCTCGACGGGAACCCCTTCGCCGGCTCCACCGATCCCCGCTCCGCCGGCAACGGCTCGGTCATGCGCCTCGCCCCGGCGGTGCTGGCGGCGCGGGACGGCGCGGAGGCGCGGCGGATCGCGGTGGAACAGGGCCGCACCACCCATGCCGCGCCCGAGGCCCTGGAAGGCTGCGCCCTGCTCGCGGACCTGCTGCGGGACGCGCTGGCGGGGAAGGGGAGGGAGGCCGTGCTCGCCCCACGCCCATGGCAGGGGGAGCCCGCGGTCGCGGCCATCGCCGCCGGCACCTGGCGCGGCCGGCCAAGGGCCGCCATCCGGTCCTCCGGCTACGTGGTGCACACGATGGAGGCCGCGCTCTGGGCGATCGAGGGCACAACCAGCTTCGAGGCGGCGCTCGTGCGCGCCGTCAACCTGGGCGAGGACGCCGATTCGGTGGGCGCCGTCACCGGGCAGCTGGCCGGCGCGCTCTACGGACTGGAAGGGATCCCGCCGCGATGGCTGGAGCCACTGGCCTGGCGGGACAGGCTGATCGAGACCGCGGACCGGCTGCTGGACGCGGCCGGCAACTGAGCCGCTTACCGGCGCGGCGGGCCCAGCCGCGGCTCGGCCCGGCGCCCGGCCTCCCGGCCGCCCTCGCGGCCCGGCTCGGGCCAGGCGGGCGGGGGCGGGATGGGCGGGGTCATCCGCGGGGCGCGCTCCTCCCGCAGATGGGCCTCGCGCGCCTGCGCACCCCGCAGGGAGGCCTCGGAGCGGGCGAGGGGCGAGTCGTCATAGGCGTCCTCGGCGGCGATGGGCCGGCGGCGCATTCCCCCGGGCTCGGGCAGGCGCAGCGCCAGGCTTCGGATCTCCTGCTGCACCTCGTCCAGCTGCGCCTCGATCGCGTCCAGCCGCGACTTGGTGCCGAAGACGCTGAACGGCATCATCACGAAGGCCAGCACGAAGAGCAGCGCCAGCAGCAGGATGACGAGCCCGCTCCATTCCGGCAGACCGGGGATCGCCAGCCGGGCGACGAGTTCCGAATTCAGCACGCCGCATCACTCCTGTCGCGCTAACCGCCCGTCACGCTCATGTGCCGGCCGACCGAGGGGCGGGCATCGCGCCCGATGACGAAGTCATGCCCCTTCGGCTTGCGGGCAATGGCCGAGAGGATCGCATCCCGCAAGCCCGCATCGCCCACCGAGGGGTCGCGCAGCGGCGCGCGCAGGTCCGCCGCGTCCTCCTGGCCCAGGCACATGTACAGGGTGCCCGTGCAGGTCAGGCGCACGCGGTTGCAGGATTCGCAGAAGTTGTGGGTCATGGGCGTGATGAAGCCGAGCCGCCGCCCGGTTTCGGCCACCGTGTCGTAGCGGGCGGGGCCGCCCGTGCGGTGCTCGCTCGGCAGCAGGGTCCAGCGCTCGGCGATGCGGCGCCGCACGGCGGAAAGCGGCAGGTACTGGTCCGTGCGGTCGCCGGAGATGTCGCCCATGGGCATGGTCTCGATCAGCGTCAGGTCGAAGCCGTGCTCGCCGCACCAGGCGATCATGCGGTCGTATTCGTGCTCGTTCACGCCGCGGAGCGCCACGGCGTTGATCTTCACGTCCAGCCCGGCGGCCTTGGCGGCGAAGATGCCGTCCAGCGTCTGGTCCAGCTTGCCCCAGCGCGTCACGGCGGCGAAGGCGGCGGGGTCCAGCGTGTCCATGGACACGTTGATCCGCCGCACGCCCGCGCGGAACAGGTCGTCCGCCATCTTGGTCAGCTGCGTGCCGTTGGTGGTGACCGTCAGCTCCTGGAGGCCGCCGCCGCCGCCGATGCGCCGCCCCAGCCCCTGGAACAGCTGCATCACCCCGCGCCGCACCAGCGGCTCCCCGCCCGTCAGGCGGATGCGCTCGACACCCAGGTCGATGAAGGCGCCACAGAGCCGCTCCAGCTCCTCCAGGGTGAGAAGCTCCTTCTTCGGCAGGAAGGTCATGTCCTCGGCCATGCAATAGACGCAGCGAAGGTCGCAGCGGTCCGTCACCGAGACGCGGAGATAGGAGATCCGCCGGCCGAACGGATCGAGCATGGAGGGGGGCGCTCCCAGGGGGAAAGGAGAGGAGTGGAAAGGGGAACTTGGCTCCCCACCCCCACCCTCCGCAAGGGCGGGGCCTATGCGGCCAGCGCGATGCCGCCGGCCAGCACCAGCGCGCCGAAGGCGCAGCGGCGGTACCAGGCGGTGGGAATCACGTGGAACAGTCGCGCCCCCAGCCGGACGCACATCACCATCAGCGGCAGCAGCACGGCCGTGCGGATCATCGCCGTCGCATCGATCAGCCCGGCCAGCAGGGGCGGGACCACGGCCACGATCGCGATCAGCCCGAAGAACAGGATGAGGTTGGCCCGGTGGCGCCGCGCCTCCTCCGGACCGGAAAGGAAGTAGAGGATGATGGGTGGCCCCGACATGCCCGTGGCCCCCTTGAGCAGCCCGCCCAGCGCCCCGACCGCGAGGTTCAGCGGCAGGGGCCGCGGCCCCCGGTAGCGCCAGGGGGACAGGAGAAGGAGCCCGAACACCAGCACCAGCGCCCCGATCGCCCGGCGCAGCACGAGCCCATCGGCATAGAGCAGCACCGAGGCGCCCAGCGGCGTGGCCAGAACCGCGGCAAGCCCGATCGGCAGCACCATGCGCCGGTCCGCTTCGTGCAGGGAGCGCGGCAGGAGCTGGATCGAGACGATCAGTTCGATCAGCAGCAGCACCGGCACGCCGGCCCGGGGTCCCCAGAGGGTTGAAAGGATTGGCGCCAGCAGGATCGCCGTGCCGAAGCCGGAATAGCCCCGCATCACCCCCGCCACCGCCACGGCGAAGGCCGCGAGCAGGAAGGAGGGGGTGAGCACCGCCGCGGCGAGGATGCCGCCGGGCCCGCTCAGCACCGCGGGCAGCCCGGGGCTGGCCGCTGGCCAGGGCGCGTCAAGGCGCAGAGCCGTCGATGATGTCGAGCACGACCTGGGCGGTGTTGATCAGCAGCTTCCCCGCATTCTCGAAGTTCACCGTCACGCGGTCGCCCACCACGGACTGCACCTGCCCCATGCCCCATTCGGGGCGGCCGGGGTGGCGCACATACTGGCCGGGCTCGAAGATGCTGTTCATGAGACCATGCCACCCATCGCCCTCGCCGAGGATGGAATCCGACCTTCCCCTCCGCCCGCTTTACTAGCCATCAAGGCCGCAGGTGGCAAAAAGGGCCTTCCCTTCAGGAGCGCACGGATGAACGTGCTGTCCATCGCGCAGGATCTTTGCGCGCGCATTTGCCACGATGTCGGCGGCCCGCTGGGTGCCCTGTCCGGCGCCCTCGACCTCGCGGAGGTGGAGCCTGTGGAGGCGCTGTCCGTCGCGCGGGACGGAGCGGCCGCCATGCGGCTCCGGCTGCGGCTCTGGCGCGCTGTGGCGGGGGCGGGGGCGGGGCCGCTGGGGCGGAGCGGGCTTGCGGAGCTTCTCGACGGCAGCCTTTCGAGCGGGCGGGTGTCGGCGGACCTGTCGGGCCTGCCCGAGGAACCGCTGCCCGCGCCGGTGGCGCAGCTCGCGCTGGCCGCGGTGATGCTGGGCAGCGAGGCCCTGCCGCGCGGCGGCGCGGTGCATCTGGCGGGCGACGGCTCAGGGCTGGCGCTTTGGCCGGAAGGGCGCAACGCCGCCTGGCCCGTCGCCCTGACCGCCGCCCTGGCCGGGCAGGCGGTGAGCGGCCCGCGCGACGTGATGGCGCCGTTCCTGATGCACCTGGCGGAAACGGCGGGCATGGAGGTGGCCCTGGCCATGGGCCGGGACGGCGCGGCGGCGCCCCTGACGCTCACCCCTCACGGCAGCATGTCCAGGCGCGCCGGCGCATCCCCGCACCAGCCATGAGAAGCGGCGGGGCTTTACCGAATCTTTGGCCCCGCCCCGCATCCTGTTCCCCGCAGATGGCTTGCGGGATTCCCATGGACGATTTGATCGCCGATTTCCTGACCGAGACGGGCGAGGGGCTGGCCGGGCTCGACACAGCGCTGCTGCGCCTGGAACGGCACCCGGACGACCCCCGCACGATCGGGGAGATCTTTCGCCTCATCCACACCATCAAGGGAACCTGCGGCTTTCTCGGCCTCGGCCGGTTGGAGCGGGTGGCCCATGCCGGGGAAAACGTGCTGGGCCGCTACCGGGACGGCTCGCTGCCCGTCACCTCGGGCGGGGTATCGCTGATCCTGCGGGTGGTGGACCGCGTGCGTGAGATCATGGCGGGGCTGGAGGCATCCGGCACCGAGCCGCCGGGTGACGACAGTGCCATCATCGCCGAGCTGGACGCGGTGTTCGCCGGCCAGGCGGCGGCCGAGGACGCGCCTGCGATCCCCGAAGGCCCCCCCGCCGCCGAGCGCCGGCCCAGCGGCGCCGGTGCCGCGGAGGAGGCTGTCCCGGGCGAGCCGGAGCCAGGGCCGGACAGTCCGCCCGAAGCCGAGCAGGAAGCGAGGGCGGTTGAACTGAGGCCGGCCGGCACGAAGGGGGAGGGGACGAAGGCCGCCGAAGCCAGGCCGGGTGCCGCCGAGCCCCCCGCCCCGGCCGCCGAGGGCATCGGCGTGGCCCAGACGCTGCGCGTGAACGTGGACGTGCTGGAAAGCCTGATGACCCTGGTGAGCGAGCTCGTGCTGACGCGCAACCAGCTCCTCCAGCTCTCCCGCGCGCGCAACGACACGGCGCTGACCGGCCCCTTGCAGCGCCTGTCGCACATCACCTCCGAGCTGCAGGAAGGGGTGATGAAGACCCGCATGCAGCCGATCGGCAATGCCTGGAAGGGCCTGCCCCGCCTCGTGCGCGACCTGTCGCGCGAGCTGGGCAAGCGGATCGAGCTGGAGATGCGCGGCGCCGACACGGAGCTCGACCGGCAGGTGCTGGAGATGATCCGCGACCCGCTGACCCACATGGTCCGCAACTCCGGCGACCACGGGCTCGAGGGCCCGGCCGAGCGGCGCGAGGCCGGCAAGCCCGAGGCCGGCCGCATCATGCTCGACGCCTATCACGAGGGCGGGCACATCATCATCGAGGTGGGCGACGACGGCCGCGGCCTGCCCGTGGAGAAGATCCGCGCCAAGGTGCTGGCACAAGGGTTGGCCACCGAGCAGGAGCTGGCGGGAATGGGGGAGCGCGACATCCAGCGCTTCATCTTCCGCGCCGGCTTCTCCACCGCCGCCAGCGTCACCTCCGTATCCGGCCGCGGCGTCGGCATGGACGTGGTGAAGACCAACGTGGAGAAGATCGGCGGCACCATCGACCTCCGCTCCCGCGAGGGGCGCGGCACCACCTTCCTCATCAAGATCCCGCTGACGCTCGCCATCGTCTCCGCCCTGATCGTCGAGGCGGGCGGCGAACGCTTCGCCATCCCGCAGATCGGCGTGGTGGAGCTGGTGCGGGCCGGCGACGGGGTGATGCACATCAAGGACGCGCCCGTGCTGCGGCTGCGCGACCGGTTGCTGCCGCTGGTTTCGCTGTCGCGCCTGCTGCGCCTGGACGATCGTCCGGCCGAGGAGACCAAGGCCTCGGCGGAGCGCGGCGGCTTCGTGGTGGTGACACAGGTCGGGCAGAACCTGTTCGGCATCATCGTGGACCGCGTCTTCGACACGGAGGAGATCGTGGTGAAGCCGGTGGCGCCGATCCTTCGCCACGTCACGATGTTCAGCGGCAACACCATCCTCGGCGACGGGTCGGTGATCATGATCCTGGACCCGAACGGCATCGCCCGCGCCACGGGCGTGGGTGCGGAGGCGATGCAGGAGGACCGGCGCGGCGCTTCCGTCGCCGCCGCGACCTCGGCCGAGCGCCTGTCGCTGCTGCTGTTCCGCGCGGGTGGTGGCGCGCCGCGCGCGGTGCCGCTGGGCCTCATCGCCCGGCTGGAGGACCTGCCGGCGGAGCGGATCGAGATGTCGCACGGCCTGCCCGTGGTGCAGTACCGCGGCGCGCTGATGCCGCTGGTGCCGATGACCGAAGGCTGGGTGCCGCCCGAGCCCGGCGGGCGGCAGGCCGTGCTGGTGTTCAACGACAGCGGCCGCGCGATGGGCCTGGCCGTGGACGAGATCCTCGACGTGGTCGAGGAAACGCTGAAGATCGAGAATGGACAGGAGCGGCCCGGCTTCCTCGGCACCGCCGTGATCGCGGGCCGCGCGACGGAGGTGGTGGACTGCGCCTGGTGGCTGCGGCAGGCCGGTGAGGACTGGTTCGGGCCTCAGCGCCCCGCCTCGACCAGCCGCCCGCGCATCCTGGTGGTGGAGGACAGCGCCTTCTTCCGCAACATGCTGGTCCCCGCCCTCGGCGCCGCCGGCTTCGAGGTGACGGCGGCGGCGAGCGGCACGCAGGCGCTGAAGCTGCGCGAGGCCGGGGAAAGCTTCGACGCCATCGTCTCGGACATCGAGATGCCGGAGCTGGACGGGCTGGGCCTGGCACGGGCCGTGCGCGACGGCGGCGCCTGGCACGACACGCCGATGATCGCGCTGACCTCGCACACCGATGCGGCGGCGGTGGCCCGCAGCCGCGAGGCGGGCTTCGCGGACCACGTGCCGAAGTTCGACCGCGACGCCCTGCTCGGGGCGCTGCGCGGCTGTCTGGCCGAGATGCCGGCCGGCCGGCGCTGAACCGCACCATCCCATCCAGCAGGAGCTGAACATGGAAGCCGCCCTGGCCCACCGCCGCGCCCCAGTGCCCGCCGCAGCCGACGCCGCCATTCTCACCCTCACCGTCGCAGGGCAACTCTGCGGCGTGCCGGTCCTGGGGGTGCGGGACATCCTCGGGCCGCAGGCCATCACGCCTATCCCGCTGGCGCCACCCGAGGTCGCGGGCGGGCTGAACCTGCGCGGGCGCATCGTGACCGCGGTGGACCTGCGGCGCCGGCTGGGCCTGCCGCCGCGCAATCCGGCCGGCCCGCCCCCGATGAGCGTGGTGGTGGAAGGCGGCGGCGAGCTCTACGCACTGCTGGCCGATTCGGTCGGTGACGTGCTGGCTCTGCCCGAATCCGGCCTGGCCCCCAATCCGCCGACCCTGGATCCGCTGTGGCAGGGTGTCTGCGCCGGCGTGCACCAGAATGTTCCGGACGGCGGGGAGGCCCCAGGGCGCCTGCTGATCATGCTGGACGTCGAGCGCGTCCTGGATATCGGCTGAGGAGGACGGGAGATGCCGGACTGTCTGGTGGTGGATGACAGCCGCACGGTGCGGCGTGCCGCGCGGCGGATGCTGGAGGCATTGGGCTTCGCCGTGCGCGAGGCCGAGGATGGTCAGCAGGCGCTGGAGGCCTGCCGCGCCGCGCTGCCCACGCTTGTGCTGCTGGACTGGAACATGCCGGTCATGGACGGCATCACCTTCCTCCGCCACGCGCGGGAGGAGTTCGGCCCTGACGAACCGCGCATCATGCTCTGCACCACCGAGAGCGACTTCTCGCGCATCGTGACGGCGCTGGAGGGTGGCGCGCAGGAATACATCATGAAGCCCTTCGACGAGGCGATCCTTGCGGGCAAGCTCGAGGTGCTCGGGCTGCTGCCAGGCGAGGTGGCGTGAGCGGGGCATCTCCGGGCGGAATGCCGGGCGCCCTGACGGGCGTGGCCGCCGCGCACGACGCCCGCCCTGTGCGGGTGATGATCTGTGACGACAGCGCGACGGTGCGCGGCCTCCTCGCGCGGCTGCTGGGTGCGGACTCCGCGATCGAGGTGGTGGCGCGCGTTGCGGACGGGCGGCAAGCGCTGGACGCGCTGCCCTCCGCCCGGCCGGACGTGGTGCTGCTCGACCTCGAGATGCCGGTGATGGACGGCATGACGGCCTTGCCGCTGATGATGCGCGCGGCGCCGCGCTTGGCGGTGATCGTGGCGAGCGCGCTGACGCAGCGGGGCGCGGCCGCGGCCATGGCGGCGCTGCGGGCCGGGGCCTGCGACTACATCCCCAAGCCCGGGGCGGGTCGTGGCGGGGCAGCGGACCCGGTGTTCCGGGCCGAACTGCTGGAAAAGGTGAAGGGTTGGGCGCGAATGCGCCAGGCATCGCTTCCGCCACCGGCCGCGGCGCAGCAGGCTCCGGCCCCCTCTGCGCCCATGCCGCAGCATGTGGGAGGGATCGTCGGGCCACGCCCACCGGTGTCTGCCGCGTCCGCCCCGGCCGAGCCGGTTCGGCCGGCAAGGCCACAGTCGGCGCGGCGGCCCTCGCTGGTGGCGGTGGGCTCCTCCACCGGGGGGCCGCAGGCGCTGGCTGCGTTCGTGCGGGGCCTGTCTGTCTTGCCTTCGGTGCCGCTGGTGATCGTGCAGCACATGCCCGCGGGCTTTACCGCCATGCTGGCCGACCACCTGGATCGATTGGGCGTGCTGCGCGTTACGGAAGCGAAGGAAGGCGAGTTGCTGCAGGCGGGCCATGCCTATCTGGCGCCGGGAGACCGGCACCTTCTGGTGGAGCGGGGCGGGGACGGGCTGGTGGCGCGCCTGCGCGACGACCCGCCCGAGCACTTCTGCCGCCCCGCTGTGGACCCGATGCTGCGCAGCGCCGAGCGTGCTTGCGAGGGACGGGTGCTGGCGGTGATCCTGACCGGCATGGGCCAGGACGGACTGTCCGGTTGCCGGAGCCTTTCCGCCGCGGGCGGGACGGTAATGGCGCAGGACGAGGCGTCCTCGGTGGTTTGGGGCATGCCAGGCGCAGTGGCGCGGGCGGGCCTCGCACGGGAGTTGCTGCCGCCGGAGCGGTTGGGCGCCAGGGTTTCGGCCATCCTGGCCGGGGCGGGCGCGGAGACAGGGAGAATGGCGTCGTGAGCGGAGCAGCCTTCGAGACGATTGCGGGGCTGGTCCGCTCGCGTGCCGGAATCGTGCTGGGGGCCGACAAGGCCTACATGTTGGACACGCGTCTCGGAGGGCTGATGCGCGAGCACGGGCTGGCCGGGCTGGACGCTCTGGCGGCCAGGTTGCGCGCGCCGGGGAGCGAGCGCCTGGCGACCGCCGTGACGGAGGCACTGACCACCAACGAGTCCTTTTTCTTCCGCGATGGCAAGCCCTTCGAGCACCTGCGCCGCGTGCTGCCCCGGATGGCGGCGGCCCGCGGCGGAGCCCAGCGGTTGCGCGTGCTGTCCGCCGCCTGCTCCACGGGGCAGGAGGGGTATTCCGTCTGCATGGTGGCCGAGGCCCTTGGACTGGCGTCGCGCATCGAGGTGGTCGGGACGGATCTCAGCCAGGAGGTGGTGCGCCGGGCGCGGGAAGGGCTTTACTCGCAGTTCGAGGTCCAGCGCGGGCTTCCCGTGCAGATGCTGGTGAAGCATTTCCGGCAGGAGGGCACACAGTGGCGCATCTCCGCCGCCATGCGGGCGCTGGCCCGGTTCGAGACGGGCAACCTCCTGGGTGACCTGCGGCCCCTCGGCACGTTCGACGTCATCTTCTGCCGCAACGTGCTCATCTACTTCGATGCGCCAACAAAGACGCGGGTGCTCTCGGCGTTGGCGGATCGGCTGGCACCGGACGGGATGCTTTATCTCGGCGGCGCGGAAACGGTGTTAGGGCTGACTGATCGCTTCGCGACCATGCAGGGAGAGCGAGGCGTCTATTCGCTCGCGGGGCGGGCGGCAGCGGCCTGAACAGCGGGCTCGACGCCCGGGCGGGTGCCGTATGTGCCGCGCTCTCCGGCTGCGGCGTGAAGGGGCGCACGGGCGCTCCTCGCTCGTAAGGAGGAGACTGCCCGTGCCATGCGGGGCGGACGAAGGGCGCTTTCCCTCGCTCAGGCCGCCGTGCGCGCCAGGGAGCCGGTGGCATTCCCGCCGCCCGCATCGGCCGCGTTGAGCGAGCGCATCGGCGAGGAGGCGGGATCGCGGAGCACGTAGCCGCGGCCCCATACGGTGCCGATCAGTTCGTCGCATCCAGCTTGCGCCAGCTTCTTGCGGAGCTTGCAGATGAAGACGTCGATGATCTTCACCTCTGGTTCGTCCATTCCGCCATAAAGGTGGTTCAGGAAGGCTTCCTTGGTCATCACCATGCCTTTCCGGAGGGTGAGGAGCTCCAGGATCGCGTATTCCTTGCCCGTCAGGTGAACCGGCCGGCCGGCGACGGTGGCCTCCCGCGCGCTGAGGTCCAGGGTCAGTCGGCCAACGGTGATGCTGGGCTGGGCGAAGCCCTTGGTGCGGCGGACGATGGCCTGGATGCGGGCGATCAGCTCCTGGCTGTCGAAGGGCTTCACGATGAAGTCGTCCGCGCCGAGGCCGAAGCCCTTCACCTTCGCTCCTGGCCGGGACAGGCCGGACAGGATCAGCACAGGGGTGTTGCTGCGTGCGGCACGCAGGCGGCGCACCACCTCGTAGCCTTCCATGTCCGGCAGCATGAGGTCGAGGATCACGATGTCGTAGTCGTAGAGCCGGGCGAGCTCGAGCGCCTCCTCCCCGGTGTCGGCGGCATCCACGATCATGCCCTGGGTTTTGAGCATGAGGGTGACCCCGCGCGACGTGGTCAGGTCGTCTTCCACCAGCAGAACGCGCATTGTTCGTTCCTCTCTCGTTCCGAATGCATTTAGACAACTTATGCGCGAGTGGTGAAGGGGTATTTTCATCATCAAGGTGTATTAAGATACGAGACTGAGGATAAAAAAATGCTCTGCTCCCCTGGAAAGGCGATCTCCGGGTTGAGGCATGCTCCAAATTTGATGAGCAATGTCAGTGTTCTGAGCCGCCACGGTCAGGTTCGGGCGGTCCACGGGCTCTCCTTGGAAGTTGCCGGTCTGTTCCCGCAACCGCCTATCGGTGGTTGCATCGATGTTCGCATTGGGGTCGGGCCGGGTATGCACGCCGAGGTTGTGTCCGTGCGGGATGGCGTGGCGCTGGCGGTGGGAGGGCAGGGACTCGAGGGGATGGCGGTCGGCGCGCGCGTGGAGGATGCCGGCTCTCTCGCGGTTTACCCCAGCGAGACCTGGCTGGGGCGGGTTGTGGACCCCCGCGGGCGGCCGGTGGATGGGCGCGGCCCGCTGCCGCAGGGCCCCGGCCTCCGGCGGCTGCGCGCGCAGCCGCCGGAGGCCGGCACACGGGCGCGGCTCGGGCCACGGCTGGACCTGGGCGTGCGCGCGCTGGACGCCTTCGCCACCGCACGGCGCGGGCAGCGGCTGGGGCTTTTCGCGGCCTCGGGCGTGGGCAAGTCCAGCCTGATGGCCATGCTGGCGCGCCATGCGGATTGCGACGTGGCGGTGATCGGGCTGGTGGGTGAGCGCGGGCGGGAGCTGCGCGAATTCGTGGAGGACGACCTGGGCGCGGCGGGGCTGGCGCGCAGCGTGGTGGTCTGCGCGACCTCCGACCAGGCACCGCTGATGCGGCGGGATGCGGCGCTGGCGGCCATGGCGGTGGCGGAGCACTTCCGGGACCAAGGCAAGCGCGTGTTGCTGTTGATGGACAGCGTGACGCGTTTCGCCATGGCGCTGCGCGAGATTGGACTTTCCGCCGGGGAGCCGCCGGCGACACGGGGCTATCCACCGAGCGTCTTCGCCGAGTTGCCACGCTTGCTGGAGCGGGCAGGACCCGGCGCCGAGGACTGTGCCGGTTCGATCACCGGGCTGTTCACCGTGCTGGTGGAGGGGGACGACCACGACGAGCCCGTGGCCGATGCCGTGCGCGGCATCCTGGACGGTCACGTGGTGCTGGACCGGCGGATCGGGGAAGGTGGACGCTACCCGGCGGTGGACGTGCTGCGCAGCCTCTCCCGCACCGTGCCCGGCTGTCTGGAGCCGCCGGAGCGGGCCATCCTGTTCCGGGCGCGGCGGATCCTCGCGCTGCACCGGGACATGGCGGACATGGTGCGGCTGGGCGCCTACCGGGCCGGCAGCGACCCGGCGGTCGACGAAGCGATGCGAGTCGCCCCGGCGATCGAGGAGGTGTTGCGCCAGGGCAAGGAGGAGGCCGGCAGCGTGGCCGGAGCCTTCGCGGCGCTGGCGCTGGCTATGGGGCCCGAAGCATGAGGCCGAATCCCCTCGCGGTGCTGGCACGGCTGCGCGGGGCGGAGACGATGGCCGCCCGCCGGCACCTGGCTGAGGACCTGGCCCGGTGCGAAGCCGCAGAGCGGACGGCGCTGGCCGCCGCGCGGGCCCTGCTGGAGGAAGGGCGGCACGGGGGCGGCTACGCGGCCTGGCTTCCGCGCGGCGTGGCGCAGCGCGACGCGGCGGCGGCGGCGGCCAGGCAGGCGGGGCTGCGGGCGGAGCAGGCAGGCGTCGCCCTGGCCGCGGCACGGGCGGCCGAGCGTGCGGTGGAGGAACTGGCCGGCCTGCAGGCCGCGACGCTCCGGCGGGCCGCGCTGCGGGACGCGCAGCGCGCCCTGGACGAAGCGGGGGCGCGCGGTCACCTGACGAGGTTCTGAGCCCCCCACGGCACGTCGCCAGGCGTGATGGCACCGGGTGGGATGGAGGCGGCGGCCAAGGCGTCCTCCAGCAGGGCAGGGGCCTGCTCAATGGCGGCATAAAGCTCGGCGAAGTCGCGGATGACGAAATAGGCGGGCTGCACGTCGTCGATCCGGTAGGCGCTACGGAGCACGCGGGCCATGTTGAAGCGCAGGCGTTGCGGCGCACCCGGACGGTCCTGCGGCGCGAGGGCATGCAGAGTTTCGGTGCGGGAGGACAGGATGCCCGCGCCATAGGCGCGCAGCCCGTCGCGCTCGGCGATCAGGCCGAATTCCACCATGAACCAGTAGAAGCGGGCGAGCGGCGCGAGCTGGCCGCGGGCCTCGGCGTCGAGCCCGAGACGGCCATAGGCTTCGAGGAAGCTGGCGTAGTCGGGATTGGTCAGGAGCGGCACATGGCCGAGGAAGTCGTGGAAGATGTCGGGCTCCACGATGTAGTCCAGTTCCTCGGGGCGGCGGATCCATTCCGTGACGGGAAAGCGGCGGCGGGCGAGCAGCGCGAAGAACTGCGCGTCCGGCAGCAGGCCCGGGCAGGGGACGAGCTCCCAGCCGGTGGCGGCCCGAAGAATGGCGGAGGCATCGTGGAGCGTGGGCACGGCGCTGTCGCAGCGAAGGCGGTCCAGCCCTTCCAGCCAGGCGGAGGCGGCCCGCCCGGGAAAGATGGCCCGCTGGCGGGCGACCAGCGTGCGCCAGGTGGCATGGTCCTCTCCGGATCGCTCCATGGTGCCCTCCGGCAGGGTGCCATCGGGGCGGGCACGGTCGTAGTCGCCGCGCAGGCCCTGGGGCAGGGCGGCGGTGCCGAGGATGCCCGGGGTGCTGTCCGGAACCGGTTGGATCGTGGCTTCCATGGCGTGAACTCCCTTGTTGCATCCAGGATAGGACGGCTACTCCGGTGAAAGGCGGCAAATCGCACCGGGTGGCCGGGCAGATTGAGGGATAAGCCACTGTGCTGGGGGGTTAGGATGGCGAAAAGCACTCCGGTTCTCGATGCCGTGGATCGGCGCATCCTGCGCGCGCTCCAGCGGGACGGGCGCTTGCCGGTGGTGACGCTGGCCGAGCAGGTCGGGCTTTCGCCCACCCCTTGCCAGCGGCGCCTGCGGCGGCTGGAGGAGGAGGGGGTGATCGGGCGTTATGCCGCCGTGATCGATCCCGGCCGCGTGGGCCTGCCTTTGCAGGCCTTCGTGATGGTGGCCCTGTCCAGCCATGCGGAGGATGTGGTGGAGGGCTTCCAGCGCGCCCTATCGGCCCGACCGGAGGTGCTGGCGGCCTATGCCATGAGCGGGGAGATGGACTACCTTCTGCATATCCTCGCCGCGGATTTCGAATCCTACGCCGACTTCGCCATGCGCGCCCTGCTGCGCATGCCCGGGGTGAAGGAAACCCGCTCCTCCTTCGTGCTGACGGCGCTCAAGCCGCCGGGCGAGGTGCCGGTTTAGGCGCGGGCCTGAGCGCCGCCTTTCAGGAATTCATAACGACATCGTGCCAAAATGCCGCCTGACGAGCCGAGCCTGGCCGGAGGGCAGCGACAATGCGTGACAACGGACCGATCACCACCAAGGAGGTGCCACTTCCCGAGGCTGCCCTGCTGGTGTCGCAAACGGACACAAGCGGGCGGATCACCTTTGCCAACGACGCCTTCGTGCAGGTCAGCGGCTTCACGCGCGAGGAGCTGATCGGCGCGCCGCACAACCTCGTCCGCCACCCGCACATGCCGCAGGCCGCCTTTCACGATCTGTGGCGCACGGTCCGGGCGGGCAAGCCTTGGGAAGGATTGGTGAAGAACCGGGCCAAGGACGGCGCCTTCTACTGGGTGCGGGCCAATGTGACGCCGGTGATGGAAGGCGGCGTGCTGCAAGGCTTCATCTCCATCCGCACCCGCCCCGACAAGGCCGAGGTCGCGGCGGCGGAGGCCGCCTACGCGGCCATCCGGGAGGGGCGTGGCCGAGGGCTCCGCGTCATGGGCGGCGCGATCGTCCGCAGCGGGCCAGCCGCGCGCTGCCTTGCGGCGACACGAGGCATCGCGGCCGGGATCGCGATTGATCTCGGCTTCGTTGGAGCTGCCGTCGCAGCCAGCCTGGTGGCCGGGGCCTATGGCGTGGGATGGGAGATGCGGGCGGGCGCCCTGTTCGGTGTCGCGCTGCTGGTGACGGCCCATGCCGTCACGACGGTGGCCCGGATGCGGCGCGCCTTTCGGCGGATCGACGTGCAGTTCGGCGCGCTCGCGCGCGGCGACCTGCGGGAAGCGATCGAGGATTCCGCGGTGCCGGAGCTGCGCTCCGTCACCGGCTTCCTCCGCAGCCTGCGGGCCAAGCTGGCCTATGCCGAGGAGGTCAGGGCGCAGCGCGAACGCGACGCCGCGCTTGAGCGCGTCGCGGCGCTGCGGGAGATGGCCGACGAGGTAGAGGCCGCGGCCCATCGTTCCAGCGACGAGGTGACGGCAACGACGGTGGAAATGGCCGGCGAGGCCACCGGCATGGCCGACGCGGCGGATTCCGTGGGCGTGCACGCCGAAACCGCGGTGCGCGCCGCGGGGGATGCGCTGGCGAGCGCCCAGACCATGGCCGCCGCCGCAGAGGAACTGGCGGTGTCCATCGGCGGCATCACGGAGCGGGTGAACGAGGCGAGCGACACGACGCGGGCGGCGGTGGAGGAAAGCGACGCCGCGCAACAGGCCATCCGCCATTTGCGCAGCGAGGTGGAGCAGGTCGGGCAGATCACCTCCCTGATCGCGGACATCGCCAGCCAGACCCATCTCCTGGCGCTCAACGCCACGATCGAGGCGGCACGAGCCGGTGAATCCGGCCGGAGCTTCGCGGTGGTCGCCGGCGAGGTGAAGAAGCTGGCGGGACAGACCGAGAAGGCCACGGAGGAGATCGCCCGGCAGATCGCGCAGATCCAGCAGGCCACCACGGACACGGTGGGCGCGGTGGCGCGCATCAGCGGCAAGGTTGGCCAGATCGACGAGGTTTCCGCCGCGATCGCCGCCGCCATGGAGCAGCAGAGCGACGCGACGCGCGAGATCAGCCGTTCGGTCGCCGAGGCGGCGACGGCGGCGCAATCGGTGACCGAGGTGATGGCGGGGGTGCTGCAGATCGCGGCGGAAGCCAGTGGAAAGGCCCGGCGCCTCCGCGCCGAGGCCGGCGGGCTGGCGGAGAGGGCCAGCCACTCGCGCAGCAGCATGGTGCATTCGGTCCGCACCTCGGTGGCCGAGGCGGAGCGGCGGACCCATCACCGCCGGACGGTGGATGAGCCTTGCGAGCTGCTGATCGCCGGCGAGGTCCATGCGGGCCAGGTGGTCGATCTGTCGGAGCAGGGCGCGCGGGTGCTGGTGGGCGCCACCTGCCACGCGGGAACGGCGGCGGAGCTGCGCCTGCCGGGACGAGGGCTTCGCTTGCCCTGCAAGGTGGTGTCCAACCGGGGAGCGGAGGGGATAGGGCTGGCCTTCGCCGCCCCGATCACGCTGCCGGCTTCCCTCGGCGGCGTGGAGATGGAGGCGGCCTGAGCGACGGCCGCCTTGGATTTGCCGGCCGAAGGGCCGTGGCCTAGCCTCCCTTCCAACAGGATCAGGAGGAACCGTGGCCAGGATCGGCTTCGTCGGATTGGGAAACATGGGGGCGCCCATGGCCCGCAACCTCGCCAGGGCCGGGCATGAGGTTGCCGTCTTCGATCTCTCGGCGGAGGCCATGGCCCGGGCGGAGGGCGCCGCCCCGGCCGCTTCCGGCGCCGATGCGGCAGGGGGAGCGGAGTTCGTGCTCACCATGCTTCCGGCCGGCCAGCACGTGCGCGAGGCCTGGCTGGGCGCGGGCGGCCTGGCCGCTGCGGCCGGGCCGGAGGCCGTGCTGATCGACTGCTCCACCATCGATGTCGCGACCGCGCGCGAGGTCGCGGGCGCGGCGGGACGGCCCTTCCTGGACGCACCGGTTTCGGGCGGGGTGATGGGCGCGGAAGCGGGCACGCTGACCTTCATGGTCGGCGGGCCGGAGGAGGGCTTCGCGCGGGCGGAGCCGGTGCTGCGCGCCATGGGCCGTACGGTGGTGCATTGCGGGGCGGCCGGCGCGGGGCAGGCGGCCAAGGCCTGCAACAACATGCTGCTGGCGGTCAGCATGATCGGCACCTGCGAGGCCTTCGTGCTCGCCGAGAAGCTCGGCCTCTCGCACGAGGCGCTGTTCGAGGTGGCGTCCAAGTCCTCGGGGCAGTGCTGGTCGCTGACCACCTACTGCCCGGTGCCCGGGCCAGTGCCGGGCAGCCCGGCGAACCGGGACTACAAGCCCGGCTTCGCGGCGGCGCTGATGCTGAAGGACCTGGGCCTCGCGCAGCAGGCGGCGGGGGAGACGGGGGCGGCGACGCCGATGGGGGCACGGGCGCTGGAGCTGTACCGCCGTTTCGTGGAGGAAGGCGGGGCGGGCACGGACTTCTCGGGGATCATCGGGATGCTCCGGGGCGGTTGACCGCCATGTCCGGCCGGGCGGAGCATTGTGCCATGAGGAACGAATCCATGACACGACGCCCGCTTGCCTGGCTCGGTGCCCTGATTGGGGGCGCGCTGGTCCTCTCGGTCCCCGGCCATGCGCAAACCCAGCCGCCGCAGCGGCCGCCCAGCCGGATCGAGGCGATCCCGATCCGCAGCACCACGCTGACGGGGGAGGAGTTCCTGCGCGGCGGCGCGCCGGGGCGCGAGGCTTGGCTGGCCGGGGAACTGCGCCTGCCGCCGGGGGCCACCGGGCGCGTGCCCGCGGTGGTGATGGTGCACGGCTCGGGCGGCATCTCGGGCTCGGCCGATCTCTGGGCGCGGGAGCTGAATTCGGTCGGCGTGGCCGCCTTCATCCTGGACAGCTTCTCGGGCCGGGGCATCGTGAGCACGGTGGAGGACCAGGACCAGCTCAATTCGCTGGCGATGATGGTGGATGCCTATCGCGCGCTGGACCGCCTGTCGGAGCACCCGCGCCTCCGCGCCGACCGCATCGCGGTGATGGGCTTTTCCAAGGGGGCGGTCGCCGCGGTGTATTCGGCCAGCGAGCGCTTCCGGCGGATGTATGGAGGTGAGCGCCGCTTCGCGGCGCATATCGGCCTCTACACGCCCTGCAACGTCCGCTACGAGGGGGACACGCAGGTCTCGCCCGTGCCGATCCGCCTGCACCACGGCACCGCCGACGACTACGTGCCGGTGGCGCCCTGCCGCGACTTCGTGCGGCGCCTGCGGGAAGCGGGCGCGGACGCGACGCTGGCGGAGTACCCCAACGGGCAGCACGGCTTCGACAGCCCGCTCTCGGCGCCGCTCGTGCCGGTGCCCACGGCGCAGAGCACGCGCAACTGCGCGCTGGAGGAAGGCGAGGGCGGCGTGGTGCGCGTGGCCGGGACCAGCGAGCCCTATGTGCTGCGCACCGCCGCCTGCGTTGCGCGGGGGGCCCATGTGGGGCACGACGCGGCCGGGGAGGCGGCGGTGAAGGCGGCTGTGAAGGACTTCCTGCGAAACACGCTGCTGCGCTGAGGCCGGCTCACCGCCAGCGGCGGTGCATCCACAGCCACTGCCCCGGGTGTTCGCGCACCCAGCCGGCGATCACGTCGTTGATCGCCTGGGTGGCGGCGGGCACGTCGATCAGACCTTCCGCGTCGCGCGGCATCGGCAGGGGATCGGTCAGTTCCAGGCGGAAGCGGCCGCCCTCCAGCCGGATGGCCCGCGCCCCGCGCACGGGGCAGTCGAAGCGGCGGGCCAGGTTGGCCAGCAGCGGGTTGGCCTGGGCGGGGCGGCCCAGGAAGTCGATGCGCGGGCCGCGGGCGAAGCGCTGGTCCACCACCATGCCGACCACAGCGCCCCGCTGGAGCGCCTTGGCGAGCTTGGTGGGGGCCATGAGGCCGGCGGGGATCAGCTCACCCATGGCGCTCTGCCGCAGCGCCAGGATTTCCCGGGCCACCGCGCGGCTGTTCGGCGTGCGGTAGAGCACGGCGGCGTCCAGCCCATGGCGGGCGGCGGCCACGGCCGGCAGCTCCCAGTTCGCGAGGTGGGCGGCGAAGATCAGCACGGGGCCGCCGCTCTCGCGCAGCTCGGTGAAGCGGGCATAGGTGGCGTCGTCCACCTCGATGCGGCCGTTGGGGTCCCGGGGCTCGGTGAGGTCCCAGATGCGGTCGATGTGGACGTACTCGCAGGCGACACGGCCGAGGTTGTCCCAGGCCTCATCCGCGATGCGGCGGTGCCAATCGGCGTCCTTCTCGGGAAAGGCGGCGGCGATGTTGTCCATCGCGATGCGGTGCGCGCCGGTGAAGGGGCCGAGGCGGCGCGCGACGGCGGCGCCGATGCGGGGCGCGAGATCCGGGCCCAGCGCGCGCGGCACGGAGAAGCCGAGCCGTGTGAGGGCCGACAGCGCGGCATCGGCCGGGCCGCCGCCCTTCCCTGCCATGGTCAAATGGTGACCACGATCTTGCCGAAGACGCGGCGGCTTTCCAGCCGGTCCAGCCCTTCGGCGAAGTTCTCCAGCGGGATCACGCGGTCCAGCACGGGGGACATGCCGCCGGCCATCTTGGCCAAACCGTCCGCCACGTTGCGCATGGAGGCGCCGAAGGAGCCGAAGATGCGAAGCTGGCGCTGGAAGATCATCATCAGGTTCGTCTCGGCCGAGACGCCCGAGGTGCTGCCGCAGGTGACGAGGCGCCCGCCCATCCTGAGCGCCAGCAGCGATCCCGCCCAGGTGGTGGCGCCGACATGCTCGAACACCACGTCCACGCCGCGCTTGCCCGTGACGCGCCGCGCGAAGGAGGCGAAGTTCTTCTCGCTGTAGTTCACCACGTGGTCGGCCCCGAGTGCCGCGGCCTTGGCGCACTTCTCGTCGTCGCCGGCGGTGGCGATGACGGTGCAGCCCAGCGCCTTGGCCTCCTTGATGGCCACCGTGCCGATGCCCGATCCCGCGGCCTGGATCAGGATGGTCTCGCCCGGCTGCAGCTTCGCGTTGTCGAACAGCATGTGCTCGACCGTGGAGAAGGTGATGGCGGCGCAGGCGGCGTCGTTGTCGGGCACCGCGTCCGGCACGCGCACGAGAAGGCGGGCCTTCTGGTTCACGTATTCCTGGGCGAAGCCGTCGAGATGGAAGCCCATCACGCCCGAGACGTTCTCGCAGAGGTTGTCGCGGCCTTCCACGCAGGCCTGGCAGTGGCCGCAGGTCTGGGCGCCATAGGGCGCGACGCGGTCGCCGGTCTTCCAGCCCTCGACGCCCTCGCCGAGGGCCACGACCTCGCCGACGGCTTCCGCGCCGACGCAGATCGGCAGCTTGCGCTGGGTGAAGGCCATGCCGCGCCAGCCCCAGACATCGATGTGGTTCAGCGCCACGGCGCGCATGCGCAGCCGCACCTCGCCCGGCCCGGGCGGCGGGGGCTCGGGGATGTTTTCGAGGCGGAGGTCGCGGTCGCCATGCAGGCGGAGGGCGCGCATCAGGTGGGTTCCGCCGAAAGGACCAGGCAGACGTTCTGGCCGCCGAAGCCGAAGGAATTGGACAACACGTGCCGCACCGTCGCGTCGCGCGCGACGTTGGGCACCACGTCGAGCGTGATGTTCGGGTCGGGCTCGTCGTGGTTGATGGTGGGCGGCAGGCGCCCGTCGCGGATGGCGAGCAGGGAGAAGGCCGCTTCCAGCGCGCCGGCGGCGGAAAGCGTGTGGCCGATCATGCTCTTGTTGGAGGAGATGGGCGGCGCGTTGTCGCCGAACACGGCGCGCATGCCGAAGTTCTCCATCTTGTCGTTCTCGGGCGTGCCGGTGCCGTGGCCGTTGACGTAGGAGATCTGCCCCGGTTCCAGCCCGGCATCGGCCAGCGCGTTGCGCATGGCGCCGACGATGGCGCGGCCATCGGGGTTGGAGCGCGTGCGGTGGAAGTTGTCCGCGCGCTCCCCCGCGCCGGAGACGAGGCCGATGATCGTGGCGCCACGCGCCTTCGCCGCGTCGTAATCCTCCAGGATCAGGGCCGCCGCGCCCTCGGCCATGACGAAGCCGTCGCGCGACTTCTCGAAGGGGCGGGAGGCCTTTTCCGGCGTGTCGTTGCGGGTGGACAGCGCCGAGAGGAGCGAGAAGCGGATCAGGGCCTCGGCATGCACGGAGCCGTCGGCGCCGAGCGCGATGCAGGCGTCGCACTCGCCCCGCTGGATGGCTTCCAGGCCGAGCTGGATGGCGGAGGCTCCGGTGGCGCAGGCGGTGGTCAGCGAGATCGGTGCGCCCCGCGTGCCGAAGCGCGCGGCCAGACGCTCGCCGATGCCGCCATAAAGAAAGGTCTCGTAGATGTCGTGCCGCCCCGCGGCGGTGGCGGTCATGCCGGGATAGGAGGGATCGTGCCCCTTGCGGGCGAGGTCGAAGCGGGCGGGCCACTCCACCTCGACCGGCGGCATGCCGAGGAAGAGGGGGCCGGGAAAGCGGCCCCTGGCACCGATGCCCGCCTCGGTGATGGCCTCCTCGATAACGAAGGCGGCCATGTGCTCGACGCGTATGGGGCTGGTGAAGGGCTGGCCGCGCTCCTCCGGGAGGTCCACGCAGCCGGCGATGGTGGTGCGGAGGTGGTCGGTCGGGAAGCGGGTGATGCGGCGGATGCCGGACTGGCCGGCGAGCAGGCGCGACCAGCTCTCGGCCACGCCGAAGCCCAGCGAGGTGACGGCGCCGATGCCGGTGACGGCGACGAGGGGGCGGCCGAGATGGTCGCGCATGGCTTCAGAATTCCGCGCGGGAGACGGTGGCGAGGGCTTCGCCGCGCCACTGGCCGAAGCCGGTGACGAGGATGCGGGAGGGAGCGTCCTCGGGGTCCATCGGCGCGTCGGCGGGGTCCATGGGGGCGAAGAAGCCGCCACGGTGGAGCGCGAGGGCGGCGAGGCCGACATGGGCGGGGAAGGCGCCTTCCACCCCGTGGCCGATCAGGCTCCCCGGCCGGCGGACCGGTGCGCCGACGCCTTGAAGGAAGCTCTCCTCCTCCTTCCAGGCAGCGGGTGCGCCGGTGGCGCCGGAGATGACGGCATCCACGCCTCCGGGCGCGACCTGGGACAGGAGCGACTGCGCGGAGGCGGCAGCCTCTCCCGGCGCGGCGCGGCGGGCGGCGTTGCTGGCCACGGCATCGAGGCGCGCGAGGATCCGGGCGCCGCGGGCGCGGGCGTGCTCGGCGGTTTCCAGCACCAGGAAGCCGGCCATGCCGCCGAGCACCATGCCCGGCCGCTCGCGTTCGGAGAGCGACTTGTGCGGGCCCTGCCAGAGGCCGTCCTCGCCGCGGTAGAGCAGCAGCAGGTCCCAGCGCTGGGCGGTCATGGCGCCGCCGACCAGGGCGATGCCGCCGCGGCCTTCGGCGAGGCGGGCATGGGCGATGCGGAGCGCGTCGGCGGCCGCGCTCTCCTCGCCCATGAAGGTGCGGGACGAGCCGGTGACGCCGTGGACGATGGAGATGTTGCCGGCCAGCAGGTTGGAAAGCTGGGCAAGGAAGAGGGTGGGTCGGAGGCCGGTGGCCAGCAGCTCGTTCAGGCGGGCGCCGTCATTCGCCTCGGCCAGCTCGGCGTTCACCTGCTCGTCCAGCGCCAGGTCGCGCTCGCCGCCGCCGGCGGCGACGATGAGGTGCATGTCGTCCACCAGGGCGCGGGCGTCGGCGTCGTCGATGGCCAGGCCCGCGGCATAGGTGCCCAGGCGCTGCCAGGGCTCCATCTGGCGCTGGTCGCCCTTCTTGGGGATCTGCCGGTCGAGGGTGAGCGGCGGCAGGGGGTGGACGGGCCAGGGGGCGTAGGTGGTGTTGTCCACCACCGGCGAGGTGCCGGCGGAGAGGGCGTCCCAATGCGCGTCGGGGCCCTCGCCGAGGGCGGTGACGAGGCCGATGCCGGTGATCACCACGTCCTGGCGCGTCATGCCGCGTAACCCGGCAGGCCGATCCGGGCGGCGGTGGCGCGCATCGCCGCCTCCAGCTCGGGGTTGGGGAAGTCCATGGTGCGCAGCAGGATCTCGGCCTCGGCGATGCGCTTGCCGCCGCTGGTCAGGCGGGCCTCGGTCACGGTGTAGCCGGAGCCCTCGTGGGAGATGCGGGCGGACACGTCGAGCGGTGCGTCGGGGCCCACGAAGGAGCGGAACTTCGCCTCCTTCACCGTCATCAGGAAGGGCATGCGGGCGAAGTTGTTGCGGCCCAGGATGAGCCAGCCGCTGGCCTGCGCCATGGTTTCCACCAGCAGCACGCCGGGAACCAGGGGATGGCCGGGGAAATGGCCCTCGAACACCGGCGAGGCCTCGGGCACGCGGCTTTCCACCACGATGGCGTCGCCGTCCAGCGACACCACGCGGTCGATCATCTGGAAGTATTCGAGGCGCATGGGCGCCTCAGCCCGCCTTGGCGGCGACCAGCTCGTCGATGCGGGTCGCGAGGTTCTTTATGACGAAGTAGTGGTCCGCGGGCTTCTCGCCGGCATTCACCTCCTGCGTCCACTTCTCCACGGGCACCTTGATGCCGAAGGCCTTGTCGATCGCGAAGACGATGTCGAGGAAGTCCAGGCTGTCGATGCCGAGGTCCTCGGTGACGTGGCTGTCCGGCGTGATGCTGTCGCGGGCCACCTCGCTGTTTTCCGCGATGATGTCGGCCACCCGGTCGAAGGTGGGAGTGGTTTCGGCGGCCATGGGGCGGTTCCTGGTGGGGCGCGCGCCTCGCCGCCGGGGGCGCCGGGGGAGGGCGAGGTCTCTGGGTGGTCGGCGCGCGTGATGGACCGGAATGGGGTGGGAAGTCCAGGGCCCGGGATCAGGGCGCTTCCCCGGGCGCGAGGGGGGCGGCGAGCAGGGCCAGCGCGCGGTCCAGCAGGAGGGCCAGCCAGGCGGTGAAGAGGGCGCCCTGGAGGACATAGGAGGGATTGGCGTTGGCCAGCCCGGTGACGATGGGCGTGCCCAGGCAGGGCGCCCCGGCCACCGCGCCCACTGCCGTCGTTGCGACCGAGAGCGTGACGGCGAGGCGGAGGCCGGACAGCAGCACGGGCCGGGCGAGGGGCAGCTCCACTTCCCAAAGGCGCTGCCAGGGGGACATGCCGAGGCCCGCGGCGGCGTCCAGCGCGGCGGGGGGGACGGCTTCCAGGCCGGACACGGCCGCGCGGAGGAAGGGGAGCGCGGCGTAGAGCACCAGGGCCAGGAGGGTGGGCGCCGTGCCGAAGCCGAGCAGGGGAAGGGCCAGGGCGATGGCCGCGACGGGCGGCAGGCCCTGGGCCAGGGAGAAGGCGGCGTCCAGCACCGGGCGCAGCCGCCGCCCGCCGGGGCGCGTGGCCACGATGCCCGCGGGAAGGCCGATCGCCGCCGCGATCGCCACGGCGCCCAGCGAGAGCGCGAGGTGCGAGCCGAGCAGGGCGAACCAGGGATCCTGCAGGTAGGTGGGTCGGGCGACCTCCGGAAACAGGGCGTGCCAGAGCGCTCCGGCGCGCGGCGCGGCCCATAGGGCAGCGAGAAAGGCCAGGGCTTCCAGGGCGAGGAGGGTGGCACGGCGCCTCATGGCGCGGCGGCGCGGAGGATGGCCGCCATGCCCAGGTGCCGCCCGGGGTTGCCCGCGAACGACAGGCGGTCGGCGCCGCGGTCGAGCATGAGGAGCAGGGCGTCGGCGAGGGTGGCGCCGGGGGGCAGGGCGGGGGCGCCGGGCGCCGGACCCTCGGCGGCGGCCCCGGCGGCCGGCAGCGCGGCCAGGCGGTGCAGCGCCAGGGTGCCCGGGCGGATCATGCGGCGGAGCGGCTCGGGCGCGCCTGGCCCCAGCACGGCGGCGGGGGTTCCCTCGGCCGCGAGGCGGCCCTGGGCCATCACGGCGATGCGCCCGGCCAGGGCCAGGGCTTCCTCCAGGTCGTGCGTGACCAGCAGGATGGTCTTGCCGGTTCCGGCGTGGATCCGGCGCAGCGCCGCCTGCAGGCCGCGGCGGGTGCCGGGATCGAGGGCGGAGAAGGGCTCGTCCATCAGCAGCACGGGCGGGTCGGCGGCCAGGGCACGGGCGAGGCCGACGCGCTGGGCCTGGCCGCCGGACAGGGTGGCGGGGCGCCGGTCGCGGAAGGTGGCGGGGTCGAGGCCGACCATCTCCAGCAGGGCGTCCGTGCGGGCCTCCGTCCGGGCGCGGTCCCAGCCGAGCAGGCGGGGCACCGTGGCGATGTTCCCGGCCACGCTGCGGTGGGGGAACAGGCCCACGGACTGGATGACGTAGCCGATGCCGCGGCGCAGCGCCTGGGGATCGGCGCCCGCGACATCCTTCCCGCCCAGCAGCACGCGCCCGGCGGCGGGCTCGACCAGGCGGTTGACGGTGCGGAGCAGGGTGGACTTGCCCGAGCCGCTTTCGCCCAGCACGACGCAGAGGGTGCCCGTGGGAACGGCGAAGGTGACGTCCTCCAAAGCCTGCACGGCGCCGAAGCGGTGGGACACGCCTTCGAAGGCGATCACGAGCCACCCGGCGCGACGCGGGCGAGAAGGGCGATGCCGGCATCGGCGGCGAGCGACAGCGCCAGGATGGGCAGCACGCCCAGCAGGATCAGGTCCGAGGCGAGCTGGCCGATGCCCTGGAACACCACCGCGCCGAGGCCGCCGCCGCCCACCAGGGCGGCCAGGGTGGCGAGGCCGATGGCCTGCACGGCGGCCAGGCGCAGCGCCCCCAGCATGACGCCGGCGCCCAGCGGCAGGCGGAGCTGCCAGAGGGCCTGGCCGGGCGAGAGGCCCTGGCCGCGGGCGGCCTCCACCAGATCGGCGGAGGCGACGCGCAGCCCGGACAGGACGCCGCGGCCGAGGGGGAGAACGAGATAGGCGGCGATGCCGATCACCGCCGGGGCAGGGCCGATGCCGCCCAGCCCCGCCGCGCGCAGGCCGGGAAAGGCGGAGGCCAGCGCCGCGAGAGGGGCGATGAGCAGGCCGAAGAGGGCGATGGAGGGGATCACCTGGATGCCGGAGGCGGCGCCCAGGAAGGCGGCTTCCAGCCGGGGTCGGGACAGGGACAGGGCGGCGAGTGGCAGGGCGGCCAGCAGCGCCAGCAGCAGGGCCGCGGCGGACAGGGCCAGGTGCCCGGCCAGGGCGGCGCGGAGATCCGCCGCGCGCCCCTGGGCTTCCCGCACAAGGGAAAGGGAATCGAGCAGCCCCGCCGCGCCGAGGGCACCGATGCCCAGCAGGGCGGCCAGCAGGGGGATGGCCGGGGTGCCGCCCCGCAGGGCCGAAGCGGCCGCGGTGGCCAGGGCCAGGGCCAGCAGGGCGACCCAGGCGCCGGCGGCGGGGGCGGCGCGGGCGGCGGCGGCGCCCGGCGGCAGGCCGGCCGCGGTGCCCAGGCCCACCGTGGCCGCGAGGGCGAGGATGGCGAGAACCGCCGCGCCCTCGGGCAGCCAGTTCGGGCGGGGCCGCCAGGCCGCGAGAAGCAGGGCGAGGAGGGCCGCGTGGAACAGGGCCCAGGCCAGCAGCACGGGGCCGGTTTCCGCCAGCGCCGCCGGGCGGGGGGACAGCAGCCTGTTGGGGGCGACGGCGATCCAGCCCAGCAGCAGGGGCGCGAGCCCGGCGGCAAGGGCGAGGGGCGCGAGCGCCGGGAGGGCGGGCCCGGGCGGCCCGGGGGCCGGCTCGCCCGCGCGCATCAGCCGGGCTGCCCGGTGCCGCGCAGGTGCTCGCGCGCCACGTCGCGCAGCGGGCGCCCTTCCACCACCACGGCGGCGTTCAGGGCCTGCAGGCGCTCCAGCGTCAGGGTCGCGAAAACGGGCCCCAGCCATTCCTCCAGCCGCGGCAGGCGGCGTGCGGCCTCGCCCCGCGCGCAGGGGGCGGGCTGGTAAACGATCTGGGCGCCCCTGGTGTCCTCCAGCACGCGGAGGGACAGCGCGGAGATGGCGCCGTCCGTGCCGTAGACCATGGCGGCGTTGACCCCGCTCAGCCCCTCGGCGGCGGCGCGCATCGTCACCGCCGTGTCGCCGCCGGGCAGCACAAGCAGTTGCTGGGGCGAAAGGGTGAAGCCGTAGGCGCGCTGGAAGGCGGGCAGGGCGGCCGGGCTTTCCACGAATTCGGCGGAGGCCGCGAGCTTGAAGGCGCCGCCCGCCGCCAGATGGCCGGGGAGGTCCTCCAGCGTGCGCAGCGGCAGGTTGCCGCGCACCGCGATGGCCCAGCTGTTGTTGGCCGGCGCGGGGCGGAGCCAGGCGATGCCGTTGCGCTCGGCGTCCAGCGTTCTCACGCGCTCAAAGGCGGTGTCGGCGCGCTTCCAGGCGGGGTCGTCCTCCTGCTGGAAGAAGAAGGCGCCGTTGCCCGTGTATTCCGGGTAAAGGTCCACCTCCCCCGCCAGGATCGCCTGGCGGAGGATGCGGGTGGGGCCGAGCTGAAGGCGGGCACGCACGGGAACGCCGCGGGCCTCGAGGGTGGCCGCCATCATCTGCCCGAGCAGCGCGCCCTCGGTGTCGAGCTTGGAGGCGACGGTGAGCGGCGGGCCGGGCTGGGCCGCCGCGCGGCGTGGCGCGAGGGCGAGCGCCGGCAGGGCCAAACCCGATGCGAGCAGGCGCCGGCGGCCTGGAAGCGCGGTTCGCGTCATCTGGTCCATCGTCGGTTCCCTTCGGGTGATGGCAGGGTGCCCGCGCGGCCGGTGGGCTGCCGGCGGCACGGCATCAGGCAAGCATGGCGCGGATGCGTCCGGCCAGTGCGTCGATGTCGAAGGGCTTGGTGATCAGCTCCATGCCCGGTTCCAGGAAGCTGCCCTCGATCTCCGCGTTGCCGGCATAGCCGGTCATGAAAAGCACGCGCAGGCCCGGACGGTGGCGGCGGGCGGCATCGGCCAGCTGGCGTCCGTTCAGGCCGGGCAGGCCCACGTCGGTCACCAGCAGATCGATGCGGGCGCGGGATTCGAGAATGCTCAGCCCGGTGGGGCCATCCACCGCCTGGAGCGCGCGGTAGCCCAGGCCGGACAGGACCTCGACCACGAGGTCGCGCACCACCGGCTCGTCCTCGACCACCAGCACGACCTCGCTGCGCTCCTCCGGGCGGGGCAAGGCCGGGGCCGTGGCCCCGCCCCCGCCGCCGGCGCCCTCCTCCTCGGAGCGTGGCAGGAGAAGGGTGATGGTGGTGCCCCGCCCCGGCGTGGACTCGATCCGGGCGTGGCCGCCGGACTGGCGGGCGAAGCCGTAGACCATGGAGAGGCCCAGGCCGGTGCCCTGGCCGATGGGCTTGGTGGTGTAGAAGGGCTCGAAGGCGCGCTCGACCGTCTCGGCGTCCATGCCGGTGCCGGTGTCGGAGACGAGAATGCCGATGTAGTCGCCCGGCGGGATCTCGCCTTCCGGTCCGGCGGTGCCCCCGCGCATCGGCATGTTGCGTGTCTCGATGCACAGGCGCCCGCCTTCGGGCATGGCGTCGCGGGCGTTGATGGAAAGGTTGAGCAGCGCGCTTTCGAGCTGGTGCGGGTCGCATAGGGTTTGCCACAGGTTCTCGGCCGTGTGGATGCGCAGCCGGATGCTCTCGCCGATGGTGCGGCGGAGCAGGTCCTCCATGGATGTGACGAGCCCGTTCGCATCCACCGGGCGAGGGGCCAGCGGCTGGCGTCGGGAGAAGGCGAGAAGGCGGTGGGTGAGGGCGGCGGCGCGGTTGGCCGAGGCAATGGCGGCCGCGACGTAGCGCCCGGCCTCGGCAGAGCGGCCGGCGGCGATGCGGCGCTGCATCAGGTCCAGGCTGCCGATCACGCCGGTCAGCAGGTTGTTGAAGTCGTGCGCGAGCCCGCCGGTGAGTTGCCCGACCGCCTCCATCTTCTGCGCCTGGCGCAGGGCGGCCTCGGTGGTGCGCAGCGCCTCGGCCGCCTCCTTCTCCGCCTGGATGTCGCGGCCGACGGCGTGGATGAAGCCCTCGTCCGGCACCGCCGTCCAGGACAGCCAGCGAAAGGTCCCGTCCTTGCGGCGATAGCGGTTCTCGAAGCGCAGCGTGGTGACGCCGGCGGCCAGCCGGCTCACCTCGGCCTGCGTGGCCTCGATGTCGTCGGGGTGGACAAGGCTCAGGAAGTCGGCGCCGATCAGCTCATCCTCCGCCCAGCCCAGAATGCCCGTCCAGGCCGGGTTCACCGACATGATCCGCGCGCTGAAATCGGCGACAAGCATGATGTCCGTGGAAAGCCGCCACATGCGGTCGCGCTCGCGCGTGCGCTCGGCGACCCTCGCCTCCAGATCCTCGCGGGAGCGGGCGAGGGTTTCGCGCGCCTCCACGATCTCCTGGATGTCGGAGGAAACGCCGATCCAGCGGTGGATGGAACCGTCCTCGGCGCGGACGGGCTGGGCGCGGGCAAGCCACCAGCGGTAGGCGCCGTCGGCGCGGCGAAGCCGGAACTCGGCCTCGTAGGGCGTGCCTTCCACGACGCTGACGTTCCAGCGGGTGGCCGCGGCGGCCTTGTCCTCCGGATGGATGAGGGCCGCCCAGTCGCCGCCCAGCGTCTGCGCGGGGGTGGCGCCCGAATATTCGTGCCAGCGTCGGCTGGTGTAGGTGATCGCGCCCGTGCTGTCGGTGGTCCAGACAAACCCGGGCACAGCCTCCGCGCCCTCCCGCAACCGCTGCTCGCTGAGCGCAAGCGCGCGCTCGGCCTCGCGCTGGGCGGTGCGGTCGCGCAGCACCTTCACGAAGCCGACCAGGGTGCCGGCGTCGTCGCGCAGCGGCGTCACCTCCCCGGTGGCCCAGAAGCGCTCGCCGGTGGCGCGGCAGTGCCAGCGCTCATTGGGGGAATGGCCGGCTTGCAGCGCCTCGCGCCGCTCGGCGGCCAGGCGGTCCTCCGCCCGATCCTCGGGCGTCAGGATACGGTCGGCGGAATGGCCGAGCATCTCGTCCTCGGTCCAGCCGAAGATGCGGCGCGCGCCCTCGTTCCAGTGCGTAACCTGGCCGACAAGATCGGTGACCATGATGGCGTGGTCGGTGACGCTGTCGAAGATCTGGTGGGCCAGGGCTTCGCTGTCGCGCAAGGCGCGGACGGAGATGACCTGGCGGGTGGTCTCCATGCAGGGGCAGAAGAAGCCCTCCACGACGCCGCCCACTCCCCGGATGGGCGTGTAGGAGAAGGCGAAATGCGTCTCCTCCGGGTAGCCGTTGCGCTGCATGAGCAGGCGGATGTCGTCCATGTGGACGGATTGCCCGGCATAGGCCTGCTCGACGATGGGGCGGAGGTCCCCGGCGATCTCCGCCCAGACCTCCAGAAAGGGTTGGCCCAGCGCGGCCGGGTGCTTCGCGCCCAGGATTTCCGCATAGCCGTCGTTGTAGAGGGTGAGCTGCCGCGGGCCCCAGGCCACGAACATGGGCTGGCGGGAGCCCAGCATCACGCCCACCAGGGTTTTCAGCGACTGCGGCCAGACCTCGGGCGGGCCGAAGCCCGTCGCACGCCAGTCATGGGCGCGGATCAGCGCGCCCAAACGCCCGCCATCCTCGAGAAAGCTCAGCATGGACGGGTCATCGGCGTCCTTGTTGCCTGGTGTCCCGCCCCGAGGTTTGCCCGCCGGCACGGAGAGGCGCGCCAGGGCCGGTGGGGTGGGTGGTATGGGCCGTGTACGGCATGGCGGAGGCAGGAAGGCGCCGGGCATCCGTTGGGTTTCACCCACCCAAATGGCCATGCCCGCAGGGCCGGGTCCAGGCGTGCTCCGGAATGCCCGGCGAAAGTGATGGGCGCGGGTGGCTCATCCAGGCGGGCCGAGGTCGATCACGCAGCGCACGCCGTCGTCGTGGAGGATGGCTTCCGTTTCCTGGAGCACGGCCAGCACGGCCTGCACGCCCAGGGTCCGGCTCAGCAGGGTTCTCTGCCAGAGGCTCTCGGAGCGCGCGAGCTGCTGTTCCATCCCCGAAGCCGCGGTGCCGGCGCGGTCGCCGTAGGAATAGGCGAGAAACCGGACGCCGGAAGCGCGGAGATAGGCGCGCCAGTTGGTCGGGGAATCGATGGCGGGCGGGCCTTGCCCCGGACCGATCAGGCCTGGCCAGTCCATGGCGAGGATCGTGTTGCGGCGGAAATCCAGCACATAGGGTAGGTCCACCCGCACGAGCAGCGGCGCCCCCGCGGGCACGGCCGCCTGCATCCGGCGCAGCGCCTCCCGCCGGTCCCGGAGGGCTTCCTCCGTCTGGTCGGGCGGGACGCCCACGAGGGCGCGGTAAAGGAAGCCGCCGTGGAAGGTGTCCGCCGCGTAGCCGGGGGCGACGATGAAGTAGACCGAGACGTTCAGGCCGACCGCGAGAAGGAGGGGCGCGACCACGCGGCGCTCCGCCCGCCCGCCGGGTTCGCGCAGCCAGGCGGTCAGGTAGAACAGGAACACCGCGCAGGCCCCGGCATAGCCGTAGCGGTAGCCAGCCACCGTGTACTTCGCCTGCAACAGGATGAAGACGGCCGTGCAGGCGAAGGGCAGCAGGGCAGCGGCCAGGGCCGGGGCGGGCAGGCCGCGCCGCAGGGAGCGCAGGCCCATCCAGAGCGGCAGCGCCATGATGAGGCCGATGCGGACGGAAGACTTCAGGAAGTCGGACGGGGAGGCGAAGCCGGCGACCTCCGCCGGCGAAAGCTTGCCGATCCCGAGCACGGGAAAGAAGGCCGTGCCGACGGCGCGAAAGGAAACCAGCATCCAGGGCGCCATGAGGGCGAGGCAGAACAGGGCGGCGGCGATGGGCTCGACAAGGTTCCTCGCGCTCCGCTCGCGCAGCAGGAGCACGAGGTAGGTCACGCCGACAACAGCGGCGGCGGGGATCAGGAACGTGGTCTTCACGCAGGCCAGGGCGAAGACCAGCAGGCCGAGAAGCGGTGCGCGGCGCCACCCGCCGGTGCCTTCGGCCAGCCGCACCGCCAGGCGGAGCAGGGCGAGGAACATGCCCATGGCGATGATCTCGGGCGTCATGTTCACGCCGGGTGCGAAGGCCACGGCCAGGAGCAGAGCGGTGGCCCCGATGGCCGCGGGCCAGCCGCGGCGCCGGTCCGCCTCCTGGGCCTCCCACAGGCCCGGAGCCATCAGGGCGGCCAGCAGGAACAGCCCCAGGCCGATATCCATCACGCGGATGCCCTCGATGCCCATCGGCCAGGCGTGCAGCAGGTAGAGGTATGTGCCGCCGCCCAGTCCGGCCTCGAAGCGCCGGTAAAGGAAGGGGTCGGCGCCCATCGCGCCGAGTTCGACGATGCGGGTGTAGAGGACCAGGTAGCCCTGGGCGTCGTCGCGGTTGCCGAAGTGCCAGTGGGCGCTGTTGGCCACGAGCAGGAGGCAGGCCAGGGCGGCGGCCAGCAGGACGGCCCATGCAGCGGGCGAGACGGTGGGCGAGACGGGAGGCTTTGCCGCGGACAAGGCAGCAAGGGGCGAGCCCGGACCCGCCGGGAACGGCGCCCGCCGCCGCAGCGCGGGCACCGCGTGGCGGCGAACCCAGAGAAGGCAGCCAACGGCCAGGAAGGCCCCGCCGGCGGCCGGACTGGCCACTGAGAACAGTTCCATGACCCCGCACAGGGCCAGGAAGACGGAGATGCCGATGGCGGCGGCGAGGCCCAGGCGGTTTCGTGCCCCGCCGGGCGCCAGAACGGGGCCAAGGAGCGGATCCCCGATCCCGGCGCAGCCGAACAGCGCAAGGAGCACGGCCGCCAGCCCGGTGAGGACGTCCAGCAGGGCAGGAATGTTCAAACGGGCCCTCGGCGCCTGCGGCAGGACGGGAAAGCGGCCGTGGTGCGGGTGGTCGGGCTCGAACCGACACTCCGTTGCCGGAAACGGATTTTGAGTCCGTCGCGTCTTCTTTGGGGCAAAGCAACCTTACCAGTTAACCCTATTTCCAATCGAACTCTACAGCCAGATGCTGCCTTCGCCCAGACAGAAGTCTAGGAGAGACTAAGGAAGCTTGCAATTTCAGGGGCAAACATTTTACCATATTTACTTGTTGTCCAGAGGTCCCATGTCAGTTTTCAGCATCACCGGAAGGCACCACACCGTTCTCCGTGTCCCTGTTGACGGTCGCTCCCTCTCACTTCCCCTTGGCTGGACTGTCCGGCTGTTGGTGCTTTGCGATGCCCAGGATCGGTCTGGCCCCTACTGGCCTTTGTACGATTACATGCTCAATCGTTGGAACAAGTCTGATGCTTGGCAGGAGGAGATGGCACGCTCAGTGGGAATCTTTTGGGATTTTGTTGTGGCAAAGCGATCTCTTGAGCTGAAATCATTAAAGCCCTCCGACAAAACCCGCATTTTCGCTGATTTCTCTCGTGCCTTGATCAACGGCACCTGTGACGGTGTTCAGGATCCCTTGGGTTTATACTGGAAGCAGCAGCCAGTTGATCAGGTAAGACGTATTCTTGGCGCCGTGGATCAGTTCATCTCCTCAATGGTTCAGGATGTCGAAAAGCCTAAAGAGGTGACTGTTGTGAACCAAGAACTGAACACGATATTCAACTCGGCCCGGAAGAATAATGTCTCTTTGCGATCCTCCATGCATAGTGGCGAGAGGCCATCATCTACAACAGTAGTCTCCAACATCCCGCGAGGCCGGACAGCTAGCCCTGCAATTAGCTTCCCTGCTCAATTCGTTGAAACAGTACTCTGGGAGGGCTTTCGGCGCGGAGGTCCAGAAAAGAGTGGATGGGGTAATTACAACATTGGTGCGATGATGATTTTTTTACTGCAAGCTTATGGGGGAGCTCGGGAGCATGAACCGCACCATCTCTGGGAAACCGATGTAGTTGAAGACCCATCGCGGCCCGGTCATGCGTCTGTAGCCTTATACCATCCTTCATTCGGCGTGGCGTTCCAAGATGACGTTGATGGCAAACCGCAGCGGACGCAACGTCATAACGTTTTGAAAGAGCGATATGGACTTCCACCCCGGAATCTCGGGACAGGATCTTATCGAATTGGTTGGAAAAACGCCAAAGTGGCGACCAAGGATCATTTCGCGTTGTTTTTCTGGTCAGACCCAATGGCATCAATGCTGTTTTTTGAGTTATACCGCCACTACCTTGGTTATAGAGCTCAGTTGATGGAGAGGAGAGCGTCACTTGGCCTTCCCCCACATCCTTTTCTTTTCGTTTCAAGTCGCGAGGCGCGCAATCGTGCTGATGGGTATCGATGGATTGGAGCTCCGGCGAGTATCGAGTCTTATGAAACACACCTCGAAAGAGCTGTGAAACGGGTTGGGCTCTCCTATGGACACGAGTTTGGTACCACTTCCCATGGGCTGCGCCACTTGTATGCGTATACTCTCCGCAAGTTGGGCATCAAAAATAAGCTCCTCCAAGAGGGATTAAGGCACCGCCACCCAACGAGCAGTTCCCGCTACGGTTTGCCACCGGCCCTTGAAGTAAGCGCCGAACTGACCGCAGCCTGGGCCAGGAACAGAGACAGTTTGCCTGAGGGCATTCGGCTGACACGCACGCAAAGGTATTTCCAAGCTAACGGCCAAGGTTATGAGGGGGATTTATTTTGAGCGCTCATCTACCACTACCTGCACCGTCGGTTCGCATTGCGATCGGACTAACGACTACTGGAATGTTCACGGTTGGAACTGACGCACATGCGTGGACAATCAGGCGGCCACTCAGCTTGGAGGATATCACAACGGCGCCAAGTGGGAACCTTGATGGATGTGAGGACGCAAGTTCAGGTCAGGAGCAGACCAAAACTGCTTTGGAGATCTTGGTATCGCGCCGTGATCGCCAATCGAATTTCAACCGAACTGTGTTGCACCTAGTTGAAAGAGAGGTCCTTCTGGCGCCTCTCTCTGGTTTTGGAAAAGGCTTCGTCCTCTCCGGCAAACTTCCGAACTATGATGCGTGGGCTGGCTCGATAATGAGCAAAATGCCTGTTCAGCCGGTTTCGCAAGTTGTTCATCCGATCTTGCAGCGTCTCTGGATGTCGACCGTAGAGGGGCGGCATTGTAGTCCAGGGGCAGATGTTTTGGCCGAATTTTGCGCACTTTACATTGCGGGCGACAGCCACGGCCACTGGAAGCTTCAAGTGCATGACCGCTTGCGACAATCAGTTCAGGGCGTTCATGCTGCCCTTGGTTCGCAGATCGGAACTAAGCGGGCCTATTTAAGCAGGAAGGCTCATGACGGCGTCGGCGTCGGCGGCGACGCTATCGCTCAAGAATGGAAGCGGCTGTTAGCATTATTCCTTGACGATAAAACTCTAGGCTCGGTCGCAGCCTATGAAGGTGCTCTAAACCACCTGCTGCTCTACTTTGCGCAGCATCCCCACGTTTCCGACGTTCAAGCTTTCTTTAACCAAGACGTGCCTAGAACTTCACTGTCAGTTTGGATTGCTGGTCGGGGGAATAGTCCGGCAACGCAGCATTCAATTATTTCCTCCTTGGCTTCGTTCTTCGCATGGCTGCTGACCGAAGATCAAAGATTTCGATTAGAAGGGGCCGAGGAAGACTCCGTCAAGCTTGACCCAAAATACGTTAATCCGATCTCGCAGAAAAATTATGATTTGAGTTACTCTCATCTTCGAGCAGATCACGAGAAACCAGGTGAGACAGTTCAGCTTGCGCTCCCTACGGAGTACTTCGAGAAAATTGATCAAATTTTATTCGAAAATGACATGGCTTGGCCGAAAACACGATCGGTCGATTGGATCACTGCAACAGACGCACAAACAGGAAAAGAAACTACCGTTTATTGTCCAGTACTTCCATATGCCATTGCTGTTCTGACAAAGCTGCCCATACGCCAAGTGCAGGTTAGGCGGTTGGATTCTGGTGAGGGGGATGCTGAAAGGTTTGATTTGTCTTCGGGTGAATGGGTAAAAAATGACGGGCCGAATGGAGGCTACTGGCTTCAACATGGAGTGCGCCAGCCAAAGCGAGGAACGCTCCGAAAAATTGAGGATAATTTCTCAAGCCGGACACTCTGCGGGTTTTTTATCAACAGTAGCAAAGGTAGCGATCGACGGACCTTGTTCGATGAAAGAAGTGGATATGTGATTCAATGGCACAATGAGGCGGTTATCGAACTCATTCTGAAGATGCGTACTTGGCAGGAGCGCTATAACCCAGTAAGCGGCCCATTGCAATACACCCAGGTCCGCAACTCTGTATTTGAGAGGATGGCTGCAAGTGCTGCAAAAAGGCGGCCCGATGCTTTCTATCTTTTTCGATATCCTGCTGGCAATTCGTCCAATTTCAAGTCATCGCCGCCGAGCTCCCAGCAGTTACGGATGTTCTGGTACGAGTTGCTAGCTGAGCTGGAACGCAGGCAGCGCGAGGTCTATGCCGATACGCCAGCTCTGATCTCGAGCTGGATAGGGAATTCTCCTCAATCGAGCCCGTATACGCTGCATGGCCTGCGGCACGGAGGTCTTACTCGGCTTGCTATGGCAGGCGTCGAGCCATGGATACTCCAGACGATTGTTGCGGATCATGGCAGCATTCTCCAAACTATTTACTACATAAAGCCTAACGCTGCGCACGTTAGCGACACCTTGAACGAAGCATATGCAGATGCAATGCGTGGAAAACAGAAGGACTTCCAGCAGTTTTTGACAACGAGAACTGTAGAAGAAGTACATCGGAATTCAGTTGGCGGTTTAGACGCAGTCCCGTCTCTGGAGAAATCTCGACGCGATATCGACGGTAAGCGTGTTGGTCAGATGTCCCACATGGATTGTGGCTTCTGCCCCAACGGACGCACCCGGTGTGACGAGGGCGGCAGAATAGTAGATAGAACTGAATTCAAGCGGAAGGAAATCCAAAAAACCTACGGGCCCGTTCCCTTGACGGTAGGTAACGCACCGGATTGTATTCGATGCCGCTTTTTCATTACGGGTACTCCATTTATGGAAGGCTTGCGCTTGAAGGTCAATGAGGTGTCGGTCAGAACACATGAGTGCGCCAAAAGATATCATGAGATGCGTCAGGTGATTGACCAGCAGGAGGTGTCTTACGCGCAGGAACGCCGCGCAGGTGGCTTAGCTAATCCCAGCACTGAGCGAAACATCCACATCGTTCGGCAGGAGCTAAAAGCCGAAGGCGACGTCATGGGCGAACTTATTGAGAGTCTGAATGCACACGTTCAGATGTGGCAAAAAGTTCGGCTGCTCGCACGTCGGCAGATAGTTGAAAAGGCGGATGGAGTTCCTGCATTGCTCTTCGAGGAAATTCCAGATTTCAAATGGGGTGCTGTGCCGCGTCTCGAGGTTGTGGATGAACTTTGCTATGCGGCAAAATGGTTTCCATCCATCCGCACGGATGGACTTCGTCGTGAGCGGAGGGAAATGATAATGAAGCTTTTGGTCAGGAACAGGCGGTCACCGGCCCTTGCGTTGATGTCAGAGGAGGAGGCTGATTTGGCTGCTGGTACAATCGTTGCGGGTCTCTATAGACGCTGGGGTAGGTCTGCGGTGCAAAAACTTTTTGAGGATCAAGAAACATTTGAAGGTTTGGGGATCGGAGGTGAGGTAGATGAACTGATTGGTGAGGCCTTCAAAATTGACGTATTTTCGGACGGGTTCAATGGGTCTTCTCGCCAGCTAGAACAAGTACCGCGCCTAGGATCGCCGTCATGAGTGCAATTTCCGACCGTGCCGAGGAGGTGCGTCGCCAGTCATTCGAAAGGCTTTTAGATTCACCTGGCATTCGGCTGAAGACGCAGGACAACTTGAGAAAAATTGATGGTGCATGCCGAGCTGTGGTTGAGAAGCGTGGCGACCTTTCTGTCGCTGGCGTGGTTCGGACTCTTCGAACCATGCACCCTAGTTTGCGGCTGGCTGAACAGACCTTCTACAACAAAACGGAAGCTGGTGGTCTGTACCGTGAGGTGATCGCCATATGGCGCGCTTACGAGGTTGCCCTCGACGAGGCACGTAACCGGAGGCAACCCCAGAGAGTAGAGGACGATCTACCAGATATGCTTTTAGAGCGCATTCAGCCGGAGGGCGCCCGAGTTATAGTACTAGCCATGCGCACATCATTACGCAACTTGCGAAAACAGATTACCATTATGCGATCGCTTACACCTGACCAAATGATACGGTACACCGCGCATCCAGTCTTGACGTCGAAACAGAGTATGCCTGTTGAGATCTTGAGTTCAGAGGAGCGTGGAATACTAGCGGCCTTTTTAGATCCCACAGAGATGGCTAGTCGTAATGGGCAGTGGGACGATTTAGGGCGGTTAGTGAGTTCAGATAGTGAAGCACTTTCAAGGCCAGGCCTTTTTTACGTGCTGGATAAAATCCTGGCCGCGGTAGCACCCGCAGCAGGTAAGCCCAAGACAGGAAAGGAGTGAAGACTAGAAACAGCTTGGTGGCCCTCCCCGGACTCGAACCGGGATGCCTGTTAAGGCGCGCGATTTTCGTACCACTTCGGCTTTCGCCGCCCCCTAAGGGTTCGTGGTCTGGACTGTCCCTTCACCGTGCCGCAAAAGCGGATTAGGTGCTGCCCGTCCAGTCTCTACACCTTCCCAGTTTTCTGGGCTTGGCTCGGGATTAGCAGTTAAGCCTTCCCCGACTTTGAGCAGTTCTACTCCCAGGGTTTCCCCCAGGGCACCCAAATAGTCTGAGTCGCGTTCGTCTACCGATTCCGACAGAGGGCCATTGGCATCAATTATACTATCCGGTTCCTTGCAGTTCAAGGCACCAGCAACGGGTGGCGTGCTAGTTCGCTAGCTTTGACTGACCTCAGGTTGTGTGCGGCCCTCGTAGCAGTAGGCTCAGCCGTTGGGAACCTCCCCTTCCTTCTAAGGCCTCTATGGATCAGCCGACCTTTGAGGTGGCAAGACCAGGAGGTTGCCAATACCGATCCGGCTAGGGCCGCGGGTCAGATTGCAGGTTTGCGTTTGACAACTGGCTTACGCGACCATGCCTTGGCCAGGGCTGCGATAGCCTTGGCATGATCATCGATGTCGATCGTGTTGGGATCGAACGGCCCGCCAGCCCATTCGATCATCTCGGCGTGGTTTTCGTGCTGCGGATCGGCGACGGCCTCGAGGAACTCGGCATAGCCCCAGGGCCCGCCAACATCCTCGGGTGGGCAGCGCCCCGCGGCGTCGATCAAGAGCGGGTATGTCAGGCCGGGCACGGCCTCCGTGATGTGCTCGATCTTAACCGTGTGCTCCCAACCATCCCCGAAGTCGTAGAGGTACCGAAGGGCCTTCGCGCCGGTGTCCTCAATGACGTCCAGGAGGCGTGCCTTGCGGGCATCGAGGGGACCTCCACCCCAGTCCGGGTCGGGAATGCCCCAGCCCACATCGCGGGCACGGATCTCGTAGAGATGGCTGTTGGTCCAGCCCATGGCGGCCTGGAGCACAAGGTGTAAGCGATCCAGCCGGATTGACAGTGGAACCTCGACCCGGCGTAGGACCGCAGGCTTGACCTCATCAAGGGTGATCTTGAGCCGCGCAATGCTGTTGGTGGTCATGCCGCCGCCTTTCGTCGCTCTATCTCCCTGGCCCAGTTCCAGGGCAGCAGCTCATCCAGCCTCGATATGGGATGGTCGGCAATCCTGGTCAGGACATCGGCGAGCCAGGCGCGCGGGTCGACGTCGTTGAGCTTGGCGGTGGCGATGAGGGAGTACATGGCGGCAGCCCGCTCGCCACCTCGATCACTGCACGCGAACAGCCATGCCTTTCGACCGAGGGCAACGCCGCGCAGCGCCCGCTCGGCAGCGTTATCGGTCAAGCAAACCCGGCCATCGGCGACGAACCCGGTGAACGCGTCCCAGCACTTGAGGGCGTGGTCCAGCGCCTTGGCGAGGTTGTTGTGGCGCGACGGCCTGCCCCTGGTCTCGAGCATCCAGGCGTGGAGGTCGGCGACCATCGGGGTTACGACGGCGGTGCGATGAGCCAGGCGCTCCGCGGCTGGACGCCCATTCACCTCGCGCTCGGCCTCAAACACGCGGTCGATGCGGCGCACGGCCTGGGCTGCGAGCGAGGCGCAGGCGACCTCGGCCAACTCGAAGGCCTTCCTGCGGACGTGCGCCCAACAGGCGGCCTCGGTCATTGGCCCTGGCTTGCGATCGGGGCGGTAGAGCTCGCCGAGCCCGGCATAGGCGTCGGCCTGCAGGATCCCTGAGCAGGCGGCCAAATGCCGTCTCGGGTGCTCGGCCGCGCGGTCGCGGGAGAACTGGAACAGAGCCGCGGGCGGGGCTAGTCCGGCAAAGGTCCGGTCGTCGCGGACATGGGTCCAGAGCCGGGCCGTGATCGTCTTGCCGCGGGCGAACAGGGGCACGGTGGTGTCGTCCCCGTGCAGGCGCTCGGCGGCCAGGACATGGGCCGCGATGAGGGTGTGGAGAGGGGAGAGCACGGCGGCTGCGGTGCCGACCCAGTCGGCCAGGGTGGAGACGCTCAGCTCCACCCCCTCGCGGGCATAGGTCTCGCTCTGCCGGTTCAGCGGCAGGTGCTGGCCGTACTTGGCCTCCAGGACCATGGCCAGCAGGTTCGGCCCCGGGCAATGGGGTGGAACGGCGCAGGCGGCTGGGTGATGGTCTCGCAGGAACGGCAGGAGAGACGCTCCCGCACGGTCTGGATCACCTTCTAGAGCAGACTCCGTTCATTCGGGCTCATCCTCCAATTCGGCCTCGACCGCGAAGACGAACACCTCGATGTCTGCCACGGCGTCCCAGCCGTCGCCGCGGCGAGACCAGGGAACACGCTGGAGAAGGCGGCACGATACTTTGGGTGCTGGTGCGAGACATCGGCCCGACATGGTCAGCCCAGGCCGCCCGGACGATCTATGTCTCGAAGTCGACCCAACCACCCCAGGTCATTTCGCGTACACATTTTTAGCGAAGAGGAACACCTACAAGTAATAGGAGCCGTCGAGCTACTAACCTCCTTGTATCATCTCGACAGGACTGCCCGAGCAGGACTAGCAGACCTCGCCCGATAAGATGCCAGCACCGCGGATGCAGCTACGTATTTCGCGACATGGCGAGCAGATTTTGCGAGGTCATGCAGCTGCTCGGTATGAATGCCACGCAATGAAACCGAGCTGGTACTTGGTACGTCTTGGCTGATGGAGGCATCCCTCCTACGCGCCGTTCAGGAAGCTGCGTAGGTGTCGGGCTCGAACTGGATGCATCATTTTCTGTAGTGCCCTGGCCTCGATCTGTCGGATCCGCTCACGACTGACGCTGAACTGCTGCCCTACTTCCTCAAGCGTGTAGTCGCTGTTCATACCGATGCCATACCGCATCCGCAGCACTCTTTCCTCCCGGGCACTCAGGTCTGACAGGACCTTGGCCGTGGCGTCACGCAACTTCGACTGGACGACCACATCGAGTGGCAGGACTGCATTCTCGTCCCTGAGGAGATCACCGAGGGGGGTCCCCTCCTCGTCACCTACAGGGGTTTCAAGTGAGATGGGCTCGCTGGCAATCCTCTGTGCCTTGACCACTCGCGCCTCAGAGATGCCCGTTTTGGTCGCGATCTCCGCCGGGGTTGGTTCCCGGCCGAGCTCGAGCAGCAGTTGTTGTGCCGCCCGTCCAACTCTCTTGACGGTGTCGATCATGTTGACGGGTACGCGAATGGTTCGCGCCTGGTCCGCAATAGCTCGGGTGATGCCTTGGCGGATCCACCACCCCCCGTAAGTTCCAAACTTGAAGCCACGCCGGTAGTCGAACTTGTCTACGGCCCTCATCAGCCCGATGTTGCCCTCCTGAATGAGGTCCAGGAACTGTAGGCCGCGGTTGGTGTACTTTTTGGCGATGGAGATCACGAGGCGCAGGTTGGCTTGCACCATCTCCTGCTTGGCGCGATTCATGTCACCCTCGCCCCGCGACACCAGGACCTGGATCCTGCGGAACTCCTCAATCGGCATTCCCGCTCTACTCGCAAATGCGGCCACTCCAGCACGGGCAGTCTCTGCGTCATCTGCATAGCGCGTGGCTAGCGCCTGCCATCCAGCTCCCCTCCCGCGAGCTGCCTGTGCGGATATCCAATGCGGTGAGACGCCATATCGGCGATAGAGTTCGAGGAAGTCAGCACGCGTTACTCCAGCGATCTCGGCGACACGGAGCAGCCTTCCCTCTGCGCTGGTAAGTTGCTTACCCAGGACGCGGATACCTTCAACGAGTTCCGTGACCCGGGCCCTGTGAAGGCGGATTTCAGCAACCAGCCGTACAAGATTGGCACGGACGCGGCTGAACTCTGCCTCATCGTCCGGAGCCAGAGATCCACCTCTCCGATGGGTAGCCATGCGGCGCTCCTGTAATTCCTGTAGGGAGCCCCAGGTCGCCCTGATCTTCTGGAGAGCTATGAGGGCGTCGGGTAACAGCTTGTGCTCAAGGGCTGTGACGGAGCTCTGGCCTACTTCGTCGTCATCGTCTTCATCGCATTGGTAGAGGACATCCTCAGTCAGCGGCTCAAGGGAGAGATCGTCAGGTGAATCCGAGGCGGTGGTGGCCCGCTCGGTGGCCGTTAGGTCTAGCAGGTCACGCAGCAGCATGCGCTTTTCCAGAAGCGCGTCGTGCCAACCAACAATGGAGGCAAGGGCCAGGGGTGCCTCGCACAGGCCACTGATCATCATGGCACGCCCGACCTCAATCCTCTTAGCGATCGCGATCTCGCCCTCACGGCTTAACAGCATGACGGGACTCACATCCTGGAGGTACATTCGAACCGGATCGGCCGTACTTCCGACAGCCTCGAGGTTCCCAAGGCCTGCGTCGTCATTTTCGGCTACGGCCACCGCCACTTCACAGGGGGCATCCTCTTCTACTTCCGTCTCAGCGTCCTCCGCGACCTCGATGCCCATCAAGGACAGGATGGGGAGCGCATATTCAAGGGTGTCCGACAGAAGGCGGTCTTGCGGAAAGGCGGCAGCAATCTCGACGTGGCTTACGTGACCTCGGGCCCGCGCTATTCCTGCCAGGCGGCGGATGATCTGGGCCTCTATCTCTGGAAGCGTCGAGAGTAGTGCCTCCTCCCTGTTGTCGAGTACCCCTTCCTCAGCTGGGTCGATCAACGCCATGCTCACCACCCGTTGGAAACCACCCTCACGTCCGGCTATCGGTCGTGCGCTACCGATAGGTTAGGCCGGTCAGCATGGTCCACGAGAGAAGGATCTCTCGTCGCCGCAACTATCCCCGACACGTTGCTGCGTAAGCACAGATCAGCCGCCGCGGAGCATTTGACACCGTCATCTCTGTCCGGCCGTGTGCACCATCGTCCACCAGGCCATCCGCTGCGGAACGCCAGAACAGGGAAGGGTGACGGGAAAGGTTGGACGATGTGCAGCGTTCCCTTAGCGAGCTTCTTCAGCAAGCGTTGAGCGGTCAAAGCTCCCTGCACGTGGGCGGCTATCCCGCTAGACGAGACCTACTGTGATCTGGGTCCACTCCTGGAGCCGAGCTTCTCTAATTAGACAGGCAAAAGAACCCAACTCGCCTTGAGAGCCGCCTTCCCTGAAGTTCCGTTTCGTCGGTCTACTTTGTTTCGCGGGCCTTGCCCTTTGTCCCTGATTTCGCCGCCGGTCTCGCGTCGTCGGTTGGTCGAGGATTCTCGCCCGGAGACTCCGCATTCGTAAAATGCTGAGCCGTGCCCCTCCGTTCGCCCCTGGAGATCTCCTCCAGCAAGTTCACGCCTACGCTCCCATCGGCACCCATTGTCAGCCGGACGCCATATCCGATCAGGGCATCTTGGATCGCAATAAGCGTAGAATTTTTGGGGTCGGAGCGTCCTTGCTCGATGGCTTGAAGGACACTGAGTGCGACCCCCGCTGCCTCAGCAAGTTGCTGCTGACTCAACCCCGCAAGAACACGTGCGGCCACGAGAATGCGAGGCGAGTGGAGCATATGCACCGCCCCCCTCGGCGCGGTTGATCTAGTCTCGATTCCTTAAAAGAACCGAGCACTAAACGACACGCAATCCTGTCAACACACACAACCGGTCGGCCGGTTTTTAACACCGGTGCGCCGGTTGATAATGCGATAATGGTCAGCTAACGTCGTCTCGCGACTCGAATTGGGAGCCTCATACATGCCGCGACACGAAGAGGGCGTCGTACCAAAACGGGGCCGCTTGGCTTCGGCCGCTCGGGCACCAGGGGCTTGCTGGGAAGCAGTGAGTGGTGTCCCCCAAAATGGCTCTACTGCGGTCCTGGAACTTGATGGCGGCTCCCTCATCGGTGAACCATCGTATGCTCAGGAAGTCGCCGTGGCTTATCTTGATGGTCGACCGACGCTCTCGTGGCTCGTTGCCCCGAGAGCGGAGTGGGCGGCTCCGACCGGTTCAGGAACCTTCATTGAGGGCAACAGCGCTGACGCCCATCGCAGGCCCGGCGGAGGCCTCTCGCCTGAAGTTGTCGCCAGGGAACTCGCAGAGGCACTGAGCGGTCACTTGGTTTTGGCAATGCACGCGCCGCTGATGCGTCGCTGGGTCTCGGATCTCTTTGTCGCCGGTACTGGATCGCTCCCCGCGTTCGCCGTGTTCGATCTCCATCGCCGAGTAGGTATCCTCAACCCCTTGGGCACCGAAGTTCGCGAAGCTAGTAATGCCGCCAACCAAGTTGTCAGACCTAGGGAGCGGGCTGCCGCAGCAGCGACACGTCATGCCGTTTTCGCGGAAGCGGTAGCCACACGCGTTCAAGCAAGGCTGAGAGAAACCTGTCAGGTTAATCCGGGATCAGGCGCAGAAGTGTGAGAGGCTTGATGTCGACCCGCAGCAAGCCATTGTTGGAAGCAGTCCCAAATCCGGTCGAGACCTACCAGCGTGCATGCCGAGGCCGATTGGGAGGTCAAAGTTCCATCGTAGAGTCACAGAAGGCAGGGCACCTCGCTTTCCTGCTTCGTCTGTCTCACAGCGAGCTGTGCTTTCTGCCCAGTCGGATGGATCCCCATGTCATGTCATGATCGTTGGCACGCTGAGATGGACCCATGGGCCCTTGCCCGCCTTGATGAAAATACGGTGGTTCTGTTTGGGTATTGCCTGCATCACTGGGGGACGGGGGGTCTGTCCTGGACCAGGAGTTCACCGGTTGTGTACTTGGACGAGCAGAACCACTCCGCCCGAACAGCTTCGGGGCGCCGGTACACGCTTGGACGTCACATCGTAATTGAACAGTTGCCGACCGAAGAGTCCCGTGTTGCGTATTCACTCCTGATTCTCTCCGATCTCGTTATCAGCGAGGCAACCCTTCTCACTGGCCCGGAACGCCATCAGGCTGGAGAATGGATCTCTGCGTGCAAGATGTCACGGCACCTGGGCCTGCCTACGCCCCGGCGCGATCCGGAGGAAGTCGGCCATTTTATCACAGCACATCTCGGCGCGTACTTGGAGCAGGTTCGGAAGAGGAGAGCGCATTGATGGTGATGCATGCCTCCACAGCGCTCTGGCAGTTTGCAACAAGGCTCCACCAGCCCAGTGAGGAGACCAGGTATGGCGGCGGTCGTCCTGTTTGCACCAGACGTCACCTCCTACCCTGCCGCCCATACCCACAAAATGACCGTCTCCAATGTGGTCGATCAGAAGGTCTCCTCTGATGAGCGGCTCACTCGGGCCTAACCGGCCCAAGTTTTATCGCAGTCTGCTGCTCGGCCACCCAGAACAGCAGCACTCAAGGCGGAGCCCTATTGCTCCCGATATCCGTGTCCCGGCGGATGGAAACCCGGTGCAGTGGTCAGCCCGAGTACGAGCAGATGTCCCCGAATACGTCGGTGAGCAGCTTGATGAAGCGGTGCACCGCATGCGCTGTACAAAGACCGCGCTGATTATGCGGATGATAGCCGATTACCGCGTCAGCGGGCGGCAAGTATTCTTCGTCAGGCCAGAGGATCTCGTTGCAGATCGCCGAACTCAACGCGGCTCTCCTGTTCCAGATGGCACGCCGACGAAACCAGTAGAGGTCTCTCGGCATATTTGGCCGCGAAGATCGGCGCTAGGTCCACCTGCGGAGTAACCTGGTGCAGCAGTGACGACCTAGCTCGACCGGTCGGTCCGGTAGACCGATTAGGCCCTGAATTATGAAGGATGAAGTCTATGCCATTCCGTGTGGCTGGTACGATCAGTGCGGCACAACGTACGCGGATGGTTTCCGCCGCTGAACGAAGCGGTGCTCTTGCCGAGAACGTTCGACGCATTGCGAATGGACAGGGTCCAACACATGAGGAGCTTGCTCTAGCACCTCTGCTGTCAGGGCCACGGTACGTTGTTCGTTCTGCGCTGTGCTTGGCCGGTTGGGGCAGAGGGCATCCGAGGCTGCCCGATGGCCCGATTACGACAACCGAATTGGTCGTCGACGCATCCAGTTTGGGATGGGTTCTGACGGAAGGCCGCTTCTACCGCGTCAGCGAAATCCCTATCCCACTCTCGGCCACCGGCCGCGATGCTTGAATTCACCTGAGAGCTTGGGCCACGCTTGGTGTGGAGACTGTGTTGTGAGCGAGGAAGTATGGCGCGCGTTGTTTAGTCGCCCTGCTGCCGATCATCTGAGATCGCTGGGAGCGCGTGAAGCTTACCTGCAGATTTTGATGGGCGACCGTTATGAGCCGCCGGATGGAGGCCTTTCGGTCTACGAGATGCGCAAGAGCGGTTGGTCTGGCGGCGACATACTGCTTCGGCTTCAATCCACAGGTTATGAGGATGAGGAAATTGACTGGTTGCTCAGTGCATTCTTTTGGTGAGCACATCCTATGTCCGTTTGCCTTCGGAATCAGGCCTCGAGGCTACTAAGCTGCGGTCCACGCCACCAAGCCTGATAGCTCGGGTGGCTCTTATCTTCGAGCAAGCTCGCTTCGGAGCTCACATCAACGTCGGCTACATGCCTTTGGAAGCGGGCATTCAGGTGGCGGGATGCTGCATGAAGCAGGGGCAGCATCACGCTTTTCACCGCGCCGAGAGGGCTCCGTGTTGCCTATCACCCGTATGGAAATCTGTCTCTCTCGTGCTCGACCTGCACCGATTTGGCTCGAGCATCTAGAGCACTTCAGGCTTGCACGGACTCGTGGGTTCTGATTCGACGCTGTTGATGAAGCAGCGAGGCTGGTGATGACGGCACCTCTGTCACAGGACCTGCGCAAGCGCCTGGTTCGGGCTGTCGAGGAGGGCGCCTCGGCGCGAGAGGCGGCGGCCCGCTTCGCCGTCAGCGCGTCGGCGGCGATCAAGCTGGTGCGGAGGCTGCGCCAGACCGGCAGCACGGCCCCGGCCAAGATCGGCGGCTACCGCAAGCCGTTGCTGGCCGGGCAGGAAGAGTTCCTGCGGGAGCTGACGGCCAGCCGGAAGGGGATCACCTTGGCCGAGATCCGGGCAGCCCTGATCGAGCGCGGCGTGGCGCCGGTCTCGCTGATGACAATCTGGACCATGCTGAAGCGGCTCGATCAGTCGCATAAAAAAAGAGCCTGAGGGCGGCCGAGCAGGACCGGCCCGACGTAGCGGCCCATCGACACCACTGGCGTGTCTGGCAGCGCTACATGGACCCTGAGCGCTTCGTCTTTCTCGATGAGACCGGCGCGGCCACGAACATGATCCGCCGCTACGGCTGGGGACCACGGGGCGAGCGCTTGGTTGATGCCGCGCCGCATGGCCACTGGCGCATCACCACCTTTATCGCGGGCCTGCGCAGCACCGGCCTTGTCGCACCGCTTGTGCTGGACGGCCCGATGACCGGTGAGGCGTTCCTCGCCTATGTCGGACAGTTCCTCGCCCCCAGTCTCTCCAAGGGCGACGTCGTGGTTCTCGATAACCTCGCCGCTCACAAGGTCGCCGGTGTGCGTGAGGCGATCCGCGCCACCGGTGCCAGCTTGCTCTACCTGCCGCCCTACTCCCCCGACCTGAACCCAATCGAGCAGGTCTTTGCCAAGCTGAAGGCGCTGCTCCGAAAGGCTGCCGCCCGAACCCGAGAGGCGCTCTGGACCACCATCGGCCGACTGCTCGGAAACTTCACCCCAGCCGAGTGCAGGAACTACCTCGCCAACTCAGGCTACGCGTTCGTGTAAGGTGGAAAAGCTCTAGTGCTCTGCTGTCCAAGCTCATGCAGGAACTGCACGATGGGCAGGAGACCATCCTGAGCGCGGTCGAGGAGGCCGACTTGAAGGCGTTGAACAACCTCTACGTCGATCAGAAGAAATAGTGGCGCCGCAAGAACGGCGTCAGTTTTCCTTGAAAGGGCCCTCCATCACGAGGGCTGGATCGTGCCGTTCAGGTCGCTTTCTAAATACTGTCTGGACTAGGGGGAGCACGAGCGAGACGTGCAGTAGGGCTGCCCCGAACAGGAAGAGCAGAGTCCCGGACGGCCCGACCCATTCCAGCAGCTAGCAGGTCATCTCGAGCACGCGCCCGCCAACTTGCACCGGGCCGATCACCGCGCCCAGGCTGACGGCCGCCGCGAGCGCCAGCCCTTGGGATTGCAGCAGCAGGTCAGGTTACCTTGAAAAGCGAGGAGTCCAACGCTCCTCCAACTCTGCCTCCTCGTCCTCATCCTCCGCGGAGGTGTCGGTTGTAATGACGGTCAACGTCCGTCCGTACTCGCCGAGACCGACCACCTCCTCCGTCGCGTCCACTGCCCGCCGCGCCCCGAACCAGACCCGCAGTCCGATCTCAGCCGCGTCCCGGCGCCGTGCCTCGACTCCCCCTTGGTCGGTGTTGAACCGGGCAGTCAGGCTGTCCTCGGGTAGAACATCACCCTTCCTTGGCCAGCTAACCCCGGCGAACTCCCGCATGGTGTCCGACAGGAAGGCGTATTCCACCCGCTGCCCTGTGCTGACGATCACCGCAGCGGGCTCCCTTACGGTTTGGGCAAAGCGGATCGCAGTTGCCGTGAGCGAGGTGCCGCAGACCTCCGCCAGTTCCTCAATCGCCTCCAGTCCGTCCCCCACACGTCGCATGGCCGCGCGGAACGGTCCGTCAGGCATCAGCAGGCCGGAGGCAAAGAAGTCTGCCTCCAGCTCATACCGATCCCGGGTAGCGAACCCAGCCCGCGAGACGTGGGTGCCGTCGCCCGCGAAGAGGGCTTCCGGATGTCCTTCGAGAAAGTAGTGGCCTAGCTCGTGGGCAACGCTGAACCGCTGGAATCCCTGGCTCCGGATGTGGGTCGCGTAAAGGATGCCGAAGTCGTCTCCCGACTTGATGAGCATCCCGGATACCCCACCCACCGTATCTGGCTTGGCCTCCACGACAATGCCCTCGTCCTGGGCGATCGCGAACGGGTCCACCGGTAGCTTGTGGCGGCCCAGGTTCTTCAGGAGGAGTTCCGCTTTCGCACGGAAGGCATCGCTGTCCACCTTCGGCCGCGTCATTGCGGACCTCCAGGCTCGCCGCGTCTTCTAGACGCCAGCATGTTCATGAAGTCGTCCGCCAGCTGCCGGTCGGCATCATTCAGGCGCTCGAAGTTCCGGTACAGCGGGTCGGCGGCGCGTCCCATTTCTGGGTTGTCTACCCGACCCAGGAGGTAGTCGGTCGTTACCTCCAGCACCCCTGCAAGCCGCCGAAGGTTTGCGAAGGACGGCTTCCGCCCCCCGTTCTCGAAGTGGGAGATCGATGCAGGTGGGAGCCCGGCCCTGGTTGCTAGTTCACCCTGGCTTAGCTTGCGAAGGACCCGAGCCGACCTCAGCCTCTCCTGGAAGACATCTGGCGAAGGCGTATGATCGCTCATGTCGATTCCGCCATCTTTTCTGTTGCGAATCCCATACCGACCTCACTACGTTATCGCCATCCCCAGCATGGCGGACGCGTCATCGTGACGTTTTCGCAGTGGCCGGGTCAAGGAGCCTGTGATGGCGGCCAAGGTTAATTTCTTCCCGGTCGAGAACGGCGACATGACCCTTGTGAAGTTCGAGAGCGGAGCGAACCTGCTCATCGACGTCCGTGTCACCGGAGCGGCCGACGATCCAGATGCACCTGCTCCGGACGTCATCCGCCTCCTGAAGGATCGCCTTCCCCGGGATGTCGAAGGCCGTCCCTACGTCACGGCCTTCCTGTTGACCCACCCGCACGCCGACCATTGTCAGGGGCTCGAGAAGCACTTCCACCTCGGGCCGCCTGGCGACTACCCGAAGGGGTCAGACAAGATCCTGATCCACGAGATCTGGTCGTCGCCGATGGTGTTCCGGCGCGCGTCGAGGCACTTCTCCATCTGCGCCGACGGCGTGGCCTTCTGCCGGGAGGCGCGCCGTCGGGTCCGCTTCTGGCGCGACAACGGCTACGCCGGGGATCGGAACCGGGTTCTTCTACTTGGAGAGGACGAGGGTGGTAAGACCGACGACCTCGGAGCCATCCTGATCAAGGTCGACGAGGTCTTCTCCCGGATCAATGGAGGGTACGATTCCTCCTTCAACATCCGGCTGCTCGCCCCGCATCCGAAGTCGGACGACGAGACCCTGGAGGACATGCGCGCCCATAACCGGTCCAGCACCATCCTCGGCATCTCGCTGTCGGGTGACGGCATTCCGGATCGTGCCCGCTTCCTGACCGGCGGTGATGCCGAGGTCCTTGTCTGGGAAAGCCTCTGGCAGCGGCATGCCCATCGTGCGGACTGGCTCGCCTATGACCTGCTCCAGGCCCCACACCACTGCTCCTGGCACTCGCTTTCCTGGGACAGCTGGAGCCGCAAAGGCGAGGACGCGAAGGTCAGCGCCGATGCGCGGAGCGCTCTGGGGCAGGCGCGCGCCGGTGCCGTGATCGTGGCGAGTTCCCGCCCGGTAAAGGACGATGCGAACGACCCCCCGTGCATCCGGGCCAAGCGGGAGTACCAGGCGATCCTTCGACCGGTCGGCGGCACCTTCCGCTGCGTCGGCGAGGAGCCGTCAGAGCGGAGCCCTGGTGTGATGGAGTTCGAGGTGACGCGGGACGGCCTGCGGCCTGTCCGGCGGCGGATGTCCGCCTCCATCGTGACGGGCGGCGGCGCGATTGGGCGGGAGCCCCTCGGGCACGGGTAGGCCGATGGTCAGCCCGCCCGCTGGAGGTCGGCCCCTGCCGCCCGCCGTCGCCCGCGCCCTTCTGACCGCCCGGGCACATGACGGGGTGGAGGGGGTGGACATGCCCTGCATGGACGCGGGAAGCAGTGTCGTCGTGGACATCCGGTTCCGCCCCGGCCTGCCGATCGCCTGGATCGCTGTGGGGTGTAGCCCGAACGGCGTCCTGGCCGTCGAGCCCGTCAGGTTCACCTTTCCGCCCGACTACCCCTTCCGCCCACCTCGAATCGAGCTTCGGGAGGATTTCGACCGCTCTCTCGCCCACGTTCAGCCGGGATACCCAGGCGAACGCCCGCAGCCCTGCGTCTATGACGGGCTGCTGGGCGACCTGCTGGCGGCGCGTGGCTTTGGAGAGATCCTGAACCAGACCCTGGACTGGCTGGAGAGGGCCGCCACCGGACGGTTGATCGATCCAGTCCAGGGCTGGGAGCCGGTTCGCCGGGACGCGCTCTCCGACATCATCGTCGCGGATGCCGCGGCGCTGCGCGCTATGGTTGGGCGGAAGCCCGGTCATGCATGGCTTGAATTCGACTATCTCGTCTCCGGAGCGCCATCGGCTGAGGATGTCGCCTACCGGGGCGCAGTTGCAAACGAACGGGTTCAGTTCAGCCGCAAGACCTTCCCTCAAAAGGTGTCGGAAGAGGCAGGGGCCGATCCCGTGCGCCACGGCCAGTCCCTCGCTCTATTCGTCTGGCCGGGCTGCGACGCGGCAGGCAGGCCCGTCATCGCCGCCCGGTATCAGCCGGAGACCGTCTCGACCTGGACCGACTTGCTCAAACGCGCCGAGGAGTACGGCTGTCGCATGCCGCTGGACGACGCCTTCTCTTGGTTCGGCCATTGTGCACAGGGCTGGAGGAGTAGCGTGCGTCGCCCGCTCGTCGTCATCCTCGGCGTGCGGCGCCCCTTCCACATTACCGGGGAAAGCAGCGACCTTGAGCTTGTCCCCTACATCGTCCGCATCGGGGTGCCACTGGCCCTGCCGGACGGACCCGACACCGCCGTCCGCCCGGCCGCACATCGCCACGTTGTCTCGCCCGCTCTCCTGCGCCGGATGTCCGGCGAGGACGATCGGAGCTTGCCACCCTGGACCCTGGTCGGCTGTGGCAGCCTCGGCTCGAAGATCGCGATCCACGCCGCCAGGAGCGGCCATAGCCCCGGCCGGGTTGTCGATCCAGGTTTCCTCCATCCCCACAACATGGCACGCCATGGCCTCGTCCCGCAGCGCTGGGCGATCCCCCTTCCTGAAGGCAAGGCTGACGCACTGGCTGCTACGCTGTCCGCCTTCGCGCAGCCCGCAGAGGCTGTCCCGCGAAGCATCGTCTCCGCTATCCGGGATGGCACGATCAGGCCAACCGCTCTCCGCCGTGACTTCGCGCTGGTGAACGCGACCGCATCCTTGCCGGTGCGCGAGTTCCTCGCCTCTCGCGGAGGGGCTGACCTGCCGCGTGTCATCGAGACGACGCTCTACGGTGGTGGCCGGGTCGGCCTCGTCTCCGTGGAGGGGCCAGACCGGAACCCGAATACTGCAGACCTCGTCACCGAGGCCTACGCTGCGGCGATGGAGGACAAGGTGCTCGCAGACGCCTTCCTCGCTTCGGCGGATCTCGCCCGCGTGCCGGTCGGCATGGGGTGTGGGTCGACGACCATGCTGATGTCGGATGCGCGGCTTTCGGCCTTCGCTGCCCCAATGTGGGAGGCGATCTCGCGCCTCGGCCGGGACGGCATGCCGCTGGATGGGGGACGTGTGCTGCTGGGCAAGGTTGCCGAGGACGGATTAGGTCTCGCCTGGACCACACGCTCTGTCGCTCCGGCCACCGTCGTCCATGCCGAGGCGTGCGAAGCCGATCCACACGACATCCGGATCTCCGCGAGGGTGTCCGCCCTGATCGACGTGGAGATCCGGCGCTGGCCGGGCGTCGAAGCAGGAGGCGTCCTCGTGGGCCGCTATTCCGAGGCGACCTCCACCTTCCACGTTGTGGATGTCCTGCCCGCGTCGGAGGACAGCATCCGATCGGCGGCAGAATTTGTCCTCGGCACGTCAGGACTTCGCGGAGCGTTGGAAGCTCTTCAAGAACGGTCCGGCGGCACCCTTTACTGCCTCGGCACTTGGCACAACCACCTCGTGGAATCCGGTCCATCATCTCTTGATCGCGCGACCGCGCAGGCGATAGCCGTAGCGCGGCTCATGCCGTCGGTACTGCTGATCCGGACGCCGAGCCGCTTCAGGGCGCTGCTATGCACTCCGCCCGAGGCGGATATCCCCGCACTGATCCATGCAACCGATATCGGAGAGCGCTGATGGAGAACCTACTGCGCGAACTTGGCCTCGATCGGTATGAGCGGCAGGCTCGCCTGAAACCAGCACTGCTTGCCCTCCTGCCCGCCCTGGTGACCCTTGCGGTTTGGCAGCCCCGGGTCTGGACGGCTCTGTCAGGCCTGGTGTCCCTCTTGGCAGGATGTGGCCTCACCTTCCTGATGGCCAAGGTCGCCCGATACCGCGGACGGGTCGTCGAGCGCGACCTTGTCGCCAGCTACGGCGCTCGCCTGACCGAGGTCTTCCTCCGCCATCGTGACCCGTCGCTCAGCGCCGCGACGAAGGCTCGCTATCACACCTTCCTGGCTGCTCGTAGCTTCCGGATCCCCACTCCGGACGAGGAGAGGGCGGCACCGCGCGATGCGGACAGTCACTACCGCGCGGCCGTCGATTGGCTGCTTGAGGCAACCCGGGGCGAGAAGGCATACCCGCTCGTGAAGGATGAGCTGATCGACTACGGCTTCCGCCGTAACCTGCTCGGGCTGAAGCCAGTCGGCATCCTCGTCGCCCTCGTGGTCCTCGCGGCCCACCTGTGGCTCGCCGCCGTAAACCTCGGCGGGGACGAGACCCGGTTCTGGACCGCGACGGCGGTAGCGATCGCCATGGCGGGCGTGGTGGCTGCCTGGACGTTCGTGGTCCGGATGCCATTCCTGGAGGACGCGTCCCGAAGCTATGCGATCCGGCTGCTTGCGGCCTGTGACGTCATCGCGGCGGCTGAGATGGTCAAGCCGCAGAAGACAGGGGTGGCGCGGAAGGCGGCAGCAACGGCGGTGTAGCCGCTGGGACACTGAACGGACACGATCTTCTTGCAGATCGCGTGCGGCAGGAGTCGTGCCCATCAAGCCGGTGGGCCGCGTGGTGCGAGTCAGGTCCGCAAGCGCAGGCTTGGTCTGGCTCATGACGTCTTCATCTGGTCAGGGCGGCCTGCGCTGGGCAGGCCAAGATGGTAGGACGCCGCGTGCCCCAGATGTCCTCCGTGTAGTTCGGTTGCCGTTGGCGTTTAGCCCTCGACCATCTGGCGACTGCCAGTTGCGAGGTCGACTTCTCTACCGCGACCATGAGCAACGTCAGGCCGCACCCCGATGCTTCATACCGAGATACCGGGAACGCGAGCTCTAATTCATAGAGCCATGTCGATTTCTGTTGCGGTTCGCCAAGCCGCCACGAATCATGGAACATTGGGATGCTTCGTCTTCGTGGCTGACGGCCTTCCAAGCGTCATGATTCACACGCAGGCGGGAAGTCGATGGCCCTGTTGGTCGAGGATGTCATAGCGGCAGAGACACCGGATCTTGGGACAACGGCAGACGCCCGTGTTCATCAGGTTCCAGTCCTGTGCGAGGACGGCAAAGCCCCGGGTACGGGAGCTACGTTGGTGCGTCGGCGGCAAACGGTGGTAACCCTGATGCCGCCGGAGCACGCCGCAGCATTCGGTTTGCCCGAATGGACTGCCTCCTGGTGGATTGGCCGCGAGGACGAATTGCACGCCGCCCTGGACTTCGCCAATGCCGCCGCACCGCATCTCCGGGACCTTGCCCTCCTCCTGCTGCCCAAGCTCCCTCACCAGGTGCGGGCCTCCAGCTCGATAAAGGGAGAGAGCGAGCACGAGTTCTCCCGCCTCCTGCCCCTTGCTGAGGCCCTTTCCCATCGCTGGATGTCATTTAACGGTAAGCACTGGCTGAATGTGATCACCGCTGATGTCGACCACGCGGACTGGCGGGCCACTCTCCTGGACCTGGTCGCCAACAAAGGGCTGCCTATGCCCCTGATGACGGTCCAGTCGCCATGGAAGGGCACCGTCCACATCGTCTGGCTGTTCGAGCGTCCGATCTGGAAGAAGTGCGGGAAGCAGCTCCGATTCCGCAAGGGCATCTCGCGAGGTCTGACTCTCGCGTTTGGCGCATGCAGCCGGTTCGGGAACGCCCTGCAGAAAAATCCCTGGCACACTGCGCCGGAGGTGGTGGCCGCCGACCCGGATCTGCCGTGCGGAGATCCCACTGGCTGGATGGCCTATCAGGAAGCAGCGACCGGCACGACCTACCACACCCAAGTCATGGGCCTTGAGACTGTGTCCGGGAAGGATCTCCTGCTCCCCCTCCTCGACATCGCCACGGATAGGAGGGTCACGCTTCTTGGACCGAGGATCGGGCAGGCAGGCACGGGCGGCCGTCATGTCACCCTGGCTGCAATCGGTGAGGAGGGAGAGCAGCCACGCGGGACGCGGCTGTTCCACCGCGCGGCCAGGACTGTCCGGCGCGCCTGTACAGGTGACGCAGGTCGCATCCTGCAGATCGTGGAGCGGACCGCGATCGCCATGAATAGCCCGGCCGACCGGCAGGCTATTGAGGCAATCTCGTTGTCGATCACCACATGGATGAACTCCCGCTGGCTGGGGCCGCTGGACGGGAGACCGGGTGTCCGCGCCTGGACCGGGGGAAGGAACGTCGACCACGGCGTCATGACGGGCGAAGCAGCGGACAAGGGTGGCGAGGCGCTGGATGCCTGGAGAGAGCTATCGACGACGGAGAAGCAGCGGGCCGGTGCCATCAGGTCCAATACCCGGCGGACAGCCAAGGTCGACAATGCGATCACGACGGCAATTGGCGCGATGCTGCGTGAGGGGATCAAGCTCACACAGAAGGCTGTCGCGGAGCGCTCCGGCCTCTCCCATTCAACAGTGCATCGCCGCTGGAAGTCGCTCGACATGGCGGCGATAGAGGCCAGCGAGGACTCGGACGACGGTCTTATCCGCCCCTCCGGTAGGACTGCTCCCTCCTCATATGGTATGCCTGTGACACCCTACTCCGTAGCAAAGGGGGTCAACAGGGCGGTCAGGGAGCGCTTGGCTGCAGAACGGATGGCTGTCCTGAGATACCAGGAACAGGCCGTCCGCCTCCTGCGCCGGAGCGCCACGATGGAAGCGGTGAAGCCTGTGCAGGCGGACGCCAGCAAGCTCCTCATTGCAGCCTACCAGAACGCCTGTCGAGCGGAGCGGGATCTCGTCCGGCGCATCCTGGGCCGAGAGGCGCGGGAGCGAGCCTTCCTGGCCGCTGTGGCACGTCGAGACTGGCATGATGCCCACTGCGAGGACGAGGAGGCCTGGCGGGTGCGGTTGGCAGATCTAATCACCGGGCGGGAGAAGGTCGTCGAGGATTACGCGGAGCGCCCCTCGGCCGCAGCGAGGATGGAGATGATGTACAGTTCCATCATCAAGGCAGAGTGGCGAGCACGTCGTCGCGCCCGGGGAGAGCCTGAACCGGTCACGATCAGGACAAGGCGCCGGACAGCTGGATCCTGGCACCTCGGACCAGACGCGATTGATCTCGCTGTTCCCTGGTAGGGGCGACCTCTCATCGGACATCGGATTTCCGTCACCCGGTCTCCGACGACCTCCACTACAGGTTTGGGCATCATGCCCTCTGCCGCCTCGCCCCCTAGCACCAAGCTGGCCGTCAGCCCCGTCGTGGCTTTCACCTCGGCCACAAAGGCATTCACCGCTTCGAGTTAATCAGGGTGAGGTCCTGATTGGACGCTGAAAGACATGCTCCGTCGCCACGTCGAGCAACGGAGCAGTCTGCCCCACCGCTTCGTAAAATTGACTTTACATAAATATAATTGGCTTTACCATCCAGACATGGTCCAACGAAGCGCTGCCGCGTCATACCTCGATCAGCCGCTCGACACGCTGTTCGCGAGCATGGCGGCCGTGCGCATCCTTCGGGTTCTCGCCCGGCATGGGGGACAGATTTCCACCGGGCGGATCAGTCGCGAATCGTTTCTCACGAAGCCAACTGTGCTGCGTGTGTTGGATGACCTGATTGCGCAGGGGATCGTCCAAGAGGACGGCAGCGGCCGAGCGAGGCTTCTGACGTTGAACCGACCACATCCTCTTGCCCACATGCTTGACGTCCTCTTCCATGATGAGAGTCGCTACCGAGACAAGGTAATCGATGGCGTGAACCGGGCCGCGCTCGGCTTAAAGCCTAGAGCCGTGTGGCTATTCGGAAGCGCCGCGCGGCACGAGGACCGCCCGGACAGCGATCTCGACATCCTCTTTATCTCCGCCGCTCGTAACAGGGAGAGCCACGAGGGTGCGGCAGCCGCCTTCCGCGAGAAGCTTTCTGAAGAGCCATCTCTGACGGGCTTGAAGCCGTCTGTGGTCGCTCTGACGGTGAACGAGTTGCGTGCCCTGATCCGCGATGGGCACTCCATATGGAAGAGTGCCCGGGACCAGGCAAAGGTGGTGGTGGGTGACACCCCGTCCGAACTGGAGAGCCTTGCCCGTAGAATGGACAAGGCAAAGCATGACGCGGAGCGATAAGAACGCGCGATCCGGCATCCCAGCATCAGAGGCAAGTGGCAGGCTGAGGAAGGCAAAAGCCTACCGTCATGCCGCGCATGTGCTCCTACAGTCCTTGGAGGAAGCGTCCCTGGATCGAAGCCCTGTGGTGAGCAACGCGATACTCGCCGTGATCGCCTACACAGACGCCATTACCATCAAGGCAGAAGGCAAGATCAACCAGAAAGACCACTCGACCGCGCCAGCACTCCTACGCAGCGTCCTTGGACGTGACCTGCCGGACGCACGCTTCAAGGACCTGCAGAACCTGCTCTCGACCAAGGATGAGATGCAGTATGGCGTCAAGCTCACGATGCAGGATACGGCTCGGGATGCCCTGAGCAGACTTGATACCTTTGGCGATTGGGCAAAGTCCTGGTTGGAGGCTCGCGGCATCGCCTGACAACTTCGGATGTTGCAGGCCTCGCCTTGTGATGAGGATGCCCCCGCCGCCGCGGATGCCCCATCAACGGCCGATGCGCACTCTCTCGGAAATCCCACCCGGGAGATAGCTCAATCCAAAGCCACCTTGCTGGGCACCAGACGCCGCGGGCGTCGATGCGTCGACAGTTCCACTCCGTTCAGAAAAATCGCTGAAGTTACAGTTGGCGTAGCCCCACCGCGGTTCGGGACTACGCACGCATTCATCCCAGGCCCGATGCCGCCACCGTCCTCCAGCAGCTCCTGGGCTGGATCGAGGATTACAACGAGAGCCACCCCCACAAAGGCTTGCGGATGCGCTCACCTCGTGAGTTCATCCGTGCCCAGTCTCAACCAGCCCCGTGTCCGGTTTGATGGGGGCAACTCCAGAGAATCTCCACGAAGGTCTCATTGTAGGCTGGCTGCCCAGCAGGAGACCAAGCGGGAACAGTCAGGTCGTTTACGGCGCTCCTAGGACCAGCCATAGCCATGTTCCACCACTTGCCTGGTAGCGCGACGACGCCGTGGTGCATCCCGTCCACCACCGTGAGATGGGCATAGACGGATCCCCTATCGTTGCGTACTTCAACCATGCTCCCGTCGCCCAAGCCTCGGAGCGCCGCATCCTCACGGCTCATCTCCAGAGTGGGACGTCCGGCCGATTGTTGATGTCTCCGCATGTCTGCGAAGGTTGTGTTCAAAAAGAAATGGCCCTTGGGTGTCAAAAGCTGAAGGTGTCCGGGAGAAGGAGCCGCCGCTGGGAGAGGCACGCCACCGCTCGTGCGCAGGCTCACTCTAGGAGAAAGCATGGAGCGCAGGGGGGAGCACTTGATCCACCCCCTTTCCTTCAGAGCCTCGAGTTCTACCCGCTCAGGGAGCGCCGCCGCAGCAATGGCTTCGTCACTCTCCTGCAGCGCAGGCTCCGTAAGTCCCATTCTCCTGGCGAGGAGGCGCAGTATCTCTCCGTGTGACTTCGCCTCGCCTCGAGGTGTGACAGCGGGATGGTTGACGGAGATGTAGTGGTGACCCCAGGCGCCCTGCACATCGAAATGCTCAAGCTGCATGGTGGACGGCAGGACAATGTCGGCGAATGCCATCGTGTCGGTCGGGACGTGCTCAATGACAACCGTAAACAGATCCTCCCGATTGAGGCCCTGGCGTACGCGCCCGGTGTCAGGCTGGGTGACGACGGGGTTTGTGCCCCATATCATCAGGCCCTTGATAGGCGGCGAGAGCGCATCGTTGGTCAGGGTTTCCCCAAGCCGCGCCATGTCGAAGCTGCGAGTAGGGCTTGGCATCAGATCAGGGCGGGCTGCACGAGCCTCATGGAAATCGGGACCCGTTTCGATCATCAGCCCTCCCCCGCGTCGCGTCGGGTGCCCGCCCAGGATGGCAAGCGCCGAGAGTAGCCGCACGAAGGTTTCCCCATCCTGCGTTTGCTGAGGCGCAATACCTGCCCGGATAACAGCCGGACGCGCCTCTGTAAGTTCGCGAGCGAGCCGGACCACCGTGTTCGGCCCAATCCCACACAACTGTGAGACGCGCTCTGGCGTCCAGGGCGCAACCTGTTCACAAAAGGCATCGAAGTCGCTCGCAGCTGCCTTGGCATAGTCGAGGTCCGCCAAACCCTCCTGGAGGGCTACATGGGCGAGGCCAGCCGCCAGCACAGCATCAGACCCCGGCCGGATTGAAAGGTGTTCGTCCGACGCCGCAGCAGTGCGGGTACGTCGTGGATCAATGCAGATCACGCGAGCGCCATGCCGCTCGCGCGCCGCTTTAATGAAGTGCCAACTGTGCGGGGCAGTGGTCAACAGGTTGGTTCCCCAGAGCAACACCAGGTGGCTGTCGGCCACCTCTTCGGGGTCAAAGCCGAGGGCGTGGCCTTCCGCCGCAAGTGCGTTGCCGGACTGTCCGCAGATGCTGCCGTGGAAGCGTGACGCGCCAAGCGCGTGGAAAAGCCTCATAAGGGCGCGCCGCTGAACGACACCGAGTGAACCGGCGAAGTTCACCGGCAGCAATGCCTCAGCGCCATGATGAGCGATGATTGCGCTATACCGCTCTGCAATGCGCGACAGCGCTTCATCCCAGCTGATGCGCTGGAACAGTCCACTGCCTTTGGGGCCAGTACGTAGCAAGGGATGGAGCAACCGGTCGGGTGCATCCAGGCGTGTCTCGTAATCCCGGACCTTGGCGCATAAGACACCGCGCGTGATGGGGTGGTCTGGCGCACCCGCCATCCGCACGACACGGCCATTCTCAACCTGGGCAACCCAGGAGCAGCTATCCTGACAGTCGAGGGGGCAACAACCTTTAATGGTTCGAGAGGTCATCGCCTGGCTCCCACAGGATTTTTCGGATTGAGCGTCGTAGACGTAGCGATAGGTCACAGAGGAAGAAGACCAACACCTGATTTCCTGAAGGATACAGTGTTCGAAGCCATGAGGCGACGCCACCGCCCTGGCCGCGGCGCCCAACGCACACGCAGAGCCTTGCGGCAGATGGATGGTGTCATTGAAACCGCCGTCTAGGTAAGCCGGTTAGCCAACAGCTTCCAAGGCTTCCGTCAGAACCCGCAGCCCTCGGTCGCGCACCTTCTCATTGCGCAGCACGAGGCCGAGCTCGCGAGACGTCTCGGGCCGCAATGGTCGCCGCTCCGTACCGGGCGTACTGCTACCCAGGGCGAGGCAGGGCAACACCGAGGCGCCCAATCCACTGCCAACCAGTACTTTGATAGCCTCGACGCTGCCCAGCTCCATGATCGGCCTGGGAGCCAACCCGGCCTTGCGGAACCAAGCATCGACAACGCCTCGCGTATCACCGCCGCTTTCGTAGAGAATCAGCGGTAGCGCAGCGAGCTGTGTGGGCGTAAGGGCGCCCTCGCCAGGAGTGCCTGCGGGCACCAGCGCCGCCAGCCCGTCGCGCTGCCGTGTCGCTGTGGTCAAGGCTCGGCTTAGTGTGCGTGGCATGGTCACGAAGCCCGCGTCCAGGTCGCCCTCCTCAACTCGGCGCAAGACTTCCGGCGTGTTGCCGATTGCCACCAGGATCTCCAGGCCTGGCATCCGCGCCTTGGCAGCCGCTAACACCGGCGGCAGCAGGTGGATACAGGCGGTGGCGCCGGTGCCGAGCCGCACCCTGCCGGTCTCGCCTGAGCGGAAAGCTGCCGCCGCGAAAACGAGCTCCTCGACCGCCGCTTGAGCCCGCCGAGCGGGGGCAAGGATGGCATTTCCTGCCGCAGTTGCCATGACCCGCCCTTCTGCCCGGTCCAGCAGGCGAGCGCCGAGGATGCGCTCTAGCTCACGGAGCTGCTGGCTGGCCGCGGGTTGGGTCAAATGTAGTGACCGTGCCGCTTCAGTAATGCTGCCCCGCTCCACGGCAGCCAAGAAGGTCCGGAGCTGGCGAAGCGTCGGTGTGTCCATAAGCATAAATTATTCGAATGCGCCGTATCTGGAAAACTTTCTTTGCTCCGGGAGATCTCTGAAGCAGCATTCTCGGGGCGCCGGAGCTGGTTCCGGCTCCTCCAGAGCGGATTGTGAATGAGCGCGACGCTGACCCCTGGTTCTACCCTTACCGGTATCCGGCCTGCCTCCGAGGCTGATATGACTGCCATCACCGCGATTTACGCCCATCATGTCCGTCACGGCTCCGCTTCCTTTGAAACCAGAGTGCCTGACGTTGTGGAGATGACGCGCCGCCGAACCGCCCTTCTGGAGGGTGGCTTTCCTTACGTCGTGGTGGAAGACGATGGAGTGGTACTGGGTTACGCCTACGCTGGCGCTTACCGCCCGCGCGCAGCCTACAGCAACACGGTGGAGGACTCGATCTACCTGCGCTCCGATGCCACCGGACGCGGTTTGGGCTCCCACCTGCTGACCGCCCTGATCGGAGCCTGCGAGGCACGAGGGTTCCGGCAGATGATTGCGGTGGTCGGCGATAGTGCCAACATTCCATCAATCCGCGTTCACGAGCGGCAGGGCTTCCGCCGCATCGGTACGCTGGAGGCGGTGGGCTATAAGCACGGGCGCTGGCTCGATATCGTCCTGCTGCAGCGCCGCCTTGGCGAGGGCACATCCTCGGCGCCGCGGGCGCGGGATGCCTGACCAAGCTGGTATCCGCTTGGCACGCTGACTGGACCCTGGCCCTCGGCGTACACTACGCCCTGACCTGGACCGCTACCCTTTACGTCTCGGTTTCGGCCGTGGTCCTGGAGGGTGTCGCCCAGCATCTCGGCGCTACTGCCGCCGACTTGCAGGCTGGTTTCTCGGGGTCGCTGCCCCGCGAACGATTCATTGGACGAGGATGGCGACTGATACCAAGCGCCTTGGTGGATGACCACTTCGGGTGGACCCGGCCTCTCGCGTGTAGGCAGGCCCGTGGCGGCAGCATAGTCACACTGCCAGCTAGCGCGCTGGTGGCGCTTACAATGATCAGGGCAGGATCTTAACCATGTACACCCGCTTCAATCCCTTTTCCTCAACCCGACGCGTTTCCGAATAGCCGGTACGGGCATACAGGGCGATGTTCTCCGTCATTGCCTCGTTGGTGTAGAGTTCGATGCGGTCGTATCCCGCATCCCTAGTAGCCCGCTCGGCATATCGCAGCAGCGTGCGGCCAAGCCCCGTTCCTTGGGCAGCGGGAGCGACAGCCACATTGTCCAGCAGCATCGCGCCGTGCTGCGGGATAAGCACGACCAGGCCCTGCACGGTGCCATTCCGTTCGACGACATGGAGACGGCCCGCCGCGATTAGAGCGGCATAGTCGTCTAGCATCGGCCCCGGCTCCCGTCCGATGCGACTCACGTAAGGGGAATAGGCGTGCCGGACGATCTCTTCCACTGCATGAAGGTCGTTGGGGGTGGCTGGCCGGGGATCGAACTGCATCGCCACAGGTTGCACCTAGACTCCCCTTCAGCAAACAGCCGCTTTGGGGCAAAATTAGTCATCTACCAAGGCGATTGGTATGAGCCATGCCGCCCTCGGGATTTCCTCCCGCAGGCGGCATTTCTCGTACTGGTGCTCGACGACGGCCGCCCGGGCAAGAAAACGGCTTGCGGCCGCGCACCAGCCACCTGACAACCCGGGAAAGCTGTGAAGAGGCAGACTTGGCGAGGGCGACGTTGCCGGACGGGTTAGATGCTCTCCGGGTGGAGATGGAACTGGGCGAGGTTATGAGCCTCATCGAGCGCACGGCACGCTGGGTGGATCCGGCGACCTTCCGCCTGCTGCCAACGTGGTATCCGGAGCACGCGCGGAAGGCATTCTTCTACAAGGAGAACTGGACCACGCCGCAACTCAACAAGGGCGAGCACAAGCAGGAGGGGAACCTGCATGCCAACAAGGCCCTGACGCACGCGCTGGGCCTGCGATCTGACGACCGGCCGAATTGGTCCTGCTGCCACATCTGGGGTGTCGACGACCCCTTGTTCCAAGAGGCGAATCTGGTGGTGCAGGACCGCCGGTTCTTCTCCTGCGTCGGCAACATGGTCCTTTTGCCGACGCCCCTGAAGGCGTTCACGGACGCCGTTCCCGAGGTAAAGGCAATGCTGAGGATCTGTGCGCGGGCGCTCTACGGATGGCACTGCGACCACGAGGGTCTCGTGGAGACAGTCGCCACCATCGACCGCTGGGGCGACTGGGACGCCTATCCCGTGAGCTGGCCGCGTGCTCCGGGCGACGGGAAGCTGCCACCGGGCGTGGTTCTCCTGAACAGCGACATACGGAGCGACGCCGCGCGGCGGATAGCAAGGATCCGGCACGACCTCGAACACGCCGGTCCACACTACCCCCGAGCCCAGGTCCGAGATGTCCTGGCTTACTGGAAAATTGAGCTCTGAAGACCGGCCCCGGCAACCGGCTGACTACGCGCCGGAGGTGACCTTGGTCGCTGGATGAAGACCTACTGTATTACGACCTCACTGCGGCCTCATGAGCGTCTGGACAGGAGCGTGTCCCAAGCGGTGGTGTAGGAGGCGGCTACCTGAGTGAGGGAGGTCATCGCGGTGGCTTTCGGAAGGGTTTGGTTGCTGGAGACCGACAACCCGAAGCTCGGACCTCACGATGACCAATGACGAGACTGCCCTTCGCGAACTCCTGGGGAAAGGCTTGGACGCGACCTTCCTACGGGAGGTGATCGGCTTTGCCGCCGCGCGTTCTAGACCCAGAGGTTGACGGCCTTACCCGGGCGGCACCTCGTGAGCGCGGCCTGGATCGGCTGGTGCAGCGGAACGGGTACCGCGAGCGAGCGGAACTGGTAGATCCGGCCCCTGACACTTGAGCTGCGAATTCCGAGGCTCCGGCGCGGGAGCTATTTCCCGGCGTTTATGGAGCCCTGCCGAACGGCGGAGAAAGCGGTGTGTGGCGGTGATGGGGGTAGCCTACGTGCACGGCATTCAACGCGCTCCGTCGAGGGCTTGATCCAGGTGATGGGGTTGGAGCGCGCCAGCAAAAGCCAGGTCTCCCGCCTCTGTGCCGAGATCGACAGGCGGCTGCAGGACTTCCTCGACCGCCCCAGTGAGGGCGACTGGCCCTGTCCATGGCTGGATGCGACCTATGTGGAGGAGCGCGAGGCGGGCCGCATTGTCTTCGTGGCCTTCCCATTCAAGGAAGGTCGCATCCGAGTTGCGGGCTATCAGCCTACCCTCCGGACTGAGCCTGCACCGCAGCTCGGACACGTGCCTCAATCCTGTCAGCGGCAACTCTCGCGCGCCTAGGTTCTGTATCGTCGTCGTTTCCCGCCCAGGTCTCCTGACGGTCGCGGGCGACGAGGAGGTTCACACGATGACGGTCACTGTCGCGCGACAACACCCCGACAATCCTGAACTCAGGGCAAGAAAGGAGGGGCTGATCGAAATCATGGCTGACAGCAACTGCATCTGGCAAACCTGAGAAGCGAGGCCGGTGCCCTTGCCAAATATTTACATCCAGTAGCCATGGACCGCTTCTGTCAGCGATTTCGACGAGTGAGTGTAGGCCTGGATGTCCTGTACTCGTATCAGGCAGGCCAACGCCGAGGCTGCCCTCTCCCCACTGCGAATCTCCTGCAGCATTCATCAGCGTGATTACGAATGCGCCGACGACAGCCTTGGCGCGAACACGGCGGCGACGGAGATATTCAGCGGCTGCCGCTGCTGACCAAAGACAGCGACTCTGTTGGCCTTCGTCCCACCACTGCGTATCTCGCATTGCAGGGAAGAGATGCGTCGTGATGTCTGACACCGCAGACTGCATCTTGGCGCTCGCGCGGATTCGGTCTGAATGTCCATGGAATGTAGCCGAACCGACTGGAGCAGTGGGCTGAGTCAGCGGGATCATGTAAACTCCAAGGACCGGAACTGCACCCACATTGTGGCCGTGCGATTGCAGCTTTCGAAAGAGAGACGACAAAGGGTATGTTGCGGGTACGTCAAGCCGTCAATCAAGCAAAAGACGGCCTGCCTGCCAGCCACCAAGCCTTCTCTGGGCGTGGAGAGATCCCTGCAGCAGGGTAGGCTCGCTTGCTACAGCGAACGTGAACAGGCTCTCGCTTCGTGGCCTGTGGTCAAGCACCGTGCAGATCCTGATGCCCGTCGACGCTGGGCTGGGTATGCTGCCATACGCTTGGCGATCGATCAGTGGGGCGCGGAGTGGATGGCATGCACCCCATCGGGGATCTTTATCCCCTCTGAAAGACCACGGCGAGCTGCCGCGTGCATTCGGAGGTCAACACACGTTCGCCAGTCTCACCGCGCGTGGTTGCTTCGAGAGGACGCGGCGGATGTCAGCGCCGCTTGATCCCCGTCGGCGGCAGGCGCTCTCGAATTCGTAGTCGCACCCCTCCTTTAGGTGGGGCCGCCGTTGAAGCCGTCGATCGTTGCTGTGCTCTACAGCTTCGCAGCCGCGGTCCCCACGCATGCCAGAGGTACTTGGCAGGTTGAGAGGCCCTCCGCTACGTCTTGGAAGCCAACGACTCTGTTTCAGAGATGCGGCGATCGTGGCGCAGGCAAGATTGGATTAGCAGGTTTGTTCATGGTCCAGGCGGAACCTGACAGTGGTAGCAGGTGCAGCTCGATCCTCTCGTCGGCTGCAATCCCGAAGTTGCTCCGACTTCAACAGCTTGACCGAAGGGAGACCGACGGGCGGTCGACAGAATAGTTTGGAGGTTAGCCAAAGTGATCTGTCCGACGCCTCCGTGGTGGACGTGAGGTCCCTACAATCGTCGTGTTGCCTCCTGCAGTTGAATGGTGATCAGCCCAGATATGCGGTGGGTTGATCATGCGGCTTTGCCGCTCCGGGTTGATCGAGGGTTCGGGGGCTACCTGGGAGCCCCGGAGGACGCGTGCTATGAGGCGCCGCAATCGCGAATTCCGCCGTCCGCTCTCCCCCTTGAGATCAGGAAGGGTACTGGTGGGATGGGCGCAAGGATGGATGACGTGTTGGATGCAAGCAAAGGTTGCCTTGACCGGGGGGCATGCTGCCAAGCCTGGGTGGCTGAGCTCTAGTGCGCCGCATATCCATTCCCACAAGCCAGAAGTTTCAGTGGAAATCGTCTTCCGGGGCGCCTGTGGATCTCTCCTTCGTTCGTCACGACGTCCAGGCGGGGGAGCGGGTTCCCGGCTTGGACCCCGTGGTGCTCCAGCTTTGTAGGAACGCCGTCAGGCACACCTGGAGACCGCTGTGGAACCGGGACGAGCTTGTTGACCTGGATGTAGACCGGGAGTGGCGGTGGTATTGCCAGGTCTTCCACCCGCGGATGACCTATCCTGGTAGTGGCGGCTACGTGCGAGGCAGCCTGCTTCTAGTGATCTCGGCGCGTGGGGGTGGGCGCCTCGAAGCCGTTGCCCGGGTCGCCCACGGATACGAAACCAGCTTCCTCCCCAAGGTTGCTCGCGGGAGGGGGCAGCTGCCGCGCCGTCCTCAGGCTTCCTACCTTGACACATTAGCTACGGCACCCTGGAACCGAGCGAACCTTCCGGGTGAACTGGAGCAACTCAACGGCATCGGCCGTTTTCTTCTTATGGCCACAGCCCAATTATCGCTGGCGGAGGGCACGGCTGGGCGCATTGCCATCGAACCATCGCCGAATGCCCAGGCATTTTACCAGAATCATCTGCCTGCCTTACGTTCAGGAGTGGTCGACGACCGTCTCGTGATGGAGATTGGCGAGGAGGGACTGGCGGTCCTCAAGGAGGGGTGGCCCGAAAGATGGACAATGGCTGGTAACCTAATAGCAAGGAACAGGTGGCAGTCTCAGTCGTGAGTGCTCTAAGCTATCGAAACGGAATGAAAGGCTGATCGGCTTGATGGACGGTTTCGACATCCCGATCGGGCGGACCAAGGCGGAACGGCGACGTTCGGCGTGGGTGACCCTTGGACAAGGGTTTGAGGTCCTTCTGACGTTCAGCGCCGGTGAGTGGGTCAACGTTGCTGCCAAGGCACCCTGGGGCGAGACACAGTTCCAAGGGTCAGTCGTCGTCCTTCTCGAGGCAATGACACGCCTCTGGCGTGGTTTGGCGTTTGCTGACCCCTTGGTCCCGATCGAAAAACATCTGATTGGATGGCGTTTCTGCCGCGTGGGACTTGGCGTCCATATCGCGCCGAATGGTGCTCTGCGTGGTATGGATCATGAGGTGGTACCAACGGACGACGTCCTCCGAGGCATTGTCAGCCTTGGAAATCAGTTGTCCGCCCGCCTGCCAGTGGCCCACCTCGCAGCAAGGGGGTGGCGGGATCGGGCGCCGGTTACCCCTGAAGATATCGCGGCACTCGACGCGAGCCTTTTGAAAATCTCGGCCCAAAAATATAATGACCTCGGCCTCGTTCCCGTCGGGAAAACTGACGATCTTATTTATCCCGACGATGTCCGAGTGGTCGCGCGGAGCGCTGCATCCAGGGTCGCGCCAGTCGCATTGCGCAGAATGCTGGATGAGATTCGGCGTTCGCCGCCTCAGGATACCCCCTTGCTCGACCAAGTCGCCGAGCATCTGCAGCAAAGCATTGTTCTTGAAGTTGGCTGTGCGTTCCATGAGATGGGCCACGCCTACGCGCTGGCTTTCCGCCAATCGAGGGGGGTATTGCCTAACCAACCGATTGATATTGCGCTTGTGCTACGCGATTTCGGCGTCGAGATTCGTCGGCTATCAGTGCCTGAAGCGCCCGATCTAGACGCTGTCGCGGCCTGGGGCAGCTATGGACCAGTTATCGTGGTGAACACTCAAGGTCGGCATTCGCGAACACCGGAGGGTGAGCGGGCGTCCTTAGCGCACGAATTCGGGCATCTCCTGGTGGATCGGAATGGCAGCCGCCCAGTGGCTGACGTCCGCTGGACCAATGGTCCCAAGGGCTTCAACGCTTCGTGGGAACAACGGGCCAACGCGTTTGCCGCGGAGCTTCTGCTTCCAAGAGAAACCGCGGTACGGGAGCTGGCTCGCCAGGGCGACCTTGCCAAGACGCTTGAGGTCCTCTGCAGCCACTACCAAGTCAGTCAGCTTCTTGCCCTGCGACAGCTCGATAATCATCCTGAGGGGCCAGGTGGTCCCACGTCTGAGCAGAGTCGAGACATCAAGCACAAGATCAGAAAGCTTTCACTGAAGGCTTCTTCTAGGTCTGCTTGGACGAGACGTGGTCCACCTCCTAAGTTAACGAGGTGAGGCTTTCGCAGCACGAGCCTGCAGCGCTGTTAGCTGTTCTAGAACCCCTCCAACTTCGGCAAGAGGCTTCGAATTACGAAAGCTTCAAGCGGGGCATTATGCCTCTGCTGGGTGCAGGCGAGCGGTGTTCTCTGGTTTCCCGCAGTGGTCCAAGAACAGGTGGAGCTCGGCGCATCGGTGCGCGCCTGCGAGGCCCTGCTCGATAGTACGCAAGGCAGGTCTCCTAGGCACATAACGAGGATCGATAGGGACCAACCTCATGGAAGATTTGGCTGCCGACATCGGCTTGCGACAGGTCGTACGCCGGGTCGCAGCGCTGAATCTCGCCTACTTCGGCATTGAGTTCGCCGCAGGAGTTGCCATCGGCTCCGTCTCTCTGTTTGCTGACAGCATCGATTTTTTGGAGGACGCTTCAGTCAACCTTCTAATCATGCTGGGGCTGGGTTGGAGCCTGCGGCAGCGGGCGAGGCTGGGTATGGCGCTGTCCGGGATACTGCTCATTCCTGGGCTCGCCACGCTCTGGACCGTTTGGAATAAGATCATGGTGCCGGTGCCTCCAGAGCCTTTGGCATTAACCCTGGTTGGTGTCGGCGCCATGCTGGTCAACTCTACCTGTGCAATGATGCTGGCGCGCTTCCGCACCCATGGCGGCAGCCTGACCCGCGCTGCCTTCCTCTCTGCACGCAACGACGTCTTGGCCAATATCGCCATCATCGCCGCCGGTTTGACGACGGCCTCTCTGTGGGTGTCCGCTTGGCCTGACCTGATCGTGGGGCTTGGCATTGCCGTGATGAACGCCGACGCCGCGCGAGAGGTCTGGGAAGCTGCCCGCGAGGAGCACCGTGCGGCCCCATAGGCGTCCCCTCCAGGAATGCCGATGCTCTTGCCCTTTCGTAACAATTCGCTCCTACAGATCCGGTCACCAACCCATCTCGTAGAAATCAACTCCTTATACGCCACATATGGATCACCGCAGCGCCAACCAGGCGAGCGCCACTGTCCCGAGTGTGATGCGGTACCAGCCGAACGGTGCAAACCCCATACGGCTGATGATTGCGAGTACCCAGCGGACCACCAACAATGCGGTGGCGAAAGCGGTGATGAATCCCACCGCAATCAGCCCCGTCTGCGAGACGTCGAGGTCCGCCCTAGCCTTCCACAGGCTGAACACTGTGGCCGCAAGCATCGTTGGGATTGCAAGCACGAAGCTGAACTCGGCTGCGGCACGGCGGTCTACTCCCAGCAGCAAGGCCGCGATGATCGTGGCGGCCGACCGGGACGTGCCGGGCACCATCGCTAGTACCTGGCCACAGCCAACCAGCAACGCGGTCCCCGGCCTAATCTCGGAGATCTCATGCACGCGCGCCTCGGGGCGGAACCGTTCGATTAGTATGATAGCCACTCCTCCGGCCACGAGCGCCAGAGCTACCACTAGCGGGCTAAACAGCAGTGTGGTGATCGTCTTGTAAAGTGTGGCACCCAAAACCAATGCGGGAAGGAAAGCGAGCAGGAGGTTGATAACGTACCGCCGTTCTGCTGTCGCCGGACGCCACATCCCAAGGGCAAGGCGCCAAAGCTTTGCCCGGAAGATCCAGATAACTGCGAGGATGGCCCCGAGCTGGATGGAGATCTCGAACACCTTGCCTGGCGGCCCACGAAAGCCGATCGCTTCCCCTAACAGGATCAGATGGCCGGTTGAGGAGATAGGCAGGAACTCGGTAAGCCCTTCCACCAGCCCCATTAGCAGGGCGGAAACCAGCGCAGTCAGGTCCATCAGTTTATCCTTTGGTGGGGATTGCAGCGTGATTAACGGGGAGGGCCATGTTGCTGGATTCCCCGAGATCTCTGCGGCGGCCTCTTACACACCTATTCAGGCGGCTTTGGCCTGCCTAGTCGTGCAGAAGGAGCTTTCATGCCGCAGTCTGGCCCGTGCCTGTTCCCGCGACGCGCCGCGGACGTTTGTCAAGCACCTGTACGCCGTAACCAGAGAGCCGCTGCCCAGCAGATTGCCGCCCAGGCAGCGCCTAGCGTCCAACCCGCAATCACGTCCGTGGGCCAGTGAACCCCGAGATAGATACGACTGAGGCCGACCAGCAGCGCGAGCAGGACGGCAACCGAGGACACATAGGCCTTGAGCCGCAGGTCAGGCTGCGCGCGCGCCAGCATGGCGCCGATGACCAAGAAGACAGCCGCTGAGAGGGTTGCGTGCCCGCTTGGGAAGCTTGCAGTGAAGACACGAGCGCCGTGGGGCACCAACTCCGGACGCGGGCGCCCATACCAGCCCTTTAACCCCAGTTCGAGCGCCATCGCCCCAAGCGATGCGGCTGTCAGCGTCAACGCCTCGGCCCGGCGCCGCGCCAGCGCGAGGAAGGTCACCACCGACAGGACCAGGATCACCATCACGCCGGTGCCACCAAGCGCTGTCAGATCCCGACCGACCTCTTCCAACCAAGGTGGGCCGAGCGGGTCAGCGGGATTGCCGGGTTCACGCAGTGCTAGGAGCAGGCGAGTATCCAGCGCCCGGGTGTCGCCCTCGCCCACCTCGCTTGCCAGAGAAAGGAAGGCCCAGGCTGCCCCAGCCGCTCCGCCCAGCGTGGCAATGGGCAGGAACTCTCGCCGACCCGCCCGGATCGTGGCTGCCGTGCTCTCCGTAGTCATCCTCGTCTTCCAATCTTCGGTGCGTTGGGTAAGCACAACACCTGGCTTGCTGCCTACGAGAAGCGAAGTGTGACACGCAGACCGTGTCCGTCCGACCTCGCCGCCGTGAGCTCCAAAGCAGCGTCATGCAGCTTCGCTACTGCTGCGACGAGAGTAAGGCCTAGACCACTCCCCTCGTCGGAGCGGCTTGGATCCATACGATGGAAGGGGCGCAGCACCTGCCCACGAGCTTCAGGCGGGATGCCTGGTCCATTGTCCTCGACGATGAGTGCTGGCCCCATATCGGTTTGAGGCCCCACGACGCCTACGACGATCAATGTGCCTGCAAGCGTATAACGGAGAGCGTTCTCCAGGAGATTAGCCAGCGCTTGCACCAGCAGTTCCCTATCACCGATCACCATGACACCCGGTTCGATGACGGTCGTCAGGCTACGCCCTGATTCTTCTGCTGATGGTCCGTAGGCCTCAACTAGGTCAACGGCAACGGATGAGAGATCGACTGGAGCAAACGCAGCTCGGCGTGCCCCTGTCTCAACTTGCGCTATGCGAAGCAAGGCCGCGAAGCCGCGGAGGATAGCGTCGGTTTCGGCAATGGCTGCCTCTACTGCCGCCTCGTACCCAGCAGGCGTCGGTGCCCCATCCCGGGCAGCCTCAAGGCCTTGGCGGAGGCGCGACAGTGGTGTGCGTAGATCATGCGCAATGGCCGAACTGGTTCGACGCAGCTCCTCCATCAGGTCACGGATGCGGTCGAGCATGGCGTTGATGGCGACGCCGAGCCGGTCCATTTCGTCGACTGGACCGGCGACCGGGACCGGCACTCTACGGTCCAACTCGCCCTGCGCAATCGCTGCTGCCGTAGCGGCAATCGCATCCACGCGGTGTAGGAAGCCCTGTGCGACGATCAGGCCGCCTCCAAGACCAAGCAGCAGCATGACTCCAGCGGCCCAGAAGAATGCATTCTCGACAAGATCAGCGGTTTCATCGAGACGGGCGGCATCACGTGCAACGGCCAACCGCCCACCTCCAGAAAGGGTAACGACCTTGCCCAGGAGTGCGGTTTCGTCGTCTCCGATTTCAAACCAACCATTGGCGGCCGTGTGCGGCGGCAGGGCAGGTAAGGCGCCGACCAAGCGTTGACCTGCAGCGTTCTCGACAGCGTAGTGGGAGCCTGCATGCACCATGTCGGTGCCCTCCTGTTCCGCCAGAACACGCGCGAGAGTTTCGGCTGTGCGCGCGCCCTGCCGGTTTCCTGTACGCATCAGTTCGCCGAGGTCGACCTCCACTGCATCGCCGATTTGCTGCCGTAGCGCTCCTACCGTTGTCCAATGGACGAGACCAAACAACACGATGGAGGAGAGAGCAAACACAACGGCGTAGAGCAGAGTGAGCCGAAACCCGGTGGAATTCTGTAGTCGTGCAAAGCCGCCCGGTCCTCTAAGCCAGGATACGGGCGCCCTGCGGCCTTGTGTTCCGTTGCCGGTCAAGTCAGGGGCGCTCCGTTGAAGACGCAGGCGTAATGGCTCCGAGTTCTACGCGGGCAGGATGATCTCGGGTGCCAGTAAGAGGCAGGCTGATCCAACCACCATGGGTGCGATGACTGCGGCATAGCTGGCGGCTGAGTTCACGACCAAAAATCAGAATGCCTTCTGTACCGGATTGCTCTCCCGCAGGGCTGTGCGCCCCAGCGGATAGCTGCTGCTCTGCGCACGACCGCGGCATCTGAGCGATTTGAAGCTGCCGTACGGCGTGGTAGGTCCAAGCGATATCTTGGGAGCGCCAGAAGGCACACCGTCCCTGGGTTAGCATTATAGAGCCTGCTCACTTCCCCCCGGGTGTCTGCCCGCTCTCTGGGGCAGGAGCAGGATGCAGGCCAGCATAAAGGCAGCAAGCACCGCGGAGGCCGAGAAGCGGCCCAGTGCCAGTCCGCCGTCCGCCAAGGGCTTGTCGAGGAAATCGCCCACCATCGCGCCGAGTGGCCGCGTGAGAATGAAGGCGGCCCAAAACAGCAATGTCCGCGACAGATTGGTCCAGAAGTAGGCTGCTGCGACCACCGCTAGGGCGCCGCCAAAGACGATTGCCCCACCCCCGTACCCGAGCCCGCCAGTGTCGGCCAGGAAGTCGCCAAGTGCCGTGCCCAACGTCTGGGAGAACATGATCGTTGCCCAGTAGAATACCTCAGCCCGGGGTGAGGTGACGGTATAGATCGAGACGGAGCCGAGCGAACGATACCATAGGCCAAGCGTCGCCATGAGGAGGACAAAGAGCAACGACGAGCCTCCGACATAGCCGATGCCCAAAGAGCGGTCCGCGAAGTCCGCCAGTGTTGTTCCAGCGGTCGTGGTTGCGACGATGACGGCCCAGTAGAGGAACGGGTTGAACCGCTTTGCAGTGACCTGGGCAGTAACCGCGATCGCAACAGCGGTGGCGAAGATGGCGGTCCCAACCAGGTAACCCAAACCCAGAGTCATCGTCACCGCGTCACCCGCTGTTTCACCCAGCGTGGTTGCAGCGATCTTGATGATCCAGAACCCAAGGGTGACTTCGGGAACCTTGCTCAAGACAAGGTCTGCGTTGCTTCTCATATCGCTTCCTTCCATGGCGTAGCAGCCTCCGCCTATGGCTCGGACGGCTGCACTATTGACGCCTCCAATTTACCAAGGCTTTGCCGTAAGATTGAGATTTCCCAATGTCGTGCTCTGCCCAAGGACATGGCAACGCAAGCTCTGCGCTTAGCAGTCCTGGTTAGTCCTAATCGGGTGCGCGTAGGCAGTAACCGGCGCCACGAACCGTATGGATCACCTCCACGTTGAAGCCGCGATCCATCTTGCCCCGTAAGCGACTGACATGGGTTTCCACGATGTTGGTTTGCGGATCGAAGTGAAAGTCCCAAACCTTCTCCAGCAGCATGCTGCGAGTTACCACTTGGCCAGCATGCCGCATCAGGCACTCCAAGAGGCGGAACTCGCGAGGCTGGAGATCCACCCGCTGCCCGGCGCGAATGACAGTGCGCTTGAGCAGGTCCATCTCGAGGTCCGCGACGCGTAGGCGGGTCGGCTCCGCTCCGAGTGGTGGGCGGCGGGCGAGGGCATTGAGACGGGCGAGCAGCTCAGCGAGGGCGAACGGCTTCACAAGATAGTCGTCAGCACCGGCGTCAAGGCCTTCGACCCGATCGTCGATGCCGCCCATGGTGGTCAGCAGCAGGATCGGCGTGCGAACCCCAGCGGCGCGTACTGTGCGAACGATTCCTGCGCCGTCGAGGCCTGGTAACATCCGGTCAACCACCATCAAGTCGTAGGGCTCACCAGCCGCAAGCAAGAGCCCGTCGCGGCCGTTCGCCGCTGTGTCGACCACATAGCCTGCCTCGGTCAGGCCCTTGGTTAGGTAGTCCCGGGTCGACTTGTCGTCTTCAACGACGAGGATCTTCATAGCCTGGTCCCCTGTCGGTCCCGCCGCCATGCGAGGAACATATAGCCTAACCGCCCCTCGCCCATGCCCTGATGCAGGAGTGCAAACCCAACATGGCCGCTGAGGTAGACCCAGAGTAGGGTCGTGAACACTGGATGGGCTGCGAGCAGCGCTCGAAAGCCGCCGTACCAACCAAGGAAGCCAGTTACCACAACTGCCGAAAGGACAAGGAGGCCGAGGCCGTGCACGGCCGGGGCAAGTGCTCCGCTGGTGTCGGCGGCATGCGGCAAGCGACCTGCACGAATCCGCCGAATGACCCTAGTGATGTTCTCTGCCAAGGCGATGCGGCGGCGGGCCGAGAACCAAGGGAAGAGTGCGCTTCGCGGCGTTGTGCCGCCTGCTGGGCGAGCCAGCATCGCCAGCCAGACCAACATGACGGCGGCAACTGCTCCAAGGCCAAGCAGCGTGTGAGCCGCGAACCAAAGGTCCCCCGCTCCTCCACCGTCTCGCGGGGGCGGCGTCATAACCGAACTGGTAGCGAGTTGCGCCGCAACAATCGTCACGACGCCCGGGTGGGCGAGACGGGTTGTGATGGCATGCACCCCCGGTACCGTTGGCCCAACTTGTCTGGCCTCAGGCATCTCCGCCCCCTCTGCCTTGGTTCTGCAGCAGCGCCAGCAACCCACCGGGAGCGCAGGGGATTCGTGGCGCAACTGGCGGTGCGCGGTTGACGTCCAGCAGCGCTTTGGCTGCGTAAGTCAAAGGCTGGCTAGCGCCGCCTGCAAGCTCCAGGGCGCCGCAGGTGGTGGCGCTGACCAGTACACTGTGAGGGTTAGGTGAGATCAGCCGCAACATCCGGTTACTGCCTGAACCCTGGTCAGGGGCGACGATAAGAGTAGTCGGTGCCTTCTCTGTACTCCAGTCCTCTAGACTGATCGCGTGAACGTGGCACGCACCAACGCTCAAGATGGTCTGCCAAGCCCGCATGCCCGTGTTCTGTGTCGCAGCGGGATTGCGGGGTGCAGGGTGAGTGGTCCCCCGGTAGCCCATCGCGTAGGCAACAGGGTCCGGTGTACTGGGCATTAGCCTACTATCCAACGCCGCTGATGCCGGAACGGGACCATTCGACGTCAAATGCAATTCGAGTTGTGCCTCCTGCACCAAGGCGTCGCGGGCTGATTGTCGGCTGTCCATCAGCTTGGTCTCCTTCTGGCTAGTGGCCTGCAGTGCAGCCGATGGCGCCGAGTGGAGATTGTCACTGTCCCGGCTGCCCTTCATTGGCTGTCGCTATACGGTTTCCCAATGTGGTGTTCGCTTCTGCCGCAAACTGCGCCGGGCTGGTTGCAAACCAGGGGGGCGCAGCCAGAAGATGCGTGCAGGGCAGACATGGTGAGGGCCAGTCCCATAGATGCCGGGGTGGCCCTCTATCTAAGCCGGGCAAGATCGCCCGCATCAGCGCTCGGCTGTCGTGCGCCCCAGATCAGGGTCGCGCCCACCGAGGCTCAACCAGACGACCAGTGATCCGATGATGGCAATGAACATGATGCTCGTCAGCACCGTTCCCAGGCCTATCCCACCGTTCGTTGTCGGCTGTGACAGCAAATCACCCAGGGATGCACCGAGAGGACGCGTAAGAATATAGGCGATCCAGAAGGTCAGGATCGCATTGGCGCCCAGAGAATAATAGGCCATCGTCACCAGCGAGATCAGCGCACCGAATGCCAGGGCAGACGGCGCATAACCGAGGCCAAGGCCTTCTGCTGTGAGATCGCCTGCGGCTGTGCCGAGGGCAAACGTAAAAAGGATTGCCGCCCAGTAAAACAGTTCGCGCCGTCGTGTATGGATGCTGTGGATGGAAAGCGTGCGCTCCGAAGCGTACCATGCGGCAAAGGTCGCCGTGAGCGCGACGGCAAAGCCAGCTGTCGCAGCTGGAAGACTAACACCGAGAATGTCAACCATGCTGTCGGTGATCAACGTGCCGACAACGCTCACGAGAACTGTGGTGAACCAGTAGATCCAGGGCACGTAACGCTGTGCCCGTATCTGCATGGCGAGCACCGCCGCCAGCAGGATAGCCATAAGCATAGACGTGCCGCCGAGCCCCAAGTTCAGCGTCACTGACATAAAATCGGCGCCAGTCTCACCGACCGTCGTCGCCAAGATCTTGATGATCCAGAAATAGATAGTGACTTCCGGCACCTTGTTGAGCATCGGCGTTGTGCGCTGAGCGGCAAGGTTTGTCATGTCGGCAGGCTCCGTACAGGTTCGTCATTCGGGGTCGGAACGCCGGGAACATTCTTGGCTGCCGCCATGGTGCCCCCGGGTGATCCCAGCCCCGCCTTTCAGCGAACCTGCCCCCTATTGCCGTTCAAAGCAGGCTGACCCACGACACGGGCCTGTCCACTGGCTGCGTCTACAAAGAGCTTTGTGACGGAGCCGCCTTCCCGGGCTACCTCGACCTCATAGCCGTGCGCCTGACCATCGTCCTCCCAGGACGCCTCAACGGCGCGGCCACTGCCAGCGGCATGCTCGGCAGCAGCGATCGCTTGGCCAAGGGTGGTCGACGCCTGGAGCATTGCCTGCAACTCATCCTTGTCCGCGCGATCCAGGAGACGGCTAAGGAAACCCTGGTTTTCTATGGCGCGCCCGGCACCTGTAGAAGGATCAATTATCACTGTTACCATCTGGTCGCCGGAGGCCACCCGAACCTCATACAGTCGGGCGCCATTTTCGTGCTCCATCGAAAGCTTGACCGCACGGCCGCTCGCAATACGCTCAGCCGCCGTGACTGCATCGGCAGGTGCGATGCGCGCCCCCAACACAGCAGCTGCCTCCGTTTGATGCTCGGTGCTGCCACGCTGCCGCTGGCCTTCCGGGGCCGCCAGGGCCGCACCACCAACGGTAAAGGCCGCTAGCGTACCTGCGAGCGCAGCCGAAAGAATGCGATTACGGATCATTGTCCACGTTCCTGTGCCGTGGTCTCCGGTGGCAGAGACCAACGGTGCCGAAACTACGACCACGCACCTCGTCAGCCCTTGGACCGGGCTATACGGATCCCCAATGCCACAAGCTTGAGTAACCTTGAGTGTCGCAGCCTGGAGTATGGCTGAGCTGCTGCTCTTTCTGAATTGTTCGAGCTGCACATCGGCATCTGCTCGCCCGCGGGGAGCTCCTCGTGGCGGGGACGGTAGCCCGAACCTGCTCCGTGAGCCGCACTGACCTCCAACGCTTGTCCAGATACGCAGGTGATGCCGGAGGAGCAGATCAAGGGATCAAACCTCGCTCCCTCCAAGTCTGGTGCTGTCAGGCTGTGCCGAGCCACAAGGACAGAAGGGCTGATCACCTCGTCCGGACCCAAGCTCAACAGTTGAGCGCCTTCGGCTGGCGTTCAGTGCTCCTCCCTCCTGGTTTTGGTACCATTTGACACGTTTGACCGGGCGCCGGTTGATGTACCACTGCGAACCCCCTCCAGGGATCACTCCTTCCCAGACTCCCTGTGCCCCGGCCTCGGCCGACATCGGCGCGACAGTGGCAATTTGGGCCAGGATGAGGGCACATTGGAGATGCCACGGTGATCGGGCCGTGCGTCAAGTCTTTGAAGGTTCGGCGTGAACCTAATAGCGTCGAGGTTCAGCATTTGTGTCAGCAACGGCCTGTCGCCGTGCGCATCTCCGGGAGCGCAAACTCTGGGGCTGGACACACTCAGCAGGAACTCGTTGTGGTCAGCCTCCCCCGCCGTTCAGCGCAATGCTGACCCTGGCGAGGTTGCTATCGCCGCTTGACCTAATACCTCCCAGGTCGATAGGACATTTCATGTCCAAACCGCACGTTCACGCCTCCCATCCGGAAGTTATGAAGCGCCTACGCAGGGCGGAAGGGCATCTCCGCTCTGTTATGGAGATGATCGAAGCCGGACGGTCCTGCCTCGACGTTGCCCAGCAGCTCCAGGCGGTTGAGACGGCGATTTCCAACGCGAAGCGCACCCTTATTCACGACCACCTTGACCACTGCCTTGATCACGTGGTCGGCGCCGTACCGCGCGCGGAGAGAGGGCCCATCGAGGAATTCAAAGCCATTACAAAGTACCTCTGAGACCCCACGTCTGCCTGCTTAGACAGCCGCCTCCTGGATTTCGCGCATTGAAGCGCAAAGCTTCTTGAGACGAATGACCACCTGCCCGGGTTCACGGTTCGAGGTCGTGCTGCCGTCCGAGCAGGGCGACTACAACAACACCTCCAACATGGTCTCTACGGAATAGGAATGCGACCACATGTCGTCAGCAGGCTGGGGGCATAGGCTGGCTTCAGGCAATCCGCCGACAGCACACCCGACTGCCCTGACAGCGTGACATCGGAGTTGCCCAGGCCTACAGCGGCAAAGCATCCGGAGGTTGCCCAGTTTTCGGGAGGTCAAGCGTCACTCCGCCAGGTGATGGGCCAGCGAGCCACCCGCCGTTTTCGCAGTAGCCTGGACTTCCGACACCTTTCGGCTCCCGAAGCGCACGTACAAGGCGGGCAGCACCAGCAGGGTCAGCAGAGTTGCCGTTACCAACCCTCCGATAACGACGGTGGCAACCGGCTTCTGTACCTCGGCTCCAGCACCTGTGGCGAAGGCCATTGGTACAAAGCCGAGGGAGGCGACCAGCGCCGTTGTTGCCACCGGCCGTAACCGGTCCATGGCCCCCTGCAGTACCGCCTCCCTCGGGAACAAGCCATCTGCCAGGAGTTGCCGGATGTGCGTCAGCATTACCAAGCCGTTGAGCACCGCCACCCCGGAGAGCGCTACGAAGCCGACGACAGCCGAGACGGACAGCGGCATGTCTCGTAGCCACAGCGTGACCAGCCCACCCGATAGCGCCAGGGGAACGGCGCTGAAAACAAGTACAGCATCCCGGGGTGAGCCCAGGGCGATGTAGAGAAGCAGAAAAATAAGAAAGAAGCAGACCGGGACCACGATCATTAAACGGGCACGCGCGGACGCCAGGTTTTCGAACTGACCACCCCAAGTGACAAAGTAACCGGAGGGTAGCTGAACCTCAGCGGCTACGCGAGCTTGGGCCTCAGCCGCCAAGGAAGCAATGTCACGGCCACGTACGTTGGCGGTCACCACGACACGCCGACGCCCATTCTCCCGGCTCACTTGGTTAGGTCCTTCCGTGAATTCAAACCTTGCTAGAGTGCTGAGTGGTACGGAGCCTGGTAGGCCCCGGCGGCCACCCGGACCGCTTTCAACACGCGGTAAGGGCACGGGGAGGTTACGGAGGACATCCAGTTCCTGACGCACCGCGTCCGGCAGCCGGACGATGATGGGAAAGCGCCGATCGCCCTCCAGCAGGAACCCGGCCTCCCGCCCACCGATGGCGGCGCCGATGATGTCTTGTACTGCCGCAACACTCAGACCACGACGGGCGATCTCAGCCTTGTCCACAGTGATCTCGAGGAATGGCAGGCCGTCTGCTTGCTCCACCCGTACGTCCTCGGCTCCCTGGATGCTGCCGAGGACCGTGGCAATTTGATTTGCCGAGGTAAGCATGGGCCCGAACTCCTCGCCGAACACCTTGACCGCCACGTCGCCACGGACGCCCGCCAGGAGTTCGTTGAAACGCATCTGAATGGGTTGGCTGATCTCTACAGGGTTGCCTGGCAAGCTGCCCGAGATCTCCTCAATTCGCTTGATGAGGTCGTTCTTTGGTAGCGATGGATCCGGCCACTCGCTGCGGGGGCGAAGCATAACGTAGGCATCGGAAGCGTTAGGCGGCATCGGGTCTGCCCCCAGGTCAGCGGTGCCAGTCTTCGAGAAAACGTAGGCCACCTCCGGCAGCACGCTCAACGCCTCCTCCAACCGCAGCTGCATTTCCTGCGATTGCGTGAGCGAAGTGCTGGGGATGCGCACCGAGGCGACGACGATATCGCCCTCGTCCAACTGCGGCATGAAGTCCTGTCCCAGCCGCCCACCTAACATTACGCAGCCTGCGAAGAAGGCTGCAGCAGCTAACACGACGGGCAGGGGCAACCGGACTGCAAGGTTGAGGGCAGGGCGGTAAACCCACTTGAAGAAGCGGATAATGAGATTGTCGTCTTCGTTGACCTTGCCCGTGATGACGATGGCAATCATCGCCGGGACAAAGGTGAGCGACAGGATGAACGCTGCCCCAAGCGCGATGATGACGGTCACTGCCATGGGCGAGAACATCCGGCCTTCGACACCGGTCAGGGTCAAGAAGGGCACGTAGACGAGGATGATGATAGCCTGCCCGAACACGGATGGCCGGATCATCTCTCGTGCAGACGCGGCTACTGTCTCGAGCCGCTCCTCCAATGTCAGCTTCCCTTCCTTTTCATGCTGTCTTTCTGCCAAGCGGCGGAGGCTGTTCTCCGCGATGATCACTGCCCCATCGACAATGAGGCCGAAGTCGAGTGCTCCGAGACTCATTAGGTTCGCGCTGATCTGACCCTGCACCATACCCGTGAGGGTCAGAAGCATAGCGATCGGGATGACGAGGGCGGTGATGATTGCCGCCCGAATATTACCAAGTAGCAGGAAGAGCACGACGACGACGAGCAAGGCGCCCTCAGCGAGGTTCTTGGTGACCGTCTGAATGGTGGTGTTCACGAGACGGGATCGGTCGAGTACCGTCTTTACCTCGACATCCGGAGGTAGCGCGCGCGAGATCTCCATTAGCTTCGCCCGCACTGCGTCCGCCACCGTGCGGCTGTTGCCGCCAAGCAGCATGAGGGCCGTACCCACCACCGCCTCATGCCCCGCAACGCTGGCGCTGCCGGTGCGAAGCTCGCGCCCTATGGACACCTCGGCAACGTCGCGGACCCTGATTGGTGTTCCCTGGTCGCGTGTTGCAACGACCACGTCGCCGATTTCGGTCATTGATTCGAGACGCCCGGCCGAGTGGACGGCATAGCCCTCGCCGTTCCGTTCCAGGTAGCGGGCGCCGCGGCTGACGTTGTTGCGCTCAATTGCCGAGGCGATGTCCTCGAAGGAGAGATCTAGCGCAATGAGCCGACCGGGGTCCGGCTGGACGACGTACTCCTTAACGTAGCCTCCAAGGGAGTCGACGCCTGCCACGTTCGGCACCGTCCGCATTTGTGGCCGGATAATCCAGTCCTGCACTGTCCGGAGATATGCAGTCTGCTCCAGCTCGCTAACCAGGACCTCCCCCTCCGGAGTCCGGTAGCTGCCATCTGCCTGCCAGCCTGGCTGACCATCGTGGACGGGGGCTCCCGACGATGGGCGACGGTAGTCAATCGACCACATGTAGATCTCGCCGAGGCCGGTCGAGATTGGGGTCATCTGCGTTTGCACGCCCTCAGGCAACGCGTTGCGCGCCTGGGTGATCCGCTCCAGCACCTGCTGCCGAGCAAAGTAGATGTCGACGTTGTCGGCAAAGACCGCTGTGACCTGCGAGAAGCCATTGCGAGAGAGGGAACGCGTCTCCGTCAGCCCGGCAATCCCTGCCAGGGTGGTCTCGATTGGAAAGGTGATGAGCTTTTCCACCTCGTACGTGGAATAGGCCGTGGCCACCGTGTTGATCTGCACCTGCCTGTTCGTGACGTCGGGCACGGCATCGATGGGCAACACCTGGAGAGAGCGGATGCCGTAGAGGGCGGCCCCAATAGAAAGCAACACCACCAACCATCGCTGGTGGACCGAAAAGTCGAGGATGCGAGCAATCATAGTCTGTGCCCCTACTCGCGCTCGCTCTCGACCTTTGCCAACTCGGCCTTGAGGAGAAAGGTGTTGGAGGCAGCGATGCGCTCGTTCTCGTCCAGGCCGGAGAGAACCTCCGTGTTGCGGTCATCGGAGGCGCCTAGCCGGACAGGACGACGCTCAAAGCCATCGGGTGTGCGCACAAAGACCACTGGCCCGCCTGCCACGGTCTGGATAGCCTCTCGCGGTATCACCAAGCCTGTCCCCGGCCGCCCAGCCTGTACGGTCACGTTGACGAAGATTCCGGGCCGCCAGGCACCCTCGGGGTTCACCATTTCCGCCACGGCACGTGCTGAACGCGTCTGGTTGTCGAGCGCTGGACTGATGAAGATCAGCTTGGCGTCCCCCCGCAACTCGGGCTGCGGCCCAGTTACGGTGACGGATTGCCCCTCCTGCACAAAGGCCAGCTCCGTGGAGGGCACCGCCATCTCCACCCAAACGACCGAGAGGTCCACCACCGTGAAAGCTTGGGTCTCCGCAGTTACGGCGCCGCCTAGATCCACGCTGCGTTCGCTCACTCGGCCCGAGATCGGTGCCCGCACCTCCATGTGGGAGAGCGCTGAAGTCGGCTGGCGCGGCAGCCCCCGGATCTGCTCGACCGAAAGGCCCAGGGTCGCAAGCTTCTGTTGCGCCAAGTCAACACGGATACGTGTGCCTTCCGCCTCGGCACGCGCTCGAAGCAGGTCCTGCTCCGCCGTAATGCGCCGCTCCCAAAGGCGGCGCTCACGCTGATAAATGGCGGAGGAAAGCTGGTCGACCCGCAACGCGGCGAGATACTCTGCCTTCGCATCGGCCGCCTCGCGGCTTTCGATGACAGCGAGGACCTCTCCAGCCGCGACCTGCTCACCAGGACGCTTACGTAGCTCCGCCACAAGTCCCGCCACGCGGGTGGGAACCCGGACAAGGCGGTCCCCGTTGGGGATGATCGTCCCGGGCACCTGAACCTGGCGTGCAACTGCTCGGCGCGTTACCGCCAGGACCCGAATACGGGCCCGCTCGGCGTCCGCCTCTGTCATGCGGACGCTTGGGGGCTTGGCAGTCTCGGGTTGGATGCGCGCCGGTACGCCAGTGTTAGCAGGGGCAACGGGCAGAGTGGGCGTACTCCCCGATCTGGTTCCCGGCCGGGTCTCCACAGGCGGCAAGGCTGTAGACGAGCGGGCGGTCAGGAGGATGGCGAGGGTTGCGGCTACTGCGGCGGGGAGCAACTTGGGCCGGGCATTCATCGACTGTCTCCGCGAGCGCTGGGCGTAAGAGGATGCGGAGCGTTCCCTGTGAGCCGGTCTGCGTCCGCCCGGCGCAGATGATAATCGCGGAGCGCTAGATTCAGCTGTGCACGTGCCTCGAAGAGGACCCGCTGTGCGTCGAGAACTTCGAGGAACTGAAACTTGCCTGCACTGTAGCCCTCCCTGGCGAATGCAAACGCTTCCTCGGCACCGGGAACGACCACGCGGCGAAGGCCGTCCGCCTCGCGCCACGCGGTCTCCAGGCGCTGGTGCGTGTCCAGCAGTCCTGCACCGATCGCGATCTGGTTCAGTTCTGCCAGGCGTTCGGTCCGCGAGCGCTCGGCCCCGGCACGCGCGATGTTACCTTGGTTGCGATCGAAGATCGGCAGCGGCACCGAAAAGTTCAGGACCATGGCGGTGTCATCAGTGCCGCTGAGACGCCTGATCGCCGCCCCGACCCGTAGGTCGGGAACCGCCCGACGACGTTCCAATTGCAGCGCTGCGTCGGCGCGGGCTACCTCCTCACGCCAGCGGGCGAAATCGGGATTTGCCTCTGGATCCCTGGCAGGACGGTTTGCGGGGCCTGGACCAATGTCGTTGAACCAGGCATCCGTGGTCCCAAGGTCAACCTCTGGTACCGCTAAGAGTACTGCGAGCGCGCGGCGTGCCAAGCCTGACTCGTCTTCCGCACGCTGTCGAGCCAAGCGTACCGACGCCAGGGACACCTCCGCACGCCGTTGCTGGGGGTATGGCTCGCGTCCAGCACTCACACGCTCACGCGCAATACGGAGCACTCCCTCTGCTAAGCGAACGCTGTCCGCCGCAAGCCTGGAAGCCCGCCGCATTGCGATAGCCTCTGCGTACGCTTGACGCGCAGCGCGCACGAGGTTGAGGCGTGTTGCGTCGAGATCCCGTCCAGCAAGGGTAAGGTCACGTTGGGCGACCCCGACCCGTGCACCACGCTGGCCGCCGACCTCAAGCAGCTGGGAGAGCTCGTAGGTCGTCTCAGCCCGGCTGGTACCACGATAGGCGCCGGAGCCCGCGATGTTCTCGGCGGTGATGCTGACCGCCGGATTCGGCCTTGCTCCAGCTTGGGTCAAGCTACCGCGACTTGCATCAACGGCTGCTTGGGCCGCTGCGAGCGCTGGGGATCGTTGGAGAACCGCCGAGACGGCCTCCTCCTGCGAGGCGACCCGAAGGACAGCCTCTCCGGTTCTCAATGTACGCACCTGTGGCTCTCGCGCCTCCGCCACGCCCGTCCAAGAGGGCGTAAAGGCGACGACAATGGGGCCTGCAAGCCGGGTCAGCAGAATGGACCCGCAATGGCGAGCGGCTGTGCAATCACTCGCACGATAGGTTTTGGGGACCATGGTTCGACCCTAAAGACCGAGCGACGAAAGATGAGGCCTGTCCTGAGTCCGAGACCAACGGACAGCTAGAACGGCCAGGATGGGCTGATCAGGTGGATCGGGTGCTTGTCGTTGCATCCTGCTAGCGGGCACCACATTCAGCCGTGCGTCTTCAAGACCAACGCGTTTCGCTCCAGTCGTGAGGCGGCTACACAAGGGGGTGTGGCTGTTCACAACAGTTACCCTGACGGCCGAGGCATAAAATTGATTGGTCTCGTTAGGTAGTGAACAATCGGGTTCCGCAAATAGCTCGGCCAACTCTGTAGAAACCTGCGCATGCAAAACGCTAATGCCATAGGCGCGCTGGGCAGGGAGCGCGTGGTGCAATACTCGCACAATCAGCGCGCAATCTACCAAGCAAGTCACAAAGATCCGCACCACAAACACAACGCGCGCAAACATCAGCCCCCCCGGAAGCGCGAGAGGCAGCCCTCGCTTTGCACGACGCCTTGATCCTATCCCCCAGGGGAGGTTATGGTCAACCGGTAGAAGGTAGACTTCCTCCTGATGGCCAACAGGGCAGGACTCGCACTAGGGCGTGCCTCAAAGGAAACGCACATAGATGCTCGCTATTCTTGGACACCGCACCTACCGTCATTTGTTCCTGGCGCAGGTCGTCGCCTTGATTGGCACAGGGTTAGCAACCGTCGCGCTCGGGCTTCTCGCCTACGACTTGGCTGGAGCAGATGCGGGGCTGGTGCTCGGAACGGCGCTCGCCATCAAGATGATTGCGTACGTCACTGTTGCACCGATCGCGAGCGCCTTTGCGGAACGGCTGCCGCGACGAACGATGCTGGTTACCCTCGATCTCGTCCGGGCCGCGGTTGCTCTACTTCTCCCGTTCGTCTCGGAGATCTGGCATGTCTACGTGCTCATTTTTGTCCTGCAGGCGGCTTCGGCCGCCTTTACGCCAACCTTCCAGGCAACCATTCCCGACGTTCTTCCGGACGAGGCTGAGTACACACGAGCCCTATCCTTGTCCCGGCTGGCATATGACATGGAGAGCGTGGTCAGTCCGATGCTCGCGGCAGCCCTGCTGACAGTTATCAGCTTCCACGTACTCTTTGCGGGCACAGTGGTTGGATTCCTCATCTCGGCGGCCCTGGTGATGTCGGTGACCCTGCCCAGCCCGAAGTCCACGGAGCGACGTGGCATCTATGATCGCACCACCCGCGGCGTGCGGATGTACCTTGCTACGCCACGCCTACGCGGTTTACTGGCGCTGAATTTGGCCGTTTCAGCTGCCAGTTCGATGGTCATCGTGAACACCGTCGTGCTGGTTCAAGCGGCCTTCGGTCTGGACGAGCGGGCTACCGCGTTGGCGTTGGCATCCTATGGGGCCGGTTCTATGGCGGCCGCGCTGAGCCTGCCCCGCGTGCTCGACCGCCGACCGGACAGGGTGGTGATGCTGGCAGGCGGCGGACTGCTGGTGGCTGGTCTGACTGTGGGGACCTTCGTAGGCAGCTATGCCCTGCTCCTTCCACTCTGGTTTGTCCTTGGCTTCGGGAACAGCACCACGCAGACACCAACTGGACGCCTACTTCGTCGTTCAGCCCCGGCCGCGGACCGCCCGGCCATCTTCGCGGCACAATTCGCGCTATCCCACGCATGCTGGCTCATTACCTATCCGCTCGCAGGATGGATCGGCGCCAAATTCGGCTTTGGTGTTGCCTTTGCTGCTTTTGCGATCATCGCTGCGGCAGCCACCTTCCTGGCTACGAAGCTCTGGCCTGGGTCGGACGAGGATCTGGTTGAGCACACGCACAACGACTTGCCGCAATCCCACCCTCACCTCCGGGCCGGGGTGCAGACAGGAGGTGGTCCACAGCACGCCCATGCCTCGACAGATGATGAACTGCACGCAAACTGGCCGGAGCGCCCCTGAGATTACAAGTGGACCTCTACGGCAGTGCCGAAGAGGTCCATCGATCCGCAATTCCTGAAGCGGATGGCGCTTAACCTCCAGATCCGCCCAGCTGAGAAGGATCCTGGGTGCCGGGCGTGTTGGCCTGCGGGTTATCGGGGCCATGCGGGTGCGGCGTGCTCGGGTGCGGAGCAAGCCCGGACGCAGCCGCGCCAGGAACTCCAGCACCCTGGTCGATCGTCACGCCGGTCGGAGCACGCGGCGTCGGTGCGGTGCCGACGCCGCCGAGCTGCGGCGCAACCGTCCCTCCAGCCTGCTGAGCAAAGGCCGCGCCCGACGCGAACATCAACGAGAGTGCCAGAGTGGTGAGGATCTTCATGTGCTGGGCTCCTGATCTTAATTGAATGGGGAAGCAGCCCGCGTCCCTTATGCGGGCTGTCATCTCCCGGTTCGAGGTTTCAAATCCAAGCAGCCCGAGAAAACTGGTGTAGGGGAGCTTGGATCATCTATCCACTTGCCGTCAGCCTTTCTTGCTGACCCAACCAAGATGGGGCCCTTACATTGCGCCGGGTTTGCGAAAGGGCGACAAGATATTTCAGGCGCAGGCATCCTCGACGGCGCCTATGAACTCCTTGAGCCTCAAGTAGCCGGGCCGCCGCCGAGGCGGTTCTTCGCCATGGATGGCTCCCAGCTCCTCCTGCTACTCAGTCAGGGCGATGTCTTGCGTCCGGCGTGTTCAGGCCTGCATATCACTGCCTAGATTGGTATAGCCAAAAACGGCGGCTTCGGGGTTTCAGGATGCAGACTACACCCACTCTCCAGGCTGCTGAGGACAGCATCGCGAGTTCGCCCGAGTTGTTGACGGCCTTGTTGGCACGCTGGCGGGACGACCGGGGTGCCACCTACCAGAGCTGGTTTCTTTGGGAGGAGCGGGTAAAAAACTTTCGGTCGATTCGCCGCGGTCTTCAGCAGGTCGTGGCGGAGATCCAGTCCGGAACATTTGGCGTCGCCTATCGAGGGTCGTCCCTGGAAACGGTTGTCCACTCCATCGCTGAGCAACGTCAGATCTTCAAGGGTGCTGACCACGCCTTCCTGTGGAAGCCCAAGCTCCGGATCCCAGACATCTATGAGAGCCCAGGGAACCAGCGGGCTTTTGGACGCCTGCTGGATACCTGTGTCTGCTGCACTGCGGAGCAGCAGGTTCTCGCCGCGGTCCGGGAGATCGACAGGGTAGGCATCAAGGGCCTTGGCCCAGCAGTCGCGAATCTCTTGTACTTCCTACATCCCACGATCATGCCACCCTTCAACACGGCTATCGTCAACGGGTACAACGCGCTCACCGGCGCCAGGGTAAAGCTCGGTCGGTGGGAAGAGTACCTCGCCATGCGGCAGGGAATCCTCGCCCTCAACGCCAGGCACCGCAGCCTGCTGTCGAATGACCTTGGTGCCATTGGCGGCCTTCTCTTCGACCTGGGCAGCGGCCGCTATACGGCGCCACCCCGTGCCGACGACGTCAGTGCCAAAGCCACGTGGATGGCCGACTTGGCAGAGGTCCGCGAGGAGGGTGTCAGGACCGCCAAGGCCCTCGCGGAAGCCCGCCAGGAGGATGAGACCCATACCCAGGTGCAGGGCTGGCTCCGAGATCTCGGGAAGGCTTTGGGCTACGATGTCTGGATCGCCGCTAACGATCGCAACCGAGCTCTGGATAGTGGTAAGCTGGGTGATGGTTGCCTGGCTGATCTACCGGGGGCCCTACGCGGCGCCCCTGGTGCTGATGCCATTCGGCTCATCGATGTCCTGTGGCTGGGACGGGAGTCCGGACGGATCGTGGCGGCCTATGAGGTCGAGCACACGACGTCTATCTACTCTGGCATCGTGCGTATGCTGGACCTCGCGCTCGGGCCTGAGGCCCATGCCCTGGAGGGGATGTTCCTGGTAGCGCCGGATGGCCGCGAGGGGGAGGTGCGGGCACAGCTGGCGCGGCCTGCCTTCTCCCGTGTGGCGGACCTCAAGGTGCACTACCTGCCCTACGGCGAATTGAAAGCGCACCGGGAGGCCATTGCTCGCTTTGGGCAAGGCATGAAGCCCATCCAGGCCATTGCCCGCGAGCTTGTCTAGCAGGGAGCGCACCTCTCCCGCACGGCCGAGTACGACATAAAAAGAAATAAAGCCCGCCGCGGTGAGTGCCGTTTGTTCCATGTGCTTGGGAGGAATGAAGCTGCGCACGCTGCAGCTTACTGTGCTCGCTGGAACACTTGTGGTGAGTACACTGCCAGCTGTTGGCCAGCCTGTTTACCAGTACGACACTCCGGGCGGGTGGTCGCGCGGTGATGAACATCGGGCAGAGCACGCGGCGCGTGATGAGCACCGCGCCGACCATGCGGCCCAGGAGTCGGAGCGCCAGCTCGACCATGGGGGACGGGATGCCGCTGTGGGCGATTACCATGGGGCTGCCCACGCCCTGAGGAGGGCGCAGCAAGCCGAGATGGAGGCGCGGCGGCACGGCGGGTATTCCGACCGTAGGCCTGATCAGGAATACACCGGCCATTCCCGACATGACTGAGAGAGGCTCTGGAGCAGTAATCCATCAGGGGAGCTAGGACGATGAGTCGCTGGATTGTCTCCGTAACGCTGGGGGCCTGCCTTCTGTCGGCGCCCCAAGTTCTTGCGGCTGAACCAACCGCTCTACCAAGCATTGCGGCCGCTACTGAGGGCGGTAGGCAGCTACCCGCTGTAGGAGTCCAGTACAACCAGTCCCAGTGGCATCCCATCGGGTGCGTGCGTTCTGCCCACGATTGCGAGCACCTGGCCCATAGTCAGGGGCACCATCATCATCGCGTCGTCTGGGATGACCGTTCCTGTCGATATGAACCCCACCTGCTCTGCATTGCGGCAGGGTAGGCGGCTGCTCTGTAGGATTTCGAATGGCAGGAATGTAGGGTGCTCGCAGTAAGACAGAGGCACTCCGGGGCGAAGGCTGCCCCGGCGCGTCAACGCTGAGGACGTCGCGCATGCTCGAAAGGTTTACAGGCGGCTTCCAGAATTTCCGAGCGAGGCGTCCTGCAGCCAGGAATATGTACGCGGTCTGGAGCATGGACTGTATGATGAAGTCGCAACGGTCGTAGCGCAGAGCCAGACGCCTGTTCTTCAGCAGCCAGGCGTTGGTGCGCTCCACCGGCCAGCGCCGCTTGCCGAGACCTGACCCGGGTGCCCAACCGCGTTTGTGGATGCGGGCCCTGACGCTGAACTTGCGGCAGTGACCTCGGTGCCGCTTGGCGTCGTAGCCTTTGTCGGCGAGAACCGTACGGATGCGCGCCAGGACGGCGAAGGCAGCTAGGAACAGGCGCTCGAACAGCAGGGTGTCAGGCACGTTGGCGCCCGTGACGGCGCAGGCTACCGGCAGCCCGTCGCCTGTTGTCGCGACATGGTACTTGCTGCCCTGCTTGGCCCGGGCCGTCGGGTTTGGGCCAGTTGTGTCCCTGCCTCGCTTGGCGCGCACCGAGCAGCTCTCGAGGATCAGGTTGGGGTGGCCGCGCAGCAGGCGGGCAAGCAGAGCATTCACCCGCCCCAACAGGCTCGTGCGCGGCCACGCTGCCAAACAGCGGAGCAGGATCGAGCCGCTGGCCCTCTCCGGTGTCGCGCGCAAGCTGAGCCATGGCGTGCCCTCGCGCAGGAACACCCGTAGGGTGGCCAGCTGCCGCAGTAGGGAGGCAGACGGGTGGCCACGTCCGCGAGAGCGGCGCCCTTCGCAGCACTCCATTGCCGTCGCGATCAGCCCCAGGATCCTTTCCACATCCCCCTCCGCGCCAAAGCCGCACAGGTGGGAAGAGGCTCAACAGCTCGCCGGAAAAGAGTTTCTCAACTCACAGTCGTAGTGAAAACCACCTCCTGGGCCAATCTGTTCGTGATGGTATCAACCGGATGCAAAATGGAAAGATAAAATTCGCATTATATATTTGGTGTTACATGGCAAGTTCCAGACCCCCGCAATTCGTCGGCCAAATTGACATCAGGTATACCTTCGAGTATTTGCTCAGTTGTAAACCTCTGATGTAAAAGCCTTCTCCGGAACGGCTCGAAAATTGCGCTCCTCCCCATTTCCGGGTTGTCGTTCTGCGATCCGGCTTCAGGAGGAATTCGCATGCAATCCAAAAAGGCTGCCGCCCCGCCCTCGATAAGGCGCCACCAGGGGTTAGGCGGCTTCACCCTGGCCTCAGCTTTGGCGGGCGCGACGATGCTTGCCGCCGTGCCGGTCCACGCTGCGCCGGTGCTCTACGAGGCTGTACTTGCGCCGTTGAGCAACTCGGGCGTGTCAGGCCTCGCCAGGCTCAGCCAGGACGGCAACCTTCTGACCGTCAACATCACGGCGAGCGGCCTCACCCCAGACCAGGTCCATGTGCAGCACATTCACGGCCCCTCCGATGAAGCCGGAAATCCAGTCGGAGCAATGACGCCCACCCTGGCGCAGGACCTGGATGGCGATCGCTTCATCGAACTCGCAGAGGGCGCTCGCACCTATGGGCCGATCATCCTGAATCTCGACGCACCGCCTGGGTCGGGCCAGTTCCCGACGGCGCCGAACGGAATGGTAAACTTCACGCAGATCTATGACCTCTCGAACAGCCCCGCCTTCGTGGCGGGCTTCACCAGCGCAGATCTTCTTCCGCTGACCCTGCGGGAGATCGTGCTGCACGGGGAGCTGCTGACCTCGCAGACTGGACTGGGCTTCGGGCCCGGCGAGGCGGATGGCACGCCGGGATACAAGGCCGTGCTTCCCGTAGCGTCCGGCGAGATCAGGGCCGTGGCGGTGCCTGAGCCCGCCTCGGTAGTGCTGTTCGGAACGGGCCTCCTTGGGCTGGGTCTGGTCTGGCGCCAGCGCGCGCGACAGGGGTGAGACATTGCGGCGGCACCTACGGTGCCGCCGCTTCTTTGTTTTTAGGGCCGCATGCCCCTCTCGTGCTGCATCTGAGGGCGGGTACGAAGATCCGGGAGGGGGCGAGACCGATCGTCAACCAAGGCGATTGGTATGACCTGGTCTTACAGTTCCAAGGCAGGAGCTGATCGAGCTTGGAGGCGGTGTGGTCGGCGATGCGGGCGAGCACGTCGGCGAGCTAAGCAGGCGGGTCGACGTCGTCGAGCTTGGCGATGGCCCGAAGAAGCCCAACAGCCCGCCGGAAAAGAAATTATCTACTTGCAGTAATAGTGTAAACCGCCTCTTAGGAGCGTCGCCGTGTGTCGCTGTGTCGCTGTGCGGCTCTGCCGCTGGGCGTAGAGCAGACGGTGGACACACTCCTGCGCGAGGTCGCCCACAGAGGTAGTAGCCAAGTCGAGGAGCGGGGTGGAGAGCCAGTTCGTGGTGGCGTCTATTATCGCTTCTCCATCACCTAGGCCGCTTCGCGGTATGTGCCTTCCGTTGGTGAACAGTGGAAGGCACTCGCGCCTAGTCCTCCTGTTGGTGGCTGGCCGATCAGGTGCAGTCCGTCACTCCACCACCGCCAAGGTTTTCGCCTTCCGCACGGCACTCTCAGCACTGGGAAGTCGCCAGCCCTTTACGGTGGCATAGATCGCCGGGATGACGAGCAGGGTCAGCACCGTCGAGGACACCATCCCACCCACCATGGGAACGGCAATCCGCTACATGAGTTCCGACCCCGTCCCAGTGCTCCAAAGAATGGGCACCAAGCCCGGCATGATGGCTGTCACGGTCATCATTTTGGGTCGCACGCGCTCGACGGCGTCTTCCATGATGGCGTGGCGGAGATCCTCGCGAGTCAGTGGGCTTCCCTCAGCACGACGCCGCTCCCGGATCTCCGCAAAGGCGTGGTCCAAGTAGATCAGCATGATGACGCTCGTCTCGGCTGCGACTCCGGCGAGGGCGATGAAGCCGACCGCGACGGCCACGCTCATGTTGAAATTCATGAGGTACATGAGCCAGACGCCGCCAACCAGGGCGAACGGAACCGAGAGCATGACGATGAGCGTTTCGGTGAGGCGCCCAAAGTTCAGATAGAGGAGCACAAAGATCAGCAGCAGGGTTACCGGCACCACGATGGCCAGCTTCGCCTTTGCGCGCTGCATGTATTCGAACTGTCCGCTCCACTCGATATGGTAACCTGGGGCCATGCTGACCTGCTCAGAGACGGCGCGCTGGGCATCCGCGACGTAACCGCCGATATCCCGGCGGTGCATGTCTACATAGACATAGTTCACGAGATGAGCGTTCTCGGTGCGAATTGTCGACGGGCCGCGGCGTAGCTGGACCGCCGCTAACTGCCCCAGAGGTATGGCGACTCCCTGGGTATTTCTGGACGAGAACCTGGCTTGCGATGCCCTGCGGGTCGCTTCGAAGTCCTCGTGGGTAGCGGACGTTGACGGTGTATCGGGGTCAATGTCGTCTGGAACCCGCTCCAACCCTGACGGCAACCACGCAGCAGACAGGATCGTCCGCGGAGGGGTAGCCAACTAGGAATATGAGCAGGGAGAAGCCGCGGCAGCCGGAGGGCGCCCGCGGTTCAGTTCAGACGAGGCGAATAGGAGGTCCGATGATGGGTTCGGGCGAGACGCCCTCAGACCGGCCGGTCTCAGTCCAGTAGCAAATGGAACCCCAGGCCGAGTGCTCCACCGTTCGTGTGGCTGGCGGGGGGAGCACGACCGTGAAAATACAGCCCAGGTCCGTCATGCAGCCCGGCACCTGGTCGTTGCAGGGTGGCGCCGAGGTCTCATGGCACGGCATCAGAGCGCCGCTGTCTTCTGCCTCGTCAGCCATCATGGTCATGCCAGCCGGAGCCGCCTTGGCGGACAAGGGAAGGTTCTGCACCAGACCGGCACCCAGGAAGGCGCAGATCGCGATCACAGCAATGACCAGCTAGGAGAGGCGAGAGGACATGACGTCAGCTTAGTCCCGGACGGACAGGTTTCGAAGAACCCGGCCGGGGAGAAATCCGGGCCCGGGTCGGGAGGTCCTGGCTCCCATTACGATAGCGAGGGTCAATGCTGTGCCCAGACCCGGTTGCCACCAGACCCGCCGAACACGACGACTTGGTACGGAGTACCCGGGATGTCCATCCCCGGCGAGGACGGCGGCATCCCCGGTGCAGCCAACCCCACGGCGCGAGGGCGCTCCAGGAGCAGGCGGCGGACGTCGCCCGCGGGGACATGCCCCTCGATCACGTAGCCGTCCACCACGGCTGTGTGGCATGACTGAAGGGCCTCTGGGACGCCTCTGGCGGTCTTGATGGCCGCGAGGTCACCGACGTCGTGCACGGTCGCTTGGAAGCCAGCGGCGCGCATGTGCTCTACCCAGCCTTCGCAGCAGCCGCAGGTCGCGTCCTTCCAGACCTCGATCGGGGTGCCCTGAGCCGCGCGAGCAGACGCGAGCGGTGCGGCTGCGGCGGCCAGGCCGAGGCCCAGGATCCAACGCCTGTTGGGCAATGGCGGTGCGGAAGTCTCGCTCATGACATAGCTCCCTGATTGGCTCGGTGCGCCGTGGCACTTGGTGCTTCACGTCTTGCTCGCTGCCCCTTTGCCGATGCGCTCGGGGCAGCAAGATCACTGCTTCCTTCGGCGATCTCGTCCAGAATGGGGCACTCTGGTCGGTGGTCACCGTGGCAGGCCGCTGCCATGCCCTCCAGCGCCTCGCACATCCGTGTCAGCTCCCCGATTTTAGCCCTGAGTTCCGCCGCATGCTCGGTCGCGATCCGCTTTACGTCGGCGCTCGCCCGATCCTCGTCTTGCCAGAGACCAATCAAGAGCTTGATCCGGTCCAGCGGAAGTCCGAGGTCGCGCGCCCTCCGAACGAACTTCAGGGTTTTGACGTCAGCCTCGGAGTAGACCCGGTAACCAGCCTCTGTCCGCCCTGCCTTCCCGAGGAGACCGATGCTCTCATAGTAACGCAACATCTTGGCCGAGACGCCGGACGCTCTGGCCGCCTGTCCGATCTGCATCTTCTACCTCCACCCGGACCACCCAGCCCCGATGCCGCAGAGATGGGGTTTCCCACTGTGGGAAGGTCAAGCCCCAAGTGATGGACGGGTCAGACCAGACGGCACTTGACCTTCCCACGATGGCAAACCCCAGCTTTAGAGCCTCGTCACAGCGGCTCCTCCAGGAGCGAGCTGAACCAGGAGCGGCAAAGATGAGCGGTCAGCACTCCGGTCACGGACACGCACACGGCCATCAGCACGGACCGGGCTGCCACCACAGCCACGGCGCCATGGCCGCCAACAACGGGAAGGTCACAGATCCTGTCTGCGGCATGAAGGTGGATCCGGCGGTCTCCAAGCACCGCCTGGAGCACGCAGGGACCACCTACCATTTCTGCTCCTCCGGATGCCGAACCAAGTTCGAAGCCGACCCTGGGAAGTACCTCACTCCGAAGGTGGCTACGGCGCCGACCGCTGCCCCGAAGGGCGCCATCTACACCTGCCCCATGCACCCTCAGGTCCGGCAGGAGGGACCGGGCAACTGCCCCCTTTGCGGCATGGCCCTCGAACCCCTTGAGGTCACGACAGAGGCCGGACCTAACCACGAGCTGATCGATATGACCCGGCGGATGTGGATCGGGCTTGCCCTAACCATCCCGGTCGTCATCCTTGAAATGGGCGCCCACATTCCCGGGCTCGGCTTGCACAACCTGATCTCGCCGACCGCGTCGACGTGGCTTCAGTTCCTGTTGGCGACACCGGTGGTCCTTTGGGCGGGATGGCCCTTCTTCGTGCGCGGTTGGCAGTCCGTCGTGAACCGCAGCCTCAACATGTTCTCGCTGATCGCACTGGGGACAGGAGCCGCCTACCTCTACAGCCTAGTCGCCACCTTTGCCCCAGGCGTCTTCCCCGAAGGCTTCCGCGGTATGGGAGGGACGGTGGCCGTCTATTACGAGGCCGCAGCCGTCATCACGGTCCTGGTGCTCCTTGGCCAAGTGCTGGAACTCCGTGCCCGGGAGCAGACCGGCGGCGCCATCCGCGCTCTCCTGAACCTCGCACCCAAGGTCGCGCGCCGTATCCGGCCCGATGGGACTGACGAGGAGGTCAACCTGGCCGAGGTGCAGTTGGGCGACCGACTGCGGGTGCGTCCCGGTGAGGGTGTTCCGGTGGACGGCGAGGTCCTGGAGGGCGGCGGCTCGGTGGATGAGTCCATGGTCACCGGGGAGTCCCTGCCAGTCGAGAAGGCGTCCGGCTCCAAGGTCATTGGCGGTACGGTGAACGGCACCGGATCCCTGGTGATGCGCGCCGACAAGGTGGGCTCGGACACCATGCTCTCCCGCATCGTCGCCATGGTGGCGGAAGCCCAGCGCAGCCGGGCTCCCATCCAGCGCATGGCCGACCAGGTGTCCGGCTACTTCGTCCCGGCGGTCATCGCCGTGGCGGTTGTCGCCTTCATCGCCTGGGCTGTCTGGGGCCCGGCCCCGGCACTCTCCTACGGACTGATCGCTGCTGTCTCCGTGCTCATCATCGCCTGCCCATGCGCGCTCGGTTTGGCGACCCCGATGTCGATCATGGTCGGTGTGGGCAAGGGCGCGAGCGCCGGTGTCCTCATCCGTTCGGCTGAGGCGCTCGAGCGCATGGAGAAGGTCGACACCCTGGTGGTGGATAAGACGGGCACCCTTACTGTTGGCAAACCCGAGGTGGTCGCCGTGATCCCTGGCCCGGGTCTCACCGAGGAAGAGGTGCTGCCGCTTGCAGCTAGCCTGGAGCGCTCCAGTGAGCACCCACTTGCCGCCGCAATCGTGGCAGCGGCCCACAACCGTGAGGTGGAGCTCCAGGAACCCGGCGACTTCGCCTCGATCACCGGTAAGGGCGTCAGCGGAACTGTCGGTGGACGTCAGGTAGCCCTGGGCAACGCTCGCCTGATGAGTGATCTCGGCGTCGATCTTGGAGATCTCGCCGCCAGAGCTGATGACTTCCGCCGCCAGGGAGGTAGTGCTCTATTCCTGGCAGTCGATGGTCGGGCAGGTGGCGTCATCGCGGTGGCTGACCCCATTAAGGAGACGACGCCTGGCGCCCTGCAAAGTCTGCGCGCCGAAGGCATCCACATCGTCATGCTAACCGGAGACAACGCCACCACGGCTGCGTCCGTCGCCCGGAAGTTGGGCATCGACGAATTCCAAGGTGACGTCCTTCCCGAGGACAAGCACCGCATTGTGCGGGAGCTCAAGGGGAAAGGGCGAGTGGTCGCCATGGCGGGCGATGGCGTCAACGATGCGCCAGCATTGGCCGAAGCAGATGTAGGCATCGCCATGGCGACGGGCACCGATGTTGCCATGCAGAGTGCGGGCGTCACCCTGGTAAAGGGAGATCTCGCGGGTATCGCGCGGGCCCGCGCCCTGAGCCACGCGACCATGCAAAACATTCGGCAGAACTTGTTCTTAGCCTTTGTCTACAACGGGCTCGGAATACCGCTCGCGGCCGGTTTGCTCTACCCGTTCCTGGGCATCCTGCTCAGCCCAGTCGTCGCCGCGCTGGCAATGGCATTGAGCTCGGTCTCGGTGATCGGCAACGCCCTGCGGCTCAGGGCCGTCCGGATCGATGGCGTGCGGTGACAACCCTCGGGAGCGTGGATGGGGTGTTCGGGCAACCGCGTGTACTCATCAGTGCGTGGTGGCGGCCAGACTGGCCGCCACCACAACCCTGTTCAGCGAGCCCGAGCGCCGCGCTGGGTGCCGGTGGAGCCCCCCATCTGGTCGCAGTGCGCCATCATGGCCTGCATATCGGAGCTCATGCTGGCACCCACCCGCATTTGCTGACGCATCTCAGCACAGTGGGCCATCATCTGCGGCATGGTCATGCCAGACATATTTTGCCCCTGCATGCCACCGCCCTGAGCGTTGCTGCCTCCCCGCATGCCGGGCATGTTCGAGTGATCCATGCCCTGCATGCTGCCTCCCCGCATACCCGGCATGTTGGAGTGATCCATCCCCTGCATGCTGCTCCCTTGCATGCCCTGGGGGCTCGATGCGGGCATGGCGGTCGAGCGGCCAGCAGGCTGGATCGACATGTCGGCGGCCTGAGGAGCCGACGCCATTGGTGTCGCCTGCTGGGCACACGCCGCAGCGCCCAGTGCCAGGGTCAGGCCAAGAACCAGCCGCGTATGCCTGTATCCATGCGAAGTAATGTTCATGTGTCCTCCTCTTGGCCGAGCCGCGCCGGACCGGGCTGGCCAACATTCTGGGATTCCCGTGTCCGGCGGGAGCAGACGACTGAGCCACGGCATGGCCACTCGGCCCTACCGGGACTGGTAACGCGCGTCAGCGCGGCACGGTCGAAAGCTACACGCTCTCTGCAAGGCCGTCCTCAATGCCGGGCCCTGGCAAATCTTTCATTTTATGTCTGAGGTCAGACTCTCATTGCTGGAGAGGATGGCAGAGTTGATATCAGCCCCGACCTGTTTTCCGCCCGCTACCAGTGGTCGTGGGCGTCACCTCGGTTCGTAGGAGTATTCCAGCATGGCTCTGTTTTCCATGTCGCGGCGCAGCATGCTGGCGGCAGGGATTGCCGCCGTTGCCGCTCCCTCGGTGTCAGGCGCCGCGCTGGCACAGCCCGGCATTGGACGTTCGCTGCCGCGCGAGTTCAATCTGGCCATTGAGCACGTGAGCCTGAACATCACGGGACAAGCGCGCTCAGCCATCGCGATAAATCGCCAGGTTCCGGGCCCTGTCCTGAAGTTCCGCGAGGGTGAGGAGGTCGTTATCAACGTAGCCAACCGGCTGCGCGAGGAGACCTCTGTTCACTGGCATGGTCTTATTCTCCCCAGTGGACAGGATGGTGTGCCCGGTATCAGCGACGGCTTCCAGGGGATCGCGGCGGGCCAGACGCACCAGTACCAGTTCCCCCTCGTGCAGTCCGGCACCTACTGGTACCACAGCCACTCGGGCACCCAAGAGCAGGCGGGCTTCTACGGTCCGCTGATCATTGAGCCGACCCGTCCCGACCCGTTTGGCTACGACCGCGACTACATCATCCAGCTCTCCGACTGGACGGACGAGAACCCTCACCGGGTTATCCAGAACCTCAAGCGGGATCCCGGCTACTATAATTACAACAAGCGCACCGCTGCGAGCCTTGCGGCCGAACTGGCGCGGGCACCGAATGCGGCGGCCCGGGAAGCCGTCATCCGGGACCGGATGATGTGGGGCCAGATGCGCATGGACCCGACCGACATCGAGGATGTCACCGGCTACACCTTTCTGGTGAACGGCCGGACGCCGCAGCAGAATTTCACGGCAGTCTATCGGCCCGGTGAGACCGTCCGCCTGCGCTTTATCAACTCGGGCGCCATGAGCCACTTCGACGTCCGCATTCCCGGCCTGGAGATGACCGTGGTCCAGGCGCACGGCAACAACGTGCAGCCTGTCCCCATTGACGAATTCCGCATCGCACCCGCCGAGACCTTTGACGTCCTTGTGCGCCCCACCAATGGACGCCAATTCCAGGTCCTGGCGGAGTCCATGGGGCGTCAGGGCTTCGCCAGCGCGAGCATCGCCACCCAGGAGGGGCTGCCGATGATGGCCCTGCCGCCGCACCGCGAGCGGCCGCTCCTGACCATGGCCGACATGGGTGGCGACTACGGACCCAAGGGCCTGGATCGCGGCACTCTGCGCCCCGAGACCGACCAGCCTGGTCAGATCGCTCCCATGGGCTCCATGGGAGACATGGGTGGCATGGACCACTCCGGCATGTCTGGGATGTCCGGCATGAGCGGTGGCGCCGGGGGCGGCATGCAGGGCATGGACCACTCCAACATGCCCGGGATGACCGCCCCGCCCGCGGCCGGGCGCGGAAGGGGGGCAACAGCGCCCTCTCGCGCTCCTGCCATGGACAACTCGAACATGCCGGGTATGGACCACTCCACGATGCCCGGTATGGGGCGAAGGTCCTCCCTTGCCAGCGACCCCGGATTCCAGCTGGCCTCCGCACGCTTGCCGTTGGCATCCGTGCAGAGTGCAGGTGGCTTCACCCTCGCACAGGCTGGCCAGGGGCAGGGTGCCATGCCGGGCATGGATCACTCGAACATGCCGGGTATGGACCACTCCAACATGCCTGGCATGGGCCAGCAGCGCCCGGCCCAGCAGACCCCACCCAGCAGGCCCCAGGGACGGCAGAACCAGCCCCCAGCCCCCAGGCGTGATCAGCGCAGTGCGGCTCCGGCAGCCCCCGATCACGCGGCTATGGGGCACGGCGCACCGGGCACGGGGCAGGTCGGCCAGGTCGATATGTCTGCCGCGAACGCCCACGCTGGCCATGGCGGGATGGCGCCACCCGACGCGTTCGCCGTGAACACGGGGGCGCCTCCTGGCACCCGGGTGCTCACCTATCGGCACCTCAAGGCACTCGCGAACCCCTACCCCGTGCGGGAACCGAACAGGATCATTGAGGTCCGCCTCACCGGAAATATGGAGAGGTATTTTTGGGCCATCAACGGCAATCGGTTCAGCGAAGCACAGCCTATCTCGCTGGTGCTTGGTGAACGGGTGCGGCTTCGCTTCATCAACGAGACCATGATGTCCCACCCCATGCACCTGCATGGTGTGTGGATGCAGCCTCAAGTCGGCAATGGTGCCCAGAATCCTCTGTTGCACACTGTCGCAATCAGACCCGGCAGCACGATGGACGTCGATGTGGAAGCCGATGCCGAGGGCGGGTGGGCGTTCCACTGCCACATGCTCTTCCACATGGAGACGGGGATGATGCGCAAGGTTGAAATCCGGCGCTCGCCGCGCGTCGCGTCCGCGGGTTAACGGCTATGGAGCAAACATCGGTGCGTCGCTCGTCCACGATCCTCCTCGCTCTATCAGTCCTGCTTGGACTCGCCGGAGGCGGCCCAGCCTCAGCGCAGCAGGCGGCCTCACAGAACGCAGCCCGCGATCCAGGCGCCCACGCCATGGCCTCCCATGAGCTCTATTATGGTGCTGTGCTCTTTGAGAAGCTGGAGTGGGGTATCGGCCTAAACGGCACGCCCAACATCGCACGCTGGGATGGGCAGGCCTGGTACGGCACGGACTACGACAAGGTGTGGGTAAAGACCCAGGGCGAGCTTGAGCGCGGACGCCGGGCCGAGAACGCCGAGGTCCAGCTCCTCTACTCCAGGCTCCTGGGCTACTATTGGGACCTCCAAGCCGGTGTACGGTATGACGCACGTCCCCTACCGGACCGCACTTATGGTGTGATTGGGCTCCAGGGCTTGGCGCCTGGACTCTTTGAAGTCGATCTGCAGGCCTTCGTGAGCGAGAGGGGTGACCTCTCTGCCCGTCTCGAGGCATCCTACGACCTCTATGTGACGCAACGCTTGGTGTTCCAGCCGAACGTCGAGATCAACGTCGCGGCTCAGCGGGTGCGAGAGCTTGGTGTCAACAGCGGCGTCAGTGACGTCGAGGCAGGTTTTCGGCTCCGGTATGAATTTACGCGTGAGGTCGCTCCCTATGTTGGTGTCAACTATACGCGTCGCTTTGGGGAAGCGGCACGCTATGTCCGGGACGAGGGAGGCAAAGCAGAGTCGTTTGAGTTCCTTACGGGCGTCCGCCTCTACTTCTGAGTGGGGCCACACCGGTGAGAGCACGTTGTGTTCGTCCGCAGATCAGGGGAGCAGCACGGTGAGCGACCGTGCTGGAGGCTCCCCTCATCGAGGTGTGTCGGCACCTGATCTACCACCGATGTCCGGCGAAGGACGGCATGTTCTTATCGTCGAGGATGACGGCGAGCTGCGCAAGCTCCTGGTTTCCCTGCTGCGTCGGAGCGGGTTCCGGGTTAGCGGGGCTCGGGACGGCATCGAGATGCGCCGTCTTCTTGCCTCGGCCCCTGTGGACCTCGTTGTGCTCGATGTCATGCTGCCGGGGCGTTCAGGCTTTGAACTCTGCCGAGATCTCCGCGCTGAGGGACGGATCCCAATCATCCTGCTGACGGCCCTCGCGGAAGCCTCGGACCGGGTGATCGGGCTTGAGTTGGGTGCGGACGACTTTGTGGTGAAGCCCGCAGACCCACGCGAGCTGGTGGCTCGCATCCGTGCCGTCCTCCGGCGGGTGGAGAACCCCGAGGGACCGCATGGCGGGGAGGGACGGGAGGTAGCTCGCTTTGCAAGGTGGTCCCTGGACACAAGGCGGCGTGAACTGCTCCGGCCAGATGGCGTGGTCGTGGAGCTGACCAGCGGCGAGTACGATCTCCTCCTGGCGTTTGTCGAACGCCCCCAGCGTATCCTGACCCGTGACCAGCTCCTCGATCTCGCACGGAACCGCCCATACGGTGGATTGGACAGGTCCATGGACGTTCAGATCAGTCGCCTGCGAGCCAAGCTGGGTGCGAGGCCGCATGAGGAGGGAGAGCCCGGCCTGATCAAGACGGTCCGCGGGGTCGGGTATATGCTCTCGAGCCCTGTGGAATGGACGGGGTGACCCGGCTACTTCCCCAGTCCCTGGCTGCCCGAACTCTCGCAGCGCTTACGATCGCCTTTGCCGTACTCTTCGCCACCATGGTTGGGCTCCACGATGTCCTCTTGCGGAAGGCCGTAGAAAACGGGACGGAGGAGTTGCTGGCGCAGCGGCTCTCGATCTTAATCGATGCCGTTGCAGCGGCACCCGAAGCAGATCGTGACCGGCTTGCACACGCCTTGTCGCGCACAGACTTAACGGTGCACTGGCGGCGGGACATGGAACCTACTCCAGAGCACCCCACGGCTGCCAACTGGGAGTCGGTTGCGGCCAGAACCAAAGCTCTCTCTGGTCGGACCACGGAGGTGCGCGTCCGCTCGGGTAGCCTCGACAACTCTTCGGCCAGCATTGCGGGCATCGGTGCCATAGCTCGCCTGGAGGACGGCTCCTGGCTCCAGGTTGAGATTGCCTCTTTCAACGTGTTGTCGACCGATCAGGCTGCCTTGCACTCCTATGCCGCAGCCATTGGTCTTGTCCTGCTCCTGGCGGTGGGCTTCGCCGCGCGGTCGGTATCTGCTCCCGTTTCAGCCCTCGCCGCCACCGTGTCCCGGCTCGACCTCGAGAAGGAGATCCCGACGCTGCCTGCCTCGGGTCCTCGTGAGGTGCGGATGTTGGCCCAGGCTTTGAATGATATGGCGGCACGTACCCGCGACGCTTTCCGCCAGCGCAGCCTGGCCCTTGGGGCACTATCCCACGATTTAATGTCACCTATCGCACGGCTGCGCCTGAGGGCGGAGGACCTACCCGATGAGGTCCAGGAACCCATTCGCCGGGATCTGGCGGAGATGGAGACCATGGTGTCCGATGTCCTTGCCTACCTGCGGGGCGGACATGGCGGTGAAGCCATCCAACCGCTGGTCGTGACAGCCCTGGTCCGAACGGTCGTCGATGAGTTCGCGGATGCGGGCACCCCTATCGAGGAAGGCCGCATGGATGAGAATGCGGTCATCCCTGCCAGGCGGGTTGCCGTCAAGCGGGCGGTGACCAACGTCGTCACCAACGCCGTCAGGCATGGCCGTGAACCCTGGGTCGAGGTGGTCGAAGCTGGAGATGACGTGCTGGTTCGCGTCGGTGACCGAGGGTCTGGAATATCCATGCAGGATCTACCGCGGGTCACTGAGCCCTTTTTCAGAGGCGACCCCGCGAGAACAGCAGGCCGGGGCGGTAGCGGACTGGGCCTCTCCACAACGCGGGCAATCGTTGAAGCCCATGGTGGTAGCCTCTCAATTGAGAGTACTCCAGGGCAGGGAGCTGTGGTGACGCTTCGATTTCCACGGAGGCAAGCTCGCGCTGAGACCTCCGTCGTAAACAGGTAGTCGATGGTGTCGTGCCCGTGCCCAAGACAGGACGCTACTGCGGTGGACGGTGGTATACTGCGTTCGGGCGGCGACGTCTCGTTGGCGCTGACCCAGTCTAAAGCTCGCTTGCCTCAACGGTTAGCCCAAGTGCCTGATCCCGGAGTTGAGGGCAGGCCGTGATCCCGTTGATCACTGGTCGCATCGTAAACAGCTCCTTCATGCTCCAGCAGCTTGGCTGTTTCATCAGGGCCGAGATGACCGGCCACACATAGGGAGACTGTTGCTGAGAAGGATGAAAGCACCTGATCCAGAACGGAAGCTATTGGAGCATTGGCTTTGAACGTGGCGACACCGGATCGGCGCAGACGCCTGTCCGCTACGCTGTCGTAGTTCGCCGCCTCCATCGCTAACATAAATCGCCGTGCGAGAAGGTCGGCTGGGACGTCATGTGCGGAGGCAAGATCCCGGATATCCTGAGCCGCAGACAGTTCTCCCAAAGACAGCCGGTTGTCGGGGAGGAAGGTCGAGAGGTCCGCAGCGAGATGGAACCGGTCTACGATGTAGATGAGGCGAAGAAAACCGAGAAAGGCGCCACTGGCTGTGGGCACCACGATGGGTAGATGTCCATTGCGCTCGAGGAGCGCATCCCGCACCAGGGGTGTGATCGCAATGGCGCGGATGAAGTTGACACTCAGTACGGCTTCGGACATTGCCGCCAACGCGGCGGGCTGAGAAGTCGAACCAGTTCGCTCAAACCAGCGAGCGAGGGCGTGCCAGCCGAACCAGGTTGTCACCGCGGCAGCGATCTTTTTGACGCGCTTTCCGGCAATGGCCACGGCGGTTTCAAACACCACGCCGCGATTGCCATTTACTTCGCTCCCTAACCGGAAGCGGTTTGGGCACGGATAGCTCCAGGCTACGGCCGAGTGCTGTTTTCCATGAGTGACAACGGGCCGGGCGTCGAGGTTTAACTCAGCTATACGAATGATGAGGCGGCGTCCGGCAACGGAGTTGCGCCCGGTCGTCGCAGCAAGGGCTTGGAGGGTAGGCGTATTCGCAAAACGATCCTGAGGGATTGCTTGGAGCAGTCGCTCGGTTCGACCGGCGGCAATTGAGCAGACGCCCATGGATCGGCACTCCTGATCTCCCTGACGTAACGACGCATGTGGCCCGATGTGTGACGCCCCCCTGACCTCAAATCTTGAGATTCGGCAGACTTGGTACCCCTATGCAGGCCTGCACGGTTCAGTCGCGTGCCCGGTGCACGAAGAAATAACGGGACGAACTCAAGCCGAGCTTGACCTTCCCACCATGGGAAACCCCATCTGTCTCACTGCCGGAAAGGAGAGCACTACGATGGCTCGCATAGCGATTTCGAACATGAACTGTCGTGGCTGCGCAAAGGGGGTGACATCCACGGTAAAGGAGGCAAACCCCTCTGCACAGATCGAGGTTGACCTGGATCGCAAGCAGATAGCGGTCACTGGGATATCTAGTGATGGCAGCCCGCTGATCGCCGCTCTCCAGGCTGCTGGTTGGAAGGCGGAGATCGTAGCCGCCTGACGCTGTCGCTCTTCGGGTGACCGCGGCGGCAACAAATTGGTGCGGAAATCCGGGTGGCGTGGTCGGCGGGGCCAGTTATGAAAAGGCTGTGCCCGCATTCGTCTTCTCTCATGAGAGGCGGGATCACAGGGCCAGAGCAATGGAGAATTCATGCTTTCACGCTTTCATCTCCTCAGGAGCGGTTTGCTGGCGCTCGCCCTGGGTGCGCTTACCCCAGCGGCGGCATCGGCGCACGCGATGCTCCACAGTTCTGACCCGGCGGATGGGGCAACCCTGCCTTCTTCGCCACGCGCCCTGAACTTGGCGTTCAGCGAGGAATGCCGAGTTACGGCGCTGCGCCTGGTCGACGAGAGCGGCCGGGAGCACCAGGTGCGCCGCGAGGGGGGACGTGGGGCGTCTGCCAGGGCGACGGCTACGGTGGCGGCTCCTCTGCCGTCCGGTGCCTACCGGCTGGAGTGGCGCGCCATGGGTGACGACGGGCATGTAATGAGCGGGACAGTAAAGTTTGCTGTGGCTGCCGCCCGGTGATCCTGGAGGTCCTGCGGCCGGAACCAGAACTCCTCCGCGCAACGGCCGCAGCACTGAGGATCGCCTACTACGTGGCGTCCCTGGGAGCTGCTGGGCTGGCGATCTTCTCGCTAGGCTTCGGCACCCTTCAGGATCCCCGTGACGTCGCGGCCGGTCGCCAGGTTACCTTGGGTATGGTGGTGATCGGCTTGGCTGCCAGTGGCGCCTGGTTGGCCTCCCAGGTCGCCCTGGCGTCCGATGGGGACGTCCTCGACGTTGAGATCTGGGGTGTGATGCTGACGTCCCGCCCCGGGATCTCGGTCATGATCACCTGGGCAGGATTGCTCGCTATCGGTTTGGCGACCTGGGTGGGGCGGAGTGCGGTGATCCTGGGTGCTGTCGGCATCTTGGCCGTTGCGGGTAGCTTTACGGCGGTCGGACACACCACGCAGCATCAGCCACGGGTTCTGCTGGCTGCCGCCTTGGTGGTGCACCTCCTCGCGGTGGCATTCTGGGCGGGAAGCCTGTGGCCGCTGGCTCTGGCCTCCAAACGCGGTGGCGCAACAGCGGCACGCCTCATCGAGGGGTGGGCACGCGCTGCTGGGTGGATCGTATCCGGTCTTGTTCTCGCCGGAGCACTCTTGGCATGGCTGCTGGTCGGGCGTTTGGACGCCCTGGTGACGACCCCGTACGGCATAGCCCTCCTTACGAAGGTTAGCTTGGTTGGTGTGCTTCTCGGCTTCGCGGCGTGGCACCGTTTTCGGCTAACTCCCGCTCTGGCGGCAGACGCTCCTGGAGCCGGAGCCCGCCTGGCGGCTTCGATCGCCTGGGAGACCGCTGTGATGCTTCTCGTGTTCTGGGCAGTGTCGGAGATGACGTCGACCAGCCCCCAGGGGGAGGGCTGAAGCTGCCTTGGCCGAGCAGACCTGGAAACAGGGACCGCTCGGCCAACGTCGGACGCTTGTCATCGCTTTCGCAGAGGAGGGCACGCCGCCTTGATCCCGGGAGTAGTAAAAGCGGTCACGTTAGGAGCCCTGATCTGTTTGGCCGTCATCCAGACCCATCCCGGCTCTGCGCAGTCATCGCGCGGGGCGCCTGACGACGGCCAACCGGTAGGGGAAGTCAGCCTGAACCGCTCAGTCGCACAATTGGTGGCGGATGGGTGGCAAGTCGTTGGCGTCTCCCAAGCAGGTCCAGTTCTGGCGTATCACCTTGTCCAAGGCGGCAAGCTCGCGATCTGCTATCTTAACTTGGCAGAGACACCCATGATCAGTTCGTGCCACCAATTGATGACCGCGTCGTAGGCCAAGCTCTCAGCAGAGTTGAGCATCAGGGTGTTGGTCGCGATCACACTTCTAGTCTGACTACGTGCACCTTTGGCAATAATCTGGACGACCTTGGGGTCTTCGGCACCGGACATCCGGTTTTCCGTTGGTGGAAATCGCCACAAAGCACCGAAGTAGCCGATCAACGCCAGTGGTCCGTGCTGCTACATGGACCGCTGGCTTCATACTGCACGAGTTACCATGCGGGCTCCGAGGCCCAGACTAGGTAAAGAGGTAGTCTTGCTGCACCGCAGCCGCCTCAGTTCCATCCCGGAAGAGGAGGAGAGAACCCTGGTCCGTGATGGCGGGATCGTTGATGAATGCGCCACTCGCACCGGCACCCGCGTTGAACATGAAGTCGTCCTGCGCCATCTGGCTCTTGGCCAACCCAGAGAGCAGCAATGACCCTACACCCTCTTCGGTGGTCCAGCTAACCAACACGCCGTTAGCGGTGTCGGCGACGCTGACTTCATCGGGAGTGATGTCACGGAAAGCTATGTGGTCAAACGCGCCAGGCCCGGCGTCAAAACCGCCTGTGACCACGTCGTTGCCGCTATCCGGTGCCACGATGAACGCGTCGGCGCCATCGCCTCCGTTCAGGACGTCATCGCCTCGTCCGCCCTCAATCATGTCGTGACCAGCACCCGCATATAGGGTGTCGTTGCCGTCCTCGCCCATGAGGCTGTCGGCCTGATCACCCCCGAAGAGTTGGTCTGCCCCCACGCCGCCGACGAGGTGATCCTGACCCATTCCGCCGTCCAGGGTGTCGCTTCCGGCATCCCCGGTCAGGTCATCGTCACCGGCTGCACCTGAAAACCGATCATCCCCTTCCAAGCCGAAGTAGAAGTCGCGGGCCTCCGTACCAGCAAAGGTATCTGCCCTGGCCGTGCCGACCTGCACGTTGAAGTCATCGAAGGAGACAGAGGTGGCTGGCGTCGTGCTCGCACCGATCTCAGGCGCAGACAGATTGAAACCCTCGTCCACGGCAAAGCTGACCGACGTGACATGGTTCGCACCGGCGCTAGTGGGCTGGAGCAGCATGCGGTCGTCCGCAAACATAAAGTCGTCCTGGGCCAAGTCCGCCTTCTGAACACCGGCAAGCAGCACCGAGGCGTTGTCATCGTTCCAGCTGATCTTCACACCAGCGAGGGTGTCCTGAAAGACGAGTTCCTCGGGCATGATGTCGCGGAAGGCGATGTGGTCGAGGATGCCTGGTCCTGCCTGGAAGTCGCCGACGATGTCATGGCCACTGGTGCGATCAACAATGAACGCATCGCCGCCTAGCCCACCAAAGAGGAGGTCATTACCAGCCCCTCCCTCGATATCGCCATGTCCGGTGCCCTCACTCAGCACGTCGCGGCCGCCTGATCCTCGCAGCTGGTCGGCAGAATCGCCGCCAACCAGGAGATCATTACCCTCACCCCCGTCGAGGTGATTCATGCCCGCACCACCGGCTATGATGTCATTTCCGGCTCCGCCAAGGAGATCATCGTTCTGGACTTCCCCAATCAGGACATCCGTGTTCGCACGGCCGAACTGGATGTCCATGGAGCCTGCCCCGGCGAGGAAGTTCAGCCCTGAATTGCCTATCTGCAGGTGGTAGTCGCCAAACGTCTGCTCCAGGCCATCGGCACTACCAAGCTCGGTATGCTCTGGGTTGTGCGCCATGACGGTTTCCTTTTGTACAAATGGTGTACCGACCTCCGAAGCGGAACTCAGGTTCGCGCCTCACCAGCGGGTCAATGGAAACGGATCCCGGCGGGAAGGGATTGGCGTGTAATAAAACGATGTAATGTGAGATGCTGCGCTGTGCTGACACCGATCTGCGGCATGTTATCAGTCTCAGATCGCAGATTATCTCATAACATCTCGCCAGACGATATGGAACACATTCGCACTGATATTGGGCAGGCCGAGCGCGGATATTCATGGAACGTCGCCGCACCAGGGCATCTGGTCGCAGGCGCTGCTTCGCAGTGATTGCGCGGAGTCTGAGATGGTGGGCGACCGTCATTCAACTTGACTGGCTCTGGCTCGCCTATTCAAGGCCAGCATCAGAGCCCAGGACCGTGGGCACGCCGCCGAGAGTAAGGCGGCGATCAGCCTCATTATCAGGGCGGCCCGCGTAGTCAGTCATACCTGGCTAGACGGCATTGCGGGCACCACGCTCGTCAGCGCCAGACGGCAACGGCGCATTGCCTGCGGCAAAGGCTATTGTAAGGAGAACCAGTCTGGCCGTCCCGGCTTTGTGAGGGAGGACGGCGATGCCCCATACTGAGGAGGCACCCGAAGCACATGCAGCTCCGGCCGGAGTGGCTCTGGAGTCACCTGGTGGTGTTCAAAGCGGAGCGGACCGCTGCTCTGATAACATGCCTGTCGTCGTGCATGGCACGACACTCGGGTCTGCGGACGCCCTCAGGGTGACCAAGTGCTGTTGCCGCTCTGTCGAAGTGATCAACGTGTTCCCGCCTCGACCCTCACACTGCGCGGCGCCAGATCCGGCGCGTTGGGAGGTGTCGGGTTACGTTCGAGGCCCGCGATCAACTGCTTCATCTCAGCAATCTCTCTAACTTGGGCCTCAATGATTTGATCGGCGAGTTGGCGGACGCGTGGGTCGCGGATGTGAGCCCGCTCGCTCGTCATGATTGCAATAGAGTGATGCGGGATCATAGCCTTCATGTAGTCGACATCGCCGACAGTCGCCTGACTGCGCACCAGGAAGAGGGAGGCCGCGAACACCACAATGCTCCCGGCGATGATCGCCAGGTTTGCACGCTTGTTCTTATACATCTTCAACATGAACAACATCATGATGACAGCCATGGTCGCGCCCATCAGGAGGGCCATCCAGTTTCGCGTTTGGCTGTAGAAGACATGCTCAAGGGCGTAGGTGTTGAGGTACATCAAGCCAAACATGATCACGGTTGACACTAGGATCATTACGCTAAAGCGGGCGTAGCTCATCACGACTTCCTTAAACGGCGGCGCCAGGCCGCTGGCATCTTGCTATTCCTGCCTAGTTCAACCGGGTAGCCGTCGGGGGGCCTTGTAAGGACGGCGGCTTAGTGATCCTGGTTGTCAGGCGCAGCTACCGAGAGGGATGCCGCGACATCCAGGTCCTCAGGTCGGCAATTTCCTTTTGCTGCTTGGCGATGATCTCTTGAGCCGTCCGTCGCATCTCTGGGTCACGCCCATGCTCGAGCTCGACCCGCGCCATATCGATGGCCGCCTGATGGTGCTTCGCCATCATACTCGCGAAGTCATGGTCGGCGTTGCCGGTCACGGGGCCAGCCGCCATCTCGCGATTCATCTTCTCCATGACCGCGTGATACCCAGCTGTGGCCCCTTGATGTCCGCCCTGTTGACCGCCGCCCTGAGCGACTGATGGGACACTCCATAGAAGGGGAAGTGCGAACACCATGGCAGCAGTGTTTCGGGCGACGTCGCCTCGTTTGCTCATTGAATGCTCTTCCTTCTCATCTTTTCGATGGCGCCGTGTGACGGATCGAGCAATTTCTCCTGCTGGAAGCAGGCGCAGCACGCGGTCGTATGCGCCGATCCAGACTGCCTGCCCGTAACGCTCCGAAGCGGCAGCCCGGCAGACGCAGAATTACAACATTTTGTTTCCTGATCTGCCGTCTGGGCGGTCTGCCGCGCCTGGACAAGCTGAAGGGTGACGCTCCTTTCCGGCCCGGCGTGCCCTCAATGACGAAGTACTCCCCAAGCTCCGGCTGCAGAGGTGCGTCGTAAACTTTATAAGCCGAGGGGAGACCGCACTGGGAATACGCCCTTGCTGCCGAAGACGGTCCCGCCGCGGCACCCCGAAGCGGGGTGCTACTCGGTCCACCTTGCGGCGACCCGCGCCTGGTTCGGCACCGAGCGCAGGGTGGGAAGAGTGCCAATCCGGCAGTTTTTTCCGGGCTTGAGTTGGATCAAGGCGCCGCAGGGCGCCGCCAGAGACGATGTTGGAAAGCAGATTGAGCAGAACTGAGATGCACAACTATTCTGCGACCCGTTGGTGGCGCAGCAGGGGCGGCGTTGCCCTCATCGGCCTCGGCTTGATTGTCGCCTTCTACGTCCTGCGTGAGCATTACGTGCTCGCCTTGGGCTTGCCGTACCTCCTGCTCCTCGCCTGTCCGCTGATGCACCTGCTCATGTATCACGGCCACGGCGGCCATAATGGTGGAACTAGCAGTCAGGTCAGGGGTGCCGTGCAGGATGCGCGGCAGCCGAGGACCGGACTGCAACTCAGGGAAATCCTTGGGACGAGTTCACGCGCATTGGTCCGTTCGGCCTCATGCCCTGAGCAAGCGGACAATGGAATCCTGGTTGGCCTTGAGTTCACCGCGGGCAGGTACTGCGCCGGTAGGTCGGCGGCCCGAAAGAATGTAGGACGGATCAGTTGCGCCCACGCCTCGTCCTCACGGCGGTCTGGGACGACCAGGAACATGCCTTTCAGCGCGTAGGCGGACTGGAAGGCTTCCAGCCCAGAAGCCTAAGGGCATTCAGTGTCACCAACACCGTGGCGCCGGTATCGGCAAGAATGGCGGGCCATAGCCCGGTGATTCCCATCAAGGTCGTGATCAGGAACACCCCCTTGAGTCCGACAGCAATGGCGACGTTGGTACGGACATTTGCCATTGTCGCGCGCGAGAGGCCGACCAACTCCGCAACCCCGGTAACGCGATCCTTGAGCACTGCTGCATCTGCCGTCTCCAGTGCCACGTCGGTGCCACCACCCATAGCAATGCCGACTGATGCCGCGGCCAGGGCTGGCGCGTCATTGATGCCATCGCCGACCATCACCACCGACCCGTTGGCACGGAGGGCTGCAATCTCCTGCAGCTTGTCATCGGGGAGGAGCCCCGCTTTGACGTCCAGGCCTAGTCCGCCTCCGATTGCTGCACCTGTGCGAGCATTATCGCCGGTGAGCATGATCGAGCGAATACCCAAGGCCTTGAGTGCCGCGACTCCCTCTGCAGCGTCCCCACGCGGCTCATCACGGAGGGCCAAAACACCAGCGAGTGCTCCGTCGGCAAGAACAACAACGGCTGTCTTGCCCTCCATCTCGAGGCGGGACACCTCCACGGCGAGCGCACCCAGAGATGCGCCGGACTCCTCGGCAAACCTGGGACTGCCGACGCTGACCTGGCGTCCAACCACAACCGCGGTAACAGCCCGCCCGGGAATGGCGCCCTGGTTGGAGGTCGCGGGTGTAGCAATGCCGCGGGCAGCTGCCTCGGACATGACGGCTTTTGCGAGCGGGTGAGATGACCCTTGCTCGACGCCTGCTGCAAGGGAAAGAAGATCGTCCTCCGTCATGCCAGCGACGGGCAGCACGTCGGTCACCCGGGGGTGGCCCTCCGTCAGGGTGCCGGTCTTGTCGAAGGCCACCGTGCGGGCAGCCCCAATCTCCTCCAACGCGGCACCACCCTTGATCAACAATCCCCGGCGCGCACCGGCGGACAGCCCGGAAGCCATCGCGGCAGGAACGGAGATCACCAGAGCGCATGGGCATGCAATGAGCAGAACCGCCAGGCCACGATACACGCTCGTTCCCCAGTCCCAGCCCAGCAGGAAGGGCGGTACCAGGATCACGAGGAGAGAAACCACCATGGCACCTGGCGTCCAGTAGTTTGAAAACCTTTCGATGAAGCGCTGGGTTGGCGCTCTGGCGGCAGTCGCCTCTTCAACCATCCGGATTATGCGCGAGATTGTATTATCCGACGCTCCGCGTGTGACGCGAACACGGAGAGCCCCGTCCGAGTTGATGGAGCCAGCAATGATACCATCTCCTGGCCCACGCGACACCGGCACGCTCTCACCAGTCACAGGGCTCTCGTCGAGGGCGGACTGACCCTCTTCGATCACGCCATCGCAGGGAACACGGTCGCCCGGACGAACAAGAACGAGGTCGCCTACCACCAACTGGTCGGATGAGACCTCCTCAGTTTTAACCTCTGCAACCAGGCGCAGGGCGGTCCGAGGCATGAGAGTGGCAAGGGCGCGAATACCTGCTCGGGCACGCCCCGCCGCAACATTCTCCAGCATTTCGCCCAGGGCAAAGAGCAGGACAACAATGGCTGCCTCTTCCGCGGCACCAATGACGGCGGCACCCACCGTGGCTGTAACCATGAGGGTTTCGATGGAGAAAGGGGTCCCCGCCCTTGCCAAGGCAAAGGCGCGCCGCCCGAACGGGACAAGAGCAACGGCGGTGGCGACCAGGAAAAGAGGGTAGGTAAGCCGCTCTGGAAGAACGAGGGACAGGACGTAAGCGACAATAATAAAGGCGCCGAGAAGCGAGACCAGACGGGCCTTCCCGGTGCCATACCACGGCTTCAACGCGTCAGCAGGGTCGTCATGATCCGCATGGGAGTGCCCAAAACCGCCATGCCCACCCGCCTCCTCATGAGCGTGCCCCGCATGAGGATGGCTATGATGATCCTCATCAGGGTGGCCGTTGTCCACCCCGCTTGCGAGAGGTGGGAGGGGCATCTGCACCGGCGGCGTCCCGACCTGGTGAGCTGTGTAGCCCAAACCTGACAGGGACTGCTCCACCGCCTCCGCACTAGTCTGCCCAGGAGCCAGGCGCAGCGTCAGCCGCTCCGCCATCAAGTTCACAGCGACATCTGTGACGCCTGGAAGGCGGTTGAGGGCAGTCTCGACCTTGCTGACGCACGAGGCACAGTCCATGCCCTCCACGCGCCAGGACATGGACAGCCCATTGTCCTCAGTTGTCGGTATCCGGGTCATCACGTGAACTCCTGCGTAGCCTCTTTCTTGCGACTTCCAGCCACTGGAGGATCAAGAGAAAAGAGCAGCCAACACCACAAAGGTTGATGGCACCCTCCGCCCTAAGTTCGTTAGCGGGCGTTGCCCGCTGTTGGAGCGTGCCACTCCTTGGGTGGAACTCCTCCATGGGCACTGGCGAGTTCGGTTTGGACAGTCGCGTGCGTGATGCCAAAGCGAGAGGCAAGCATGGCTGCCAGCCCGTCCTCGAGCTGCTCCTCTCGCGCCAGGGAGCCGTCCACCACCACGTGACTAGATAGGGCAACCTTGCCGCTGGTCAGGGCCCAGACATGCAGGTCATGGACGTCTTGAACACCCGGCATCTCCCTTATCGCGGCCTCAACAGTGTCGAGGTCAATGCCGCGGGGAACACTCTCGAGGAGAACATCGACGGCTTCGATCAACAGGGTCCAGGTCCGCGGGAGAACCCAAAGCGCAATCCCAACACCCAGCACTGGATCAACCCAGGTCCATCCTGTGGCCCAGATAACGCCTGCCCCGATGATGACCGCAATAGAGCCGAGGAGATCACTCCAAACCTCCAGGTAAGCCCCCTTCATATTGAGGCTGCCTGTGCTGCCTGCGGCCAAGAGGCGCATGGAGATCCAGTTTACGATCAAGCCGACCGCGGCGACGAGAAGCATACCAATGCTGCCAACCTCAGCAGGCGTGCGGAACCGGCCCCAGGCCTCGTAGAGGATGTACAGCGCGACGAGGAACAGCAGCGAGGCGTTCAACGCTGCTGCCAGGATCTCGAAGCGGTGATAGCCCCAGCTCCGTCGCTTGTCGGCGGGACGGCGGCCAATCTTGATGGCAGCCAGGGCAACAGCCAGCGCTGCCGCATCGGTCAACATGTGGGCGGCGTCCGACAAGAGCGCCAGACTGTTGAAGATGAATGCGCCAGCTACCTCAACCAGGAGGAAGCCTCCGGTCAACGCCAGTGCCTTACTGAGCGCCGCGGCGTTGGTACTGCCCCCAACGTGGTCGTGATCCTGGCTCATGGATGTCCTCGAGGCGGGTTGATTCGTGCTTCCACTCCCAGGCATGACATCTCCAGCGGCTGGAGGTGCAAGCAGAAAATGGCGGTTAGCCGTCTTCTCCGGCAAGCGCTTCTATGACACGGCATTCGGCGATGGTGCCATGAGCGCCCCGATCGAGCATGGTCTTCAGTTCCCCGCTCAGGGCGGTCAGCTGATCGATCTTGCGCCGTATGGCTTCTAGGTGCTCGCGGGCGATTGCATCGGCCTCATCACAAGGTTCCTCTGGCATCTCCGCCAGTTGGAGTAGCTGCCTTATTGCATCCAGACCAAAGCCGAGGGCGCGAGAATGTCGGATGAACATGAGCCGTCTCACGTCCGCCATGCAAAAGGCCCGCCGATTTCCTTCTGAGCGAGGCGGAGCAGGAAGCAGGCCAACCGATTCGTCGTATCGCATCGTCGAGATCTTGAAGCGCGCTAACCTTGAGACGGTTCCGATCGCAAGGACGTCTTCTATCACGGCTTGCTCCTCTAGCGACTGGAACAAATAGCAGAGGGAGGCCGGAGAGACGGAGACATCTCGATCTCCTCCGGTGACCACGCAGGTAGTTGACGCACCTCTGCGCCACAACAGGCGCATGTGCGTTGCCCGAAATGCGCTGGTCTTTGCTGCTAGTCACGCAAGGAGAACCACATGCTACAAGAGAAGCCTGGTCAGCACCATGATCACCCTGGGCATAAGCCGGGCGACCTGGACCAGCACGGGCACCGCGACAAGTCCGTTAGGGAAGTTCCGGGTCAGCATCATGATCACCCCGGTCACACTCCCGGTGATCTCGACGAGCATGGGCACCGCGATAAGAGCGTGACCGAGAAGCCGGGGGCTCACCATGATCACCCGGGTCATCAGGCAGGTGACCTGGACGAACATGAGCACCGTGACAAGAGCGCCCCAGCAAAGCCCTGAAGTTGCGATGAGGCGGTGTGGACTTCGAGACGGTCCTCGCCGTCACTTCTCGAGCAAGACAACCACAACCGACGTCCCAGGAAAACTGGAGCATTCCGATGAGCGATCTCAGCACCGACCGGGCGGCCGTCGGAATGCCGCGCCCTCGGTGTCGCATAGACCTCGTCATGAGCTATCGCCAAGGCATCGAATAGATTACTGCGCCCAGTGCAGGGGCGTCTGGCTTGATCGCGGAGAACTCGATAAAATCCTCGAACGGAGCGCTGAGTTGCAGCAACTGCTGATCCAGTCCGCTCCCTTGGCGCAACCTCCTGCTTCCGCGCAATGCGGCCCGCGGCTGGCTGGTGCGCCAGCGCCAGGGAGCTACGCGCCCGGTCACAGCGGTAGCAAAGAGTATAGCTGGGGCCATGGCGGCTCCGGTGGTGGACACGCCGGTTACGAGTTGCATCTCAGTGCTATCGCGCGCCCCGCTGGCACGGAAGCCGCTACGACGCAGGTGGCTCAGGAGAAGCTTCCGCACCTCCTCGTCGTCCTCGACCACCATGATATACCGTCCCTCGCCATACAGGGATGACGGTTGCTGTGCGGAGGCAAATGGTGGCATGGAACCCGCGCCAATCTCGGCCGCTATGTGCCATCCACCCTCATCGGTCCACTGCCGTGTCACACCCGGCTCCTGTGACAGCTTCCTTTGAGCAGAACGGGAATGTCGCGTTACATTGCCACGCCATCGCTATGCGTGGCGTTCTCTCTGCCCTGGACAGAAGGGATCACTCGACTTCCGGGGTGGCCGAGCACCGGCATGTGACGCCCTCCATGATAGTTTGTGGTCACGTGTGGGAGGTAGTTATGGCTGGCCGATGCATGACATCCCTGCCATTGGCCGAGTGTCATGCATCGTCGCAACTCAGAACCTTACTTGGCCAGTCCGGCCACTAGGTGCCTTGATCTGGAGCGTTAGAGGGGTGCCGCGGGCAACAACGTTCGGTGCCGTTCCCGTCAGCACGTTCTCGTCGGAAGGGGCTAGCTGTACGACCTGGCGTGCTTGTCCCGTCCCGACGAGCGCGGACACCGTGTACCCGGAGGACGGAACGGGCTTGCCTGCCTCATCGTAGAGGTGGACGGTCACCGACCGTTCTGCCAGCAGGAGCTCGGCATGAACTCCGACAACGTCCTGCATGGGCCCGCCATGTGCGCCACGGTCTGCATGCCCCTGATGCCCCTGAGCGAGTGCACTGGTGGACAGAGATGCCGCAGCGATGACGGCGAGTACGAGATTTTTCATGCGGGCTATTCCCTTATCTTGATGTCAGGCACAGCACGCAGGAGCCCGGTTCTCAACCGATTTCCTGCGCGTGTCTCTACTCAGCCGGTGCAGCTTGTGCACTGGCCAGGATGGAGTCTGCTTCCGCAGGCGTGTGGACGCGACCGAAGCGAACGTAGAGGGCGGGTAGCACCAGCAGAGTGAGTAGCGTTGCGCTTATCAATCCGCCGATGACCACAGTCGCCAAGGGCTTCTGCACCTCGGCACCGGCACCCGTGGCAATAGCCATGGGAACGAAGCCCAAGGAGGCCACCAGTGCAGTCATTGCAACGGGGCGGAGCCGGGTCATCGCTCCCTGGAACACGGCGTCCCTGAGAGATAGGTGCCCCCGTTCCATCAGGTCTCGGATCGAGGTTGCCATGACCAGCCCGTTCAGCACTGCCACGCCAGAGAGGGCGATGAAGCCCACGGCAGCCGGAACCGAGAAAGGCATGTCTCTCAGCCACAAAGCCAGCAGCCCGCCCGAGAGCGCCAGGGGCACCCCGCTGAAGACGAGGATGGCGTCTCGCACCGACCCGAGAGCGGCGTAGAGCAGCACCAAGATCAGAAGGAAGCAGGCGGGAACCACGATGCTTAGCCGTTCCCTGGCCTTGGCGAGGTTCTCGAACTGGCCGCCCCAGGTCACTGTATACCCAGGGGGCAACTGGACCTCTCGTTCCACTCTAGCCTGTGCCTCCGCCACGATCGAGCCGATGTCGCGTCCCCGAGCGTTGGCCTGGACGACGACGCGACGGCGTCCCTGCTCACGGCTGATCTGGTTTGGCCCCTCCACGACACGGAGCGTCGCCAGTTGCTGCAAGGGAACCGACGCCGCTGGCCTGCCCGCAACAGGGGGCAGGGGCACCGGCAAGCCCCTGAGGGCCTCGAAGTTACCACGCTGGGCGTCTGGCAGGCGGACCACGATCGCAAACCTTCGATCGCCCTCGTAGACCATCCCGGCTTCCCGACCGCCAACCGCGGCGGAGATCACCGCCTGCACGTCGGCGACGTTGAGCCCACGTCGGGCAATCTCGGCCCGGTTCACGGTGATCTCCAGGAAAGGCAAGCCGGTCGCCTGCTCAACCTTTACGTCGGCAGCACCCTCGGTGCTGTTCAGGATTTGTGCGATCTGCCCAGCTACCTGGAGCATGGGGCCGTACTCGTCCCCAAAAACTTTGACAGCCAGGTCGCCACGGACGCCTGCCAGCAGCTCGTTGAATCTCATTTGTATCGGCTGTGTGAACTCGAGGGCATTGCCGGGAATGCCCGCGACCGATTGTTCAATGCGCCGGACCAATTCCTCCTTGGGTAAAGAGGGGTCAGGCCACTGATCCCTGGGCTTCAGGATGATAAAGGTGTCGCTGGCGTTCGGCGGCATGGGGTCGGACGCGACCTCAGCAGTGCCCGTCTTCGAGTAGATGACTTGTACTTCCGGCAGGCGAGAGATGCGTCGTTCCAGCACGGACTGCATGGCTTGTGATTGCTGCAACGAAGTGCTCGGGATGCGGAGCGCCTGCATGGCCAGGTTGCCCTCGTCCAACGTCGGGATGAACTCCTGTCCTAGGCGCCCGAAAATGGTCAGGGAGCCCGCAAACAGCACGGCCCCCACGGCGATCACCATGACGGGCACACGCAAGGCCCGGCTGAGTGCAGGCGCGTAGACCCGCTTCAAGCCCCGAACGATCCAGACGTCCTCTTCCTTGACGCGACCAGTAATCCAGATCGCGATCAGGGCGGGCACCAGCGTAAGGGAGAGCACAAACGCGAAGACAAGTGCGATGATGACCGTCAAGGCCATGGGAATGAACATCTTGCCCTCGACACCCGTAAAGGTGAGCAGCGGGGCATAGACGAGGATGATGATGGCTTGGCCATAGAGAGACGGTCTGATCATCTCCCGAGCACTCGCCGCCACGGTGCGCAGCCGTTCCTCCAGCGTGAGACCACGCCCCTTTTCGTGCTGGCGCTCGGCCAGATGCCTGAGGCTGTTCTCCGTGATGATGACGGCACCATCCACGATGAGGCCGAAGTCGAGAGCGCCCAGGCTCATCAGGTTTGCGGAGATGCCACCGCGCACCATGCCGAAGGCGGTGAGAAGCATGGTGAACGGTATGACGGCCGCAGTGATCACGGCCGCCCGAATGTTGCCCAGCATCACGAAGAGGATGACCACCACGAGGAGCGCGCCCTCGCCGAGGTTTTTGGCAACGGTTTTGATGGTGGCGTCCACAAGGATGCCACGGTCCAGCACGGCCGTTGCCTCAATCCCCCGTGGCAGGGTTCGCTTGAGCTCGTCCACCTTCTTGTGGACAGCAGCCGCAACGGTGCGGGAGTTCTCGCCAATCAGCATCAGGGCGGTGCCGACGACCATTTCCTGGCCGTTGCCGCTGGCGCTGCCCGTCCTGGGTGCCTGCCCAATTGCGACCCGCGCCACGTCCCGCAGCAGGATGGGCACCCCCTCGCGGGTGGCGACAACCACCTGCTCCAGCTCCGCAACACTGGTTACCCGCCCGCCAGAGCGGACCACCAATCCTTCGCCACCACGCTCAACGTAGCCCGCACCGGTGCTGACGTTGTTGCGCTCGATAGCTGTGGATAGGTCAGCAAAGCCCAATCCGAGACCGATCAGGCGGGCCGGGTCAGGCTGAACCACGAATTGCTTGGTGTAGCCGCCGATCGCGTCCACGCCCGCAATGCCCGCCACGTTCCTGATCTGGGGCCGGATGATCCAGTCCTGCACGGTCCGAAGGTAGGTAGCGCGTGCGGCCACGTCGGAAAGGCGCTCGCCCTCGGGGGTGAGATAGCTACCGTCTGCCTGCCAACCCGGCTGCCCGTCGGGGACGACGTCACCCTGCTTCCGATCCGCGAAGCGGAGCGTCCACATCGTCACCTCGCCGAGGCCGGTGGAGACCGGACCAAGGCGGGGCTCCACCCCCTCGGGCATGGCTTCTCTGGCCTCGATCAGGCGTTCAAGCACTTGCTGACGGGCAAAGTAGATGTCCGTGGCTTCAGTGAAAACCGCGGTGACCTGGCTAAAACCATTGCGGGAGAGAGAGCGCGTGCTCTCTAGACCAGGAATCCCTGCCAACGCTGTCTCAATCGGAAAGCTCACCTGCTTCTCGATCTCGTAAGGCGACAGGGAGGGCGCCACCGTGTTGATTTGGGCTTGGTTGTTGGTGATGTCCGGCGTGGCATCGATAGGCAGCCGGGTCACCGACCAGGCGCCGATGCAGGCCGCAATTACGGCTAGCAGCACCACGGTCCAGCGATTTCGGACGGAGAAGTCGAGGATGGGGCCAATCATGTGGAGTGCTCCTCAGTGGGCATGACCGGCTTCGCTTTTGCTGAGTTCAGCGCGGAGCGAGAACGCGTTGCCGACCGCGATCTCCGTGCCGGTATCCAGCCCAAAGACAACCTCAAAGCCGGTTGCGTCCTCCCGACCCAAGGCGACCTCGCGTTTCTCAAAGCCGTCCTCGGTCCGAACAAAGACAACCTTTGTGCCCTCGACCTCCTGGACTGCGTCCCGGGGGACCATGACATCGACAGGCTGCTCAGCCGTGGTTAGCTGGGCCGTGACAAAGGCTCCCGGCCGCCACTGGCCATCGGCATTCGGCAACTCCGCGACGGAGCGCGCAGAACGGGTCTCCGGATCCAACAGGGGACTGAGGAAGATGATCTTGGCTTCACCACGAACATCATCCTCGCCAGCGATGGCCACCTTCTGGCCCTGTCGCACCAGTGGCAGATCCCGCGGTGGGATCGCCATCTCGACCCAGAGCACGGACAGGTCCGCCACGGTGAAAAGCTCCGCGTCAGCGCCGACAGCAGCGCCAAGAACCGCTGCCCGGGTGGTGATCCGACCGGCAATCGGTGCCCGCACCTCGTGACGGCGTAGGGAAGCCGCAGGCTGACGTGGCAGGCCCGCAATCTCTGTCTCGGAGAGGCCAAGCGCCGAGAGGCGCTGGCGGCCGAGGTCGATCTTGATCCGCACCTCTTCCGCTGCCGCTCGGGCTTGGAGGAAATCCTGCTCGGCGGAGATGCGTTGCCGCCACAGCCGTGTTTCACGCTGGAGGGTTGTCTCCACCAGGGCAGCCTGGCGCAGGGTAGCCAGGTACTCACCCTTGGCGTCGGCGATCTCGCGGCTCTCGATGACGACAAGAATGTCACCCTGGGCCACGTCGTCACCCAGGCCCTTTCGGACCTCGGCAATAGTTCCGCTAAGCCGGGCTGTAACCCGCGCCAGTCGGTCCTGGCTTGCTGACAGGACGCCGGGGACCGCAGTCCTGGTCACAAGGTTGCCGCCGCCGACCTTGGCGACCTGGATGCCTGCCGCCTCAATCTGCTCGGCGGTCATGGCGATGTGGCCTTCTTCGCCGTGGTCCTCCTCCTTGCCCGCGGCGTGACCATGGCCGTCCTGCTGGCGTGCGGGTGCCGGAGCGGCGGGCTGCGCCGCGCCAGAGGCTGACGAGACGGGGAGGCCGACCAGGCTTCGAGCAGTCTGTGGGATGGACGGAAAGGCGGTGGCAAGCGCCAGCCCGCCCAGGGCGGCGCCAGCGGCCAGGGTGAGCCGGAGCATTAACGGGCACTCCCATTCGCCATAGCGGCGGGCTGCTGACCGCGGAGCCGCTCGACGGCGGCGCGGCGGGTGTGGAACTCGCGAATGGCGTCGATCAGTTGAGCCCGAGCGTCCGAAAGGGCGCGCTGGGCATCCAGGACTTCAAGGAAGGAAAACTTGCCCTCAGCAAAGCCGCCCGAAGCAAACCGGGCGGCCTGCTCAGCAGCTGGCAAGGCGTCGCGCCTCAGGCTCTGGACGGTTCTCCAGGACAGGGCGGTCCGCTGCTCGGCCGCGGTCAGGGCCGCTACAAGCGCGATCCGCGTGCGATCGGCTTCTGCCTCGGCCCGCAGTAGCTCGGCCTGAGCCCTGGCGATGCCGCCCTGGTTCCGGTTGCTGAACGGGAGGGGGATGGAGGCTCCAGCAACAAAGGCGGTCTCGCCAGTCTCCTCGAAGCGACGCGCATACCCCTGCACAGTAAGGTCAGGGACGGCCGTGGATCGCTGGAGAGCCACGTTGGCGATCTGCTGTTGAACGGCGGCCTGGAGCCGGGCCAGGTCAGGATTGCCCGCGAGACGGGCAAGAGGATCGGCCGGTACCGGGGTGCCAGGTGCCCGCCCGATGTCCTCGAACCAAGCCTGCCTCGGTGCCAGATCAACTCGGGGCGCCCCGATCAGTGCTGCCAGATCTGTCAAAGCGATCTCGGAGTCGCGCTGCGCCCGTTCGGCCGCGATCTCGGCAGTCGCACGTACAACTTCAGCCCTCTGGGCTTGGAGTAGTGGATCCCGGCCCGCCTCGACCCGGGCACGTGCGGCCCGGAGTGTTTCTCCAGCCAGCCGGGCGCGCTCACGCTCTACCGCAACCAAACGGAACGAGGCCTCGGCATCGGCGAGCGCCGTGATAACGTCGCGGGTCAGGTCCAGCCTGAAGCTGGCGAAATCCAGGCCTGCAAGCTCGCCGCTCCGGGCGGCAAAGCCGATCCGAGCAGCGCGCTTGCCGCCTAGCTCCAACCGCTGCGCGACGCCAATTGTGGTCTCAACGGTGCGGCCACCGCGGTAATCACCACGCCCGCCAAGGCCACCGAAGTTCTCGACGGTTACGCCGACCTCCGGGTTAGGCCGAAGCGGAGCCTGGAGGGCATCGGCTCTCACGGCCTGCTGGGCTGCTCCAGCACCCCGCAGGGCAGGTGAGCGGGCCAGGGCCGCGGCAACTGCCTGCTGAGGGGAGCTGATCGTGATTGGCCCAGCAGGGGTGCGGGCGTCCTGCCCGTGCACCACAGCAGGTAAGGCGGCAAGCGTTACCGCCAGCCAAACAGCACTGATTTGCATAAATGCACCTAGCTATTGCGAGCCGCGGACGGGCCTAGCGGGGATGCCGAGATGGCAACCGCGCTGGACCGGCAGGGAGAAGCGGAGCGCTAGGCGCGCGGTGGTTCTGTCGGGAGTTCCGAGATGCCGGACAGCAGGGCGTGGGTAGGCGCTGGCGTGAGTGTCGCTAAGCGTTGGGTCACCCAAGGACCATCGGCCATGTCGTTTGGGAGAAGCGCTGCCGGGTTACCGCAGGAATGATGGGCGGTATTGCAGGGCGCTTGATCGGGTCTGTCCGGCCCGCCCTCGGCATCTCCAGCTTGAGCGGTGATCGCGCACAACTCACTGGACAGGTAGGCGGCCTGGGAGGCCGCGGAGGGGGGAACAACCGCGGCAGAGAGCAGAAGGACGCACAGCAACGCCGAGAGCCCGCGACGGCAGGCTGCGAAGAACGGCGATGTCTCCACGGGGAACATACTCTGACAGCCTCTAACCCATCCCTCTGCGGCTGTCACGCACCGCACTTCGGTTAAGTGTAACTGGCTCCACCAGAAGCAAGCGAGGATTTCCGCTGTGAGATCTGCCCAACGGCGCCGGACGATTGCGGCTCTGGCCTGGAGTTGTGGCGCCGGTCGGGGCCCCTCCGTTTCGGCCGGTGTGGTATGGAATTGGCCGTCCTGCGCCTATGTTGAAGGGATGGAACGGCCAAACCAGCAGATGACCATCGGCGACCTGTCGCGGATCACGGGCGTTAAGGCCACAACAATCCGCTGGTACGAGGCGGAAGGATGGCTCCCTGCACCGGCCAGGACGGAGGGTGGGCATCGGTCCTATAACCAGGGACATGTCCGGCGCCTCGGCTTTATTCGCCACGCCCGCGAACTCGGCTTTCCCATGAACTCCATTCGGTCGTTGCTCGACTTGGCCGATCGTCCCGGCGATGACTGCTCAACCGCACATGCCATTGCCACGGCCCAGATCGCCGAGGTGGACACCCGCATGCGCCGTCTCGAGGTGCTTCGGGCAGAGCTGGAACGGATGGCCACCACGTGCGCCGGTGGAGTGGTGGGGCAGTGCCGCATCATCGAGACCCTGGCCGACTTCGAGCACGGCCACTGCAGTGATCCCGTTCATCCCCGGGGAAGCATGGACGTGCTGCCGCACTGAGCATGTCCTTGGAAGTTCCGGCTCAACCCGCCTCAAACTCTGGCGACTGGGTCATGTGGGCCGAGCGGGTGGATGTGGAGATGGCGAGTTCTCCAGACGATCTGGTGAAAAGGCTGAACCTCATTGCGGCGTTTAGGGGTAGGAGTTTGCCTGCTGAGCGCTTGCTGAGGACAGGTCAGGCGGAGCCGAGGGAGAAGTGATTGTAGCAGAGCAGCCCAGGGGTCGAGCGCTCAGATCTTGCCACGAGCCTCCCACCAGAACCCACCCTCCACAGCTGCTTTTGGAGGGCAGATGACCCGTTCCAGCCCCCCCTTTTTCGCCGCAGGCAGCCGAAGGCTCTTTTTCCCTACTATTATTCAATAGATTCGGGGCTTGCAGGCCATTGAAAAAAAACGAAAAAACGAGTATTTCAACTACACTTTGTTCGAAGTTCACTACAAGTCTGATTTCATCCACAGGTAAACGCCCAAAAAGCAGGCAGAAATTTCTACTTTGAGTTGTGGTCATTTCTACTTGCGGTTGTGTAAACCGTATGTCGCTCGTAGGCTGCCGAATTGCTCCGGACATCGCCTCGGTGTTGGGTTCTTGCCGCAGGGAGCCTCCTTCTCTAGTCGGCATCCCTTGCCCGCGCGGTGCCACCTGCAGGAAGGCCCGAGTGCCAGCGGTCCAGGCCTAGAGGATGTCAGCCTCTACCGTCGACCTTCCCACCGGGCAGGCGACGGAGCCAATCGACAATGTCACGGACCACGGTATGGACGTGCAGGCGTTCAACTGACCCAGGCGGATAGTGCCCACGATCGTTCCATGCCTCGCGCAGCACCTCTGCGAGCACCCGACGGTCGTGATCCGCTATCTTTGGCGGCATAGCCAGCCGAACCGTGTGCCGCGCCACATCGCCATCCTGCAGAACCAAACAGGAACATAGGGTCGCAGGTGAGCTTGTCAGGAGATCTACCCCCGCAGTCACCCCAGATATGCTTAGAACCTTGAGCCGCGACGTAAGGTGAGGCGCAACGTGGCCTGCCACAAACCCAGGCGCAAACACGATTCCCGTTTACGCATCGGATGCCGAGGCATAGCATATCGATATGTCGAAGTCTCAGCCCCTCCGTGCAGTTTCCCGGCCTACGCCGGACTTCACGGACCGCGCCTATTGGGCAGGAACCATAAAAATGGCCCTTTCCCGATTCTTCGTGCTCCAGGTCCTGCATGATGGCCCAGCCCATGGCTATGACATCGCTCGAGCGGTTGAGCGCACCACCAATGGGTGCTGCTCCCCTTCCGAAGGCGCTCTCTACCCCACGCTCCGGGACTTCGAGCAGGGGGGATACGTCATCTCGGAAACGGAGGTGGTCTCTGGCCGCGAGCGCCGCGTTTACACCCTAACCGACAAGGGCCGCGAAGCCTTCCAGGTCGGCCTGGGCGCTTGGATGGACGCCACTACAGCCCTGACCGAAACCGGCCGCGCCGCAAAGGTGCGCAGTGGCGTAGGGGAGGACTGCAAGTGCTGAGTCCTTGTTTGCCATAATACATCGCCGATCGATGCATCGAGAAAGATGACGACAATGGCATCGTGCTGCTCCACTACTCAGCGCCCCGACATCACGGCCGCTGCTCACCTGGACACTGCCTCCCTGCCGGTGGCCATCATTGGTGGCGGCCCGGTCGGCCTCGCCGCTGCAGCCCACCTGCTCGAACGCGGACTCCGGCCCGTCATCCTCGAGGCTGGGCCAACCGTCGGTGCAGCGACCCTGAATTGGGGGCACGTCCCCATGTTCTCGCCCTGGCGCTACAACATCGACCGGGCTGCACGGGCGCTTCTCCAGCGGCACGGCTGGACCCCACCTGACCCCGAGATCTTCCCCACCGGTAGCGAGCTCGTAGAGGCCTACTTGGCGCCCCTCGCCGCCACGCCCGAGCTTGCTGATCACCTACGCCTAAACACGCGGGTCACCGGTGTTGCACGCCTGCGATTGGGCAAGGTCCGGACCGCCGGACGTGAGCAGCAGCCCTTTGAACTGCGGTTCCAGGACGCCCAGGGAACGCAGGGCCGCCTTCTCGCCCGTGCCGTCATCGTCGCCACCGGCACATGGGGCAATCCCAGCCCAGCGGGGGCGTCCGGCCTCCCAGCGATCGGGGAAAGCGAGGCTGCCGATCGGATCCGCTACGGCATGCCCGATGTCCTTGGTGCCGATCGGGACCGCTATGCGGGAAGAAGGGTTCTGGTTGTCGGCTCTGGCCATTCGGCCATTGGCACCCTGATCGCGCTCCACGACCTCGCTGAACAGGCTCCGGGCACGACGATCCTCTGGGCCACCCGCAGCACGGACCTCACACGCGCCTACGGCGGCGGAGCAGCCGATCAGCTGGTCGAGCGCGGTGCCCTGGGGCAGCGCCTTCGCCACCTCGTCGAGAGCGGCGCCATCGAGCTCCTGGCGCCCTTCTCCGTCGATGAGGTCCGCAGGGAGGCCGCGGCATCCCTGAGGGTGCTGAGCGCCGAGGGCGGGGCGGTTGATGCCGACGAGATGGTGGTCGCCACGGGCCTTCGTCCGGACCTCAGCATCCTTGGCGAGGTGCGCCTCGACCTGGATCCCGCCCTCGAATGCCCACGTGTGCTGGCACCCCTGATCGATCCCAACCTACACTCCTGCGGCACTGTCCGTCCGCACGGTGCCGAGGAGTTGGCGCAGACCGACCCGGGCCTCTTCATGGCCGGGATGGCCAGCTATGGCCGGGCGCCGACCTTCCTGCTCGCGACGGGCTATGAGCAGGTGCGCTCCATCGCCGCCTTCCTGGCAGGCGACGTCGAGGCCGCGCGGCGGGTGGAGCTGGATCTGCCGCAGACCGGCGTCTGTAGCGCCTCCAGGGTGCTGCCAGAGGCAGTGGCGGCGGCTGGGCCGTGCTGCACCCCCGAGACGTCCCAGGGCCCCTGTTGTCCGCCCAAAGCGGATCTGGTGGAGCATGCACCCTGCTGCCCTGCCAACCCGGAGATCGCCCAGGTCGAGCCGGTGGAATGAGCCAAGTCACCGCCACTGAAGTCACAACGTCGGTGGACCCGGCCGCCGAGCACTCCAAGCTCGTTGTGGTGTCCGCGGTTGGGGTGGCGCAGGTTTTTGCCTGGGGGTCCACCTACTACCTGCCTGCAGTCCTGGCCGGGTCTATCGCGACCGACACCGGATGGCCGCTGTCCTGGGTGGTAGGTGCCTTGTCGGTAGGGCTCTTGGTCTCGGGCTTGGTCTCACCTCGGATTGGCAGCCTGATCGAACGCCATGGTGGCCGCCCCGTGCTGGCGACCAGTGCCATCCTGATGTCCATCGGCCTGCTTGGCCTCGGCATCGCTCCCACCCTGCCAGTGTTCATCGTGGCCTGGGTGGTCATCGGCCTCGGCATGGGAGCCGGTCTCTATGGTCCGGCATTCTCCGCCCGGGGACGGCTCTACGGCGACGAAGCGCGCTCAGGGATCACTGGCGTGACCTTGTTCGGTGGTCTTGCCAGCACGGTGTGCTGGCCGCTGACGGCCCTCCTCGCCGATTACTATGGCTGGCGGGGTGCCTGCCTGGCGTACGCCGCCGTCCACCTCACGGTCATGCGGGACGGCTCATCGACACCTATGGCGGCCGCGACGTCCTTGCCGCCTCCAACCTGGTCTTCGCGGTCGGGCTGGCGCTGCTGGCCTGGGCGTCCGGACCGGTCACGCTGGCACTGGCCTGGGCGGCGATTGGAATCGGTATGGGGTTCGGGCTGTACGAGGCCGCCTTCGCCACGGTGACTGGCCTCTATGGGCGTGAGGCCCGCAACGCGATTACAGGGATTACCCTGTTCGCAGGATTTGCCAGCACGGTCGGATGGCCAGCCAGCGCTCTCATGATCGACGCCCTGGGATGGCGCGGCGCCTGCCTCGCCTGGGCCGTCCTCCATCTGGTCGTGGCACTGCTCGCTGAACCGCTTTCTCGTCGCCCAGGCACCTCCGCCCGCGCCTGCTGCGGCCCCGGCCGATGCGGCGCCGAGCGGCGTGCCCTGGACCATGGTCATCCTGGCCGCCGTCTTCGCCGCCACGGCCTTCGTCTCCACCGCCCTGGCCACCCACCTGCCGCGCATCATCGAGGCCCTAGGCGCGGCGCCCGCCGCCGCAATCTTCGCAGCGTCACTGGTGGGTCCGGCACAGGTGGCCGCCCGGGTGGCGGAGTTCGCTCTGCTCCGGAAGGCGTCGCCTCTGCTCACGGCCCAGCTCGCCACGGGCCTGCACCCTGTCGGGGCGGCGCTGCTGGCCTTCCTAGGGCCAGTAGTGGCCATACCTTTCGTGCTGCTGCACGGCGCCGGGAACGGATTGCTGACCATTGCGAGGGGGACTCTGCCGCTCGCTCTGTTCGGGCCTGCGGGCTATGGCCTGCGGACAGGGTTGCTAGCGGCACCGGCACGCCTGCTCCAGGCCGGGGCGCCGCTCCTCTTTGCCCTGGTGCTAGACGCGCTCGGACCGCACGCCGCACTCTTCCTATCTGGCACCCTGACAGCGCTCTCGCTGCTCGCCTTGTTGGCTCTCGCACGTCGAACCCGCAGTCCGGGCGCAGCTGACCACAATGGAAATACGACCCTCGACAGTATAGTCGCCCCGCTTGAGGAGGTTCACCCTTGAGCATGAGAGATTGTCCTGCCGGGCACGGCGTTATTAGGCCTTGCCGTTGACAAAGGGCCCCAGGGCGCGACGGCCACAGCCGGGAGCGGCAGCCATGGAGACCTGCCCTCTTCGAAATTGATGCTCTGGTTGTAATAAGAACGGGTGAACGGTAGATCGCCCTCCGGGAGAATGCCTACGAAGACGATCGACCAGCGCGTGATCCATGGAGCGTCGAGCCGACCTGTCTAATCGGCGCCTGATGTAGCAGGCAAGGTGATGGCGCAACGCAAACCCCCGGGACGAAGGTTGTAGGAGACCTCAGCCTGGAGTTGATATGGCAGCGCGCATTCAATCAGTTCTCGTCCATATCCGCGGCGATCTGGTTGCGAGCCCGGACCCGTCTTAATGGAAACACCGCTCTCTTCCCATTCGATCACGAGGAGGGGCTCACGACCTTCCCTGTTCAGCAGCCGCCAATCCACTCGAAGCCGTCCTTGCGGTTGAGACAAGGCACCATGCTTCAGAGCATTGGTGGCAAGCTCATGCAGGCCCAGAGCAAGGGTTTGCACCGTGGAGGATCTTAGCTGCACCCCTTCCGGCCCTGACAGTTGTATCTGATGGCAGAGTCCCTCGGCGTCAAACGCACCATGTGCAGAGAGCTCCATCCGGACCAATGCATCAAAGGTAATACGATCGTCTTTGTGCAGGCGGGAGAGTAGCCCATTTGCCCGGCTTAACGCGTCCAGCCTTGCCTCAAAGCGCTCCGCGAAGTCGTCGAGTGATTTGCTCTGCGAGAGCGATCGGCTTGACAGGGATTTCACGACCGCAAGCAGGTTCCGGGTGCGGTGCTGCAACTCGGCCACCAGCAAGGTAAGGCGCTCCTCGCTCGCGCGAAGCCGTGCGTCCGCCCTCTTGCGATCAGTGATATCCAACGCAGCGCCGACGAAGGTAACCGGCCGCCCTTCCTTGAAAGCGGTTTGACCATGGGCCGACACCCATCGCTCGACACCATCTCCAATCCCAATCACTCGGTATTCAAGGTGGTAGACACCGTCGCTCCTTGGGTTGCTTCCCGCCTCCAAGGCGGCCTCCACACGCGGCCGATCGCTGGGGTGGATGGCAGACAGAAACACCTGTCGGTCCACATGGGCACCGGGTGGAAGGCCCCAGATTTTCCTGAGCCTGTTGTCCCAGATGCGGGTGCCGGTCGCCATGTCCACAGAGTAGGGGCAGAGGCCCACCAGTTCGACAGCAGCCTGTAGGCAGGCTTGGCTTTCTCTTAATGCTTCCCTCTGCGCGTGCTCCTGGGTGACTTCTCGGCAGATGGCCAGCACGCCACCCACTCCGTTCGGTGCCGTAGGTTCATCGATTGGGCTGAAGCCGTAGTCCCAGCGCGCATCCTGCCAACGACCATCCCGGAATACGGGTACTATCCCGTTCTCATGCCAAGTCGCCTTCCCACCCGCGAGAACCTGCTCAATCTGCGGGCCGATAACAGCCCAAAGGGTGCTCTTCTCACCCTGAGCACTTGACCCGAGAACATGCGGGTGTCGTTCAGGCCCAAGGATGGCAATGCAAGCGTCGTTATAGATGCGCGTCCAAGCCGGACCCCACCACAAAAACATGGGCTGACGGCTGCCGAGAATCAGGCGAACTGCGACGTGCATACTTTGCGGCCAACCCTCGATGGAGCCCACCGGGGTGGCTGCCCAATCATGGGTGCGGATGCGTTCTGCCATCTCTCCCTGCTGAGATAGCCATGACGGATCTCTGGACCACTCGTTCATCATTGCGAAGCGACTACCTGACAGCGAGGCTCAGTCTGCCTTCTCTGGGCAGGACCGATCCCGTGACCATGCCCCAGGCCACACCACGAGTTTCCATCGGGACCGGATGGGCATTCCAATGCTGCGCACCTTGCTGCTCACTTGAGAGCTGCAACCTTGTCCGACGGTATGGATCCCGGTCTCGCATGAACAGCCGCTCCCTAGGACACTAGGTTCCAGCGGCTGTTCGGTAGCCTCTATTTACGCGCTCTGATCCAGGTACCGCCTGACGAACACCTCGAGTTCCGGGCTGCCCCAGTCGAAGCCAAGATCCCGCGCCCGAGAAAGGGCATCCTCACCGGACAAGCCTTCCTCTTTGGCTGATCCCAAGATGCCGAAGATGCTTGCCCGTTTCCCAGAGGCGCAGTGGATGAGAACTGGGCCTGGCAACTCCGACAGCCTCTGGCAGAACTGGTCCACCTGCTCGGGTTGAGGACCAGTGGGGGAGACAGGGATGTGAGCATAGCCCAGCCCCACCTCGCGGGCGGCCGCACCCTCCGCATCGGGCAGGAGAGGCTGGTTCGGCTCGCCTGACGTCCGCAGGTTCACAACAGACCGGAAGCCCTCCCTGGCGATCTCCGCAAGTTCGGCTCGGGTAGGCGGAGCCGGGGCAACACTAAGCCGATCGTTGATCCTGATCTTGTGGGCCATATGAATTTTCCTCGCCGCGATAGGGTTGAAGATGTATTCCTTCTTCTTAGATTATCAACCATGAATATGACGGAGATGCGCGACAGGGCTGGCGAGGCGGAACGCTTCTTGAAGTCTCTGGGGAACGAGCACCGGCTACTGATCCTCTGCTCACTCACCCAGGGAGAGAAATCGGTTGGTGAACTGGAGGCGCTGCTCGAGATGCGGCAGCCCCACCTATCCCAGCACCTGACCCGACTTCGGGAGGATGGTCTGGTCAAGACCCGCCGTGTCTCCCGGACCATCTACTACCGTCTGGGCAGCGAGCCCGCCCAGCGGGTGATTGGCCTTCTCTATGAACTGTTCTGCGCTGGGGGCGCAGCCGCATCCCCGCCTGAGCCTGCTGCACGAGAGGGCTGATAGGGCGGGCCGCATCACCCATGGTCCCCATCGCTTTGTCCTATGGAGGGAAACCAGATGTCGAACAAACAGCCGGTCGTGACGGGCTTCTACCACGACGACACCAACAGCATCGCTTACGTGGCTGCCGATCCAGCAACCAAGAGCTGCGCCATCATTGACCCCGTTCTCGACTTTGACCGTGCCTGTCGTGGTACTCACACGACGTTTGCCGACCGCATGGTGAACTTCGTTCGAGAGCAGGGCCTCACGGTCCGATGGATCCTCGACACTCACCCGCATGCCGACCACTTCTCTGCCGCCCCCTACCTCAAGGAGGTGTTCAGCGCTCCGACTGCCATTGGCGAAAGGGTCATCCGCGTCCAGGAAATCTGGAAGAAGATCTACAACCTCGCAGACTTTCCAACCGACGGTTCGCAGTGGGACCGCTTGTTCAAGGACGGAGAGCGCTTCCAAGTTGGCGATCTGGATGTGGACGTTATCTTCTCTCCCGGCCACACCGCGGCCTCGATCACCTACGTCATCGGTGACGCGGCGTTCGTCCACGATACCCTGTTCATGCCAGACGGCGGGACGGCGCGGGCCGACTTCCCTGGCGGCGATGCCCGTGCGCTCTACCGCAGCATTCAGCGCATCCTGGAACTCCCGCCAGGGACCCGCGTCTTCACCGGCCACGATTACCAGCCGGGTGGGCGAGATCCGAAATGGGAGTCCACAGTCGCCGAACAGCAAGAGAACAACACGCACCTGCGAAGCGGCGTGACAGAGGATGCCTTTGTCCAGGCGCGTGAAGACCGTGACCGGACGTTGTCCTTCCCTGACCTGCTGCTGGATGCACTTCAGGTAAACATCCGAGGTGGCCGCCTTCCAGAGCCAGAGGCCAACGGTGTCTCCTATCTAAAGGTTCCCCTCAACTATTTTCACGAGACCGGCTGTGCGGTCATTCGCAAGCCCAAGAACTGAGCTTTCCCATGGAGAACTTCACCCCTGTTTCATCTGCACTCGGTGGTGCACTGATTGGTCTATCCACTGCCTTGCTGTGGATAGCCAACGGTCGCGTTGCCGGAATAAGCGGCATTATCGGCGGCATCATCAAGCCAAAGGGTGGGGAAGTAGCTTGGCGCTTGGCATTCCTCACAGGGCTGATCGGTACCCCCCTTGCCTATTCGGTTGTTCAGGGTGCACCAGCGATCTCCGTTGAGGCTGACTACACCACGCTTGTTGTCGCTGGTCTATTGGTCGGCTTCGGCACGCGCCTGGGTGGCGGCTGTACCAGTGGTCACGGCGTGTCTGGGCTTGCACGGCTGTCGCGGCGCTCGATCACGGCCACTGGAGCATTCATGCTTGCCGCGGCCGTGACTGTCTTCCTCGTACGTCACGCCGCCGGAGGCTGATCGCCATGACCCGCACAATCACCTCCCTTGTCTCAGGTATCCTCTTTGGACTCGGTCTCGTCATCTCGCAGATGGTGAATCCGCAGAAGGTTCTCGCCTTCCTCGACATCATGGGAAACTGGGATCCTAGCCTTGCCTACGTTATGGGGGCTGCGATCCCTGTCGCGGCTCTGGGGTTCGCACTGGCAAAGCGCCGGAAAACCCCCTTCTACGCTGCGTCATATTCTGGACCGACCAAAACAGGTGTTGATGGCCGCTTGGTTGTGGGTTCAATCATGTTCGGCGCTGGGTGGGGCTTGGCTGGCTTCTGTCCAGGACCGGTGCTGGCCTCGTTCCTACTGGCTGGCACCCCCGTGGTCGTGTTTTTGGTGACCATGCTGATCGGCATGGCTGCCTTCTCGGTAGTCGACCATCACCTACCCAGCCAGTCCAAACCGGCGTGAGGACAACCGTAGCATCTGGATGGATTGCAGCTGGTCGGGGCGAATGATTGCGAACCGGATCAGGATGCCCCGAACAGCTTGGAGCTGTGCGCGAAAGCAAAGCAGGCGACGGCGGTCTAGCGAGGTAACCAAGCTTAAAGGGGCCGTACTCACTCCGGCCTTACGGCGCCTCCTAACAGAATTTGGTTTTGTGAAACGCCTTGGTGGACGACCAATTCGGTTCAGAACCGATCGTCTTCCAACGCAGTTAGGCTTACTGGGTCGCCCCTTGACTGGCTTCAACGCTGGGAGGCACGAACTTCGGCTGAGTTGGACCGTAGCCAATCTTGGATCGGCTGCCATGGACCATAACGGTGCTGCTCGGGTGAGAATGGACCGACGAACGGTCCGTAACCGGCATCGACTGGCTTCTTGGAGAGGTCAGGGTAATCCGCGTCCAGATTTGCGCGCTGCGGCCTGGGTTGCGAGTTTACAAAGGCCATGACGTCGTAAGCGTCATCCGCGGAGATCTGCGGCTCCTCGAAGGTGGTGCCGAGCGGCATGTTAGCGTGGACGAACCGAGCAGCCGTGATGGTCCGCGCCATGCCAGCCCCATTGTTGTAGCTGTCCGGCCCCCAGAGCGGCGGAAACTGGTACCGCTTGCCCTGCTCCGCCGCTTCGGCTGCTTCCAGTCGTTGCCCTTGCCCATCTGCCCCATGGCATGTTGAGCAGGCAGATGCATAGACCTGACGCCCGCGTTCCGGGTCGGCCGCACGGGTCGGCAGTGGGATCGGCGGCGCCCCGCGTCCCTCTAGCGACTTGCCGACCTGTTGGGGGCCACTGATGTAGCGAATGTAGGCAAGGATGGCCTTCATTTCGTCCCCGTCCACGGGTAACGCCTGGCCATTCATGCTGCGCTCCATGCAGCCGTTGACGCGCTCCTCTAGCGTGCGGACTTCGTTCTCGCGTCCGATGTACTGCGGGAAGACGCCCCAGATCCCTGCCAGGGGCAGGCCATAGCGCTGGGTGCCTGCCTGCAGATGGCAGGACTGGCAGGTGAGCCCATTCCCGGCGAAGCGCATCGCCGGATCGTGGGCGTCGGGCCCAATGAGAGAGGAGGTCTTGGAGATCAGGTCACGGCCTCGACGCACCGTCTCGGCGAAGATGTCTCCGGCGGGCAGCGTGTCGGGGTCGGGGATGTCCCAGGCCGATGCAAGCCTGATCGGTGGCGCACCCGCCTGTCCTGCACCCGTCTGCGGTGCTGCGGGCGCTGCCGACGCAGAACTGGCGGGTGTTGGAAGAGGGGCCGTTGCTGAAGCAGCCTGCTGCCGAGGAGCCGGAGGTCTGGAGGCCGCCTGTTCCGGTCGTCTTGGAGAAAGGAACAGCACGAGTGCACTAGCCGCGACAGCACCGTAGGCAGTCGTCATCAGGGAAGGCATACGCATCTTGTGTTCCTCCTGTGCTATTTTTCTCGGCTGCTCCTTCTTTGGAAGTCAGGGAGAAGGTGTCGACCAGCCCCATTTGCCGAAAATCGCGGCTCCCGCTTCCGATGAAAGGAAGTCCATGAATCCCCGCGCAGCTTCCTTCGTGGAACCCAACCTGGTCAGTGCCACCCCTGTATCCCGGTAGATCCGGAACTCCGGCTCGACCTCCACGATGTCCGCGAGAGTGGGATTTGCCACCCCCCAGATCGACCAGATGATCCAGGCCTCAATTGATGGATCGTCGATCCAGGCCTGACGAGCCTCGGCGCTGTTCGCCGCGAAGCGGACGATGTTGGATCGCAATGCGCGGACTTTGCCGATGTCTCCGGTCCGACCTGCCATATCCTCCCACAGGCCGTTCTGCCCGGCCCCATTGACCACGAGGACACGACGACCAGGCCGCATCACATCCTGCAGGCCTGCGATGCGGCCTGGATTCCCGGGCCGCACGAGGATGGCCGAAGGCCTGAGGTAGAGCGGACGGACACTGGATGGCTCGACGCTGTCACCCATGGCAGCGATGAAGTCCGTCATCATGGTTTCCGATCCGCTGAAGACCACGTCGGCGTCGCTCCTGGCGCGCTCGATCCAGCTTCCCGTGGGCCCGCCGGTGACCTGGACCTCCACGCCTCGAATGCGCCTGAATGCCTCGGCGGCTTCCCGCATGGCGGGCAACGGCCCACCCGGGCCGTACACTCTAAGGGTCTCAGCCGAAGCTGTTCCGCCTATGGCAAGGCATAGAACCAGGACGGAAAGGCACTTGTTCAGCATGTTCTCGTTCCTGGTTCCCAGTGATCGGGAAGTTGAGTGTCAGCCACCGAAGCCGAAGGCAGCCGCGTTCTGGTAGAGCATGTAGAAGGCAACGATGAAGACGAGGCCCGCGAAGATCTGGTTGAGAGCGGCCTTGTGATGGCCGAGGCGGCAGGCGAGTTGCATGCCGACGTACCCCCCGGCCAGACCGCCGACGATGTACTCGATGGCCACAACCCAATCGACAAGGCCGGATGCCGCGTAGCTGACAGCCGTCGTCAGGCCAAAGGCGCCTACCGCAAGGAGAGAGGAGCCCACGGCGAAGATCATCGGCATGCCTGTCGAGAACAGCAGCCCAGGCACGATCAGAAATCCTCCTCCGATCCCGAAGAAACCGGAGAGAAGACCGACGCCGAGAGCGCAAGCGGCGACCAGGATCAGACGGCCGTTCGATCGACGGTCTTCTTCAGGGGCAACGCGTGCCTTGGCGTCCTTGCGCCGGAGCATCAGAACGCCCACAGCGACCATCAGGATGGCGAATAAGAACAGCAGACGCTGGCCGTCGAAGCTCTTGCCGAACCAGGATCCGATCGCTGCTCCTGCCGTTCCCACTGCGGCGAAGATCGTGGCGTCGAGCCACTTGACGTTCCCGACGCGAGCATGCCCCGCGAAGTTCGCGAAAGCATTGGCGGACACGGCGAGCGCACCCGTTCCAATGGCGACGTGCGGCTGCAATCCCACCACGTAGAGGAGCAGCGGCGTGGCCAGGATAGACCCACCTCCGCCGATGAGGCCCAGGGTAAAGCCGACCAACCCTCCGGACAGGACGGCCATGGCGGATTGCAGCAGCACAGCTATCCCTTCCTGACCACGGCGAAGGTGGACGCAGGCGCGTTGCGGACTGGCTTGCGTTGCACAGCAGGGAGAGCCGCGGGCACTTCACCGCCGAGGCCTTGACGCAGGCACAGGAGCAGCTGCTCGGCCTTTCCAGGTGTAACCCGGTAGAACACCATCCTGGATTCTCGCCGGGAGACGAGCAGGCCCGCATCCCGCATCTCGGCGAGGTGCTGAGACAGATTTGGCTGTTTGACGCCAAGCTCCTCCTCGATCTGCCCGACGGAGCACTCGCCATTGAGCAGATGGAGGGCAATCCCCAGTCGCGCAGGATTGGCGAGAACCCGTAGAAGAGCTGCCCCCTCGGCTACCTCGACCGAATCGAGCCTCAACGCCCTCGCCCCTTTGGCTTCTTCGGCAGGGGACCAGTCCGGAAGTACCAGTCGGCACCTTGTCCGTGCTCCGCGTAAGCCGCCTCTGTGGTCAGAGGAGGCGGAAGGATCACGTCGTCCCCTGGACGCCAGCCCTCTGGTGTGGACACGTCGTGAGCGTCTGCTGTTTGGAGCGCCGTCACGAGGCGTAGGAGTTCCTCGACGTTGCGGCCAGTCGTCATGGGGTACCAGCTGATTGCTCGGATCATTCCCTCGGGATCGATCACAAATGCCGCCCGGACCATGGAGGCGTCGGGCGCGTGAGGCGCAATCATGCCGTAGGCCGCCGCGATCGCCATCGACGGATCCTCGATGATCGGGAAGGTCACCTTGACCCCAAATTGGGAGTAGATGCTCCGGATCCAGGCAAAGTGCGAGAACAGGCTGTCGACCGAGAGAGCCAGCAGTGAGCAACCCAGCTCCTCGAACCGGTCTGCCGTTTTGGAGAAGGCGATGAACTCGCTGGTGCAAACCGGAGTGAAGTCGGCTGGGTGGGAGAAGAGGAGCAGCCATCGCCCTCGGTAGTCCGCTAACGAGCGGTCGCCCATCGTCGTGCGAGCCTGGAAGTCTGGCGCTGGGTCGTGAAGCAGCGGCGGTCCAACGTGCCGCGTGTTTGTGTCGCTCATATCCCATCCTTGCAGTGCCATGGAGCGGGCCAGTCAGGGCGGACGCCCGCCCCCTGATCACCCTGCGCCATCTATCCCAAGCATCAGGAGGGATGGCGACATCCAGAAGCTCGCAGCAGGCCGCAGTCCCAGCACTTGCGAGTTCCAGCATCTCGATGCCTCACGGGAATGGGATCGTCGGAGACCTGATATTACGTTACTTAACCTAGATCGCAAGTAGTAAGTTCTTAACTATTGAGGTGAGGGGCTGACCCGGAGGGCCAGCCTGAACTTTAAGAGGTGACGATGGACACCAATCCCGGACGAGGCGCCGCTCCCGATGTCAGTGCATGTCGCACCATGATGCCGGATGAGCGTGCCTCAGTGCTCGTGATCGGCGGCGGTGCCGCCGGGATCACGGTCGCCGCAGAACTGCGACGCCATCGTCCCGACTTGCCGGTTACCATCATCGAGCCGTCGGATACCCATTCCTATCAACCGGGATGGACGCTTGTCGGTGCGGGCGTCTTCACCCTTTCCGAGACGGTACGACCCATGGAGACGTTGCTCCCTGGGGGTGTCACCTGGATCAAAGAGGCGGTGAGCACCCTCCTGCCCGACGAGAACTTGGTGGAGCTGACGGATGGCCGCCGTGTTCGCTACCGTCATCTCGTTATCTGCCCCGGTCTGAAGCTCGACTGGGACAGGGTCGCAGGCTTGCGGGAAGCACTGGGTAGCAACGGGGTGTGTAGCAACTACTCGGCCGAGACCGCGGAGTACACTTGGCAGTGTCTGCAGGAATTTGTTGGTGGAAAGGCGCTGTTCACCCAGCCAGCGATGCCCATCAAGTGCGCGGGCGCACCGCAGAAGATCATGTATCTGGCCGCCGATCACTGGCGGAAACGGGGCCTGGAGCAGCCAGCGGATGTGGAGTTCTGCTTAGCGGGCGACACCCTGTTCGGCGTTCCCTTCTTCGTTCCTCCCTTACAGCAGGCCGTCGACGATTACGGCATAACGCTGCGCTATAAGCACAACCTCAAGGCGGTACACGGAGCCAGCCGCACCGCATTCTTCACGGTCGCCGACGAGGAGGGCAGGATGTCGGAGGTCGAGAGGCGCTTTGACTTGATGCACGTCACGCCGCCGCAGATCGCGCCAGATTTCGTGCGGAGCAGCCCTCTGGCCAATGCAGCGGGATGGATCGAGGTCGATCCCTCAACACTTCAGCACACGGGGTACGCCAACGTGTTCTCGCTCGGTGACGTGGCCGGAACAACCAATGCGAAGACAGCCGCTGCCGTACGGCTGCAGGCTCCAGTGGTGGTAAGGAATCTCCTCTCGACCATAGACGGCAAGCCGCTCGACGCGACCTACGACGGCTACGGATCGTGCCCGCTCACCACCGCCTACGGCAAGGTGGTGCTGGCGGAGTTTACCTATGGAGGCAAGGTCACACCGACCTTTCCGTTGGACCCTCGCAAGCCACGCCGTAGCGCCTGGTTCCTAAAGACAAAGATCCTGCCCTTCATGTATTGGAAGATGATGCTCCGCGGCAGTGAGTTCGATGTCGCGCATCGGGAGCGAGAGTTCGCCCAGGACTATCAGACATGAACGACGTCCTGACCAATTCTACTGGCTCGACTGCGCTGTCGATGACCGGATCCCCGGAGGTAGAGGCGTTTTTCGACAAACGGACCTCCAGCCTGCAATACGTCGTTTGGGATCCCCTGACTGGGGCATGTGCTGTCATTGATCCAGTCCTCGACTTCGACGAGAAATCGGGGGCGACTGCAACCCGTTCGGCGGATGCGATCCTGGCCTTCATTGAAAAGCGCCAACTGTCGCTGGATTGGATCCTCGACACCCACCCTCATGCCGACCACTTCTCGGCTGCGGGGTACCTCCAGGACAGGACGGGCGCGCCCAAGGCGACTGGCGAGAACATCACCAGGGTTCAGAAGCTCTGGAAGGGCCTCTACAACCTCCCTGATAACTTCCGGACCGATGGGTCTCAGTGGGACCGCCTGTTTGCGGATGGCGATCGGTTCCGCATCGGGAACCTGGATGCCTCAGTCATCTTCTGTCCCGGGCATACGATGACTTCCATTACCTTCGTTGTGGGGGATGCTGCCTTCATCCATGACACCCTGTTCATGCCGGACAGCGGCAGTGCGCGGGCCGATTTCCCTGGTGGCGACGCCCACGCTCTTTGGCGCAGCATCCAGCGAATTCTTGCCCTGCCTGATGGGACGCGTCTGTTCACAGGACATGATTACCAGCCGGGAGGCCGGAAGGTGGAATGGGAAAGCACCGTCGCGCGCCAGAAGGCCGAGAACGCGCACGTAAAAGGGCAGGATGAGGAGAGCTTTGTAAAGCTCCGGACCGAGCGTGACCGGGCGCTGCCAATGCCCAAGCTCATTCTACCCTCTCTCCAGGTGAACATCGCTGGAGGCAGGCTGCCGGAGGCGGAAGGTGATGGCCGCCGCTATCTGAAGATCCCACTGGATGCTCTCGGGAACGCACCCTGGGACTGAACCCGAACGAGCATGATCGTAGAGAAGACTATGTCACCCAAACGAATCACTCTTCTTCAAATCAACGACGTCCACGGTTACCTGGAGCCGCATCCCGAACTGGTCTGGCGCGGAGAGGAAGCGACCTTTCCCCGTCTCGGGGGCTATGCCCGCATTGCGACCCTGCTGAAGCGCTTGCGCCGGGAACGGGGAGGGGCCGTGATTGCTCTTGATAACGGCGATACCTTCCATGGCACCTATCCTGTTGTCAGCAGCAAGGGGCAGGCTCTCATCCCTATCCTGAATGCCCTCGAGCTCGATGGGATGACTGGCCACTGGGATTTTGCTTATGGCCCGGCACACCTTCGATCGCTCTCGGAGCAGCTTTCCTATCCCCTGCTCGCAATCAACTGCTTCGACAAGACGACCGGTGAACTGGCGTTCCCACCAACGCGCATGGTCGAGCGCGGTGGGTTAAAAGTCGGCATCATCGGCATCGCGGCAACCATCATCGACAAGACTATGCCGCCGCACTTCAGCACCGACGTCCGCCTCACCTTGGGTCAAGACGAACTGCCGGGTCACATCGCCCATCTGCGTCAACAGGAGGGCGTGGACCTCGTTGTTGTCCTGTCACACCTTGGCTTCCCACAAGACATGAAACTGACCGCCGCGGTGCCAGGGATCGACGTCCTACTGAGCGGCCACACCCATAACCGTATGGAACGTCCAGCATGGGTGAACGGGACGCCGATCATCCAATCCGGATGTCATGGCGCATTCGTCGGGCGTCTGGATCTCGATGTCGTCGATCGGAGAGTCGTGGGTGTCGAACATCAGTTGATCGCCTTGGACGATAGCTATCCAGAGGATTCAGAAATGAAGGCGCTCGTGGACGCCGCGCTGGCGCCGCATCGGGCGATGCTGGGGGAGGTAGTTGGTCAGACAGAGCGGGCGCTTCATCGCAACACGATGTTGCAAACGCCCATGGACGATTTACTACTCGATGCCATTGCTGAAGCAACGGGTACAACCCTGGCGTTCTCAAACGGTTGGCGCTACGGCGCGCCTGTTCCGCCAGGGGCCGTGACGGTTGGAGATCTCTGGAACATTATCCCGCCCAATCCTCTTGTCTCCGTTGTGGAGCTGACGGGCGCAGAGCTCCTCTCGATGATGGAGGAGAGTCTTCAGCGAACCTTTGCATCGGACCCCTACGAGCAGATGGGTGGTTACGTAAAGCGCTCCCGTGGCCTGCGTCTCCACGCCAAGCTGGAGAACCCTGCCGGGCAGCGGGTGGAACACCTCTTCGTCGGTAGGGAGGAGGTTGATCCCACCCGGACCTATCAGGCGGCCTATGTGACGGCCCAGGGCGTACCGGAGAAGTACGGGCGGGGACGACACGACGTGAGCATGCGGGCCGTAGAGGCACTGCGCCGCTACATCGCCACCCGCATGGTCATCTCCCAGAGCTCCCCGCAGAGCGTCGTCCCTGTTTGAAGGCAGTGGAGGCCCGCCGGGCTTCTGTAGGAGGATCGCGATGAACATCGAGCAGACACGGCGCAACGTTCTGGCGAGCACCGGCCTCTTTGCTGCGGGGAGACCGTTCGGAACCCGCGCTCAAGCGGCCGTGCAGGATTGGCTTCCGGGGGGAGCGGACAAGCTCCACTCGCTGATGAACAGCCTTGCGGCTGCACCGCGGCGCCGCGACTTCAAGACCGTTCCCATGGTGCTGAACGCCCCCTCCCAGTGGGACCAAGCAGCCCTTCAAGCCGTCTTGTCTTACCAGGGTGGGCCCAAGCAGGTCTGGGACAACACCGATATCGGCGGCACTTGGTTGAACCTGATGCGGAATTCTCTCAACGCGCAGATCTGGTCCTTCCAGCATCCCGACTTCCTGGCTGCGTCCGCGACCCACGGGACAGCGAACCTTGCCCTCCTTGATCAGGCAGTGTGGGACAAATACCAGTTGGCAAAGCTCGCGGGAGAGCGGTTCCGGACAAACACGCTCCTCGTTGAGCGTCAGGCAACTACCCCGGACGCCCACAACCCCCAGGATGCGCTGGGTCCATTCTCCAGCCACTACAACTCCGTCCCTACGCTCCAACGGCGTGGTGTTGTGTTCTTGGCTTGTCATAACGCGCTCTGGGAGACGGCGGAGAAGCTGATTGCAGCAGGGGTAAACCCCGACAACGCGGATGCGCCGACCCTGACCGCCGATCTCACGAACCATCTGGCGCCGGGCGTCGTCCTGACACCTGGCGCCGTCGGCACGCTGCCTGAACTGCAGCAGGCCGGGTTCCAGTACGCGAAGTGAGGGACGCCATGCCGTCCACCACCCGCCGTGTCATTCTAGGAGCAGGCGTGGCCATGGCCTCCAGCAGCGCAAAGGCCCAAAGCAGCCCTGGCGTGTTCCCGCCCTGGCAAGGCGGTGCCAACAACGACGTCGAGCACCGCGGCCTCGAGTTCACGGTGCCAGAGGCCGACAACCTCGCCGACTTTCACGGCAACCCCATGAACCCACTGCTCACCCTGTATGTCGGGGGCAACTACTTCTTCGCTATGGCCCCGCTGGTCCAGGCCTTTGCGGCTGCCCACCCGGCGTACAAGGGTAAGATTTATTGGGAGACGATCCCGCCGGGGCTGCTGGTGCGGCAGATGGAGGCGGGTGGCACCGTCACGGTGGGCAACATGACCTGGACAGTCCAGGCGGACGCCTACTTCGCGGGGCTGGGTGCCGTGCGTCGCTTGATCGACCGCGGCCTCCTGATCCCGCCAGCGGTCTCCTACGTCACGAATACCCTGACCATCATGATTCCCAGGGACAACCCGGCTGGTGTCCGGACCCTGGCCGATCTGGGTCGTGCGGACATTCGCCTCGCGATGCCGAACCCTGAGTTTGAGGGAGTGGCTGAGCAAATCCGGGCATCCCTCGTAAAGGCAGGCGGCGAGGCATTGGCTGAAGCCGTATACGGCTCGAAGGTTCGGGATGGCACGTGCGTGCTCACCACCATGCACCATCGGCAGACGCCCGTCTTCCTGATGCAGGGGCGTGCCCAAGCCGGGGTGATCTGGCAGTCAGAGGCTGTGTTCCAGGAGCAGGTCGGCAATCCCATTGGACATGTGGACATCCCGGACGAGGTGAACACGACGGGCACCTACGCGGGAGCAATCCGCAAGGACGCCGCCAATCCCGAGGCCGCACGCCTGTGGCTGGATTTCATCACCTCCGATCAAGGACTGCGGATCTTCGAGCGGTATGGCTTCAAACGCCACGTCGGTGGCGCCGGGTAGCGGCCGATCGACTTCCACACTCAGCTCAGGAAGCACTCTCATGGCCATGGTCTTCAAGAGCTTCTACACGGACGGCATTGCCCAACTCTCCTACCTTGTCGGTGACGATGCGGCTGGAATGGCGGCCGTCATCGATCCTCGACGGGACATCGATATCTATGTCGAGGAAGCCGCAGCGCGCGGCCTGCGCCTCGTCTATGCGATCGAGACCCACATCCATGCAGACTTCGCCTCTGGCAGCCATGAGCTTGCTGCCCGGACTGGTGCCGAGATCGTGGGTGGGGAAGGCGACTACGGCTTCGCCCTGCGACGCCTGCGGGACGGGGAGGAGCTCCGCCCTGGGGAGCTGACCCTGCACGCCATCCACACGCCGGGCCACACGCCCGAGCATGTCACCCTAGCCCTGTCAGCCGGGAAGCAGGGAGCGGCACCCTTCGGCGACTTTACCGGGGACACGTTGTTCAACCTTGACGTCGGGCGTCCGGATCTCCTTGGGAACGACCTCGAGCAGCGCTTGGCCGGGAGTTGCACAACAGCTTGTTCGAGAAGGTCCTGCCGTTAGGAGACGGCACCGCCGTCTGGCCAGGACACGGCGCTGGGTCAGCCTGTGGCAAGTCGCTTGGCGACCTGCTGTCTACTACCGTCGGGCATGAGCGAGCCGTCAATACGGCCCTGGAGCCCCGTGGACGTGAGGCATTCACGTCATGGCTGCTCGAGGGGATGCCGGAGCTGCCCCGCCATTACGCCCGCCTGAAGCGGATCAACGCGGTCGGGGCACCCGTGCGGGGTGCGGTCCCGGTTCCGCCGCCCATGAGCCCCGACGCATTCGAGAAGGCCATGCGGGAGGGAGCGGTGGCAATCGACACCCGGCCCATGTTGGCCTTCGGCGGTGGGCATGTCCCAGGCGCCCTCAACATCGGGATCGGGAAGGAGTTCCCGGCCTGGCTGGGATGGATGGTCGAGCATGGGACGTCGATCGTGCTCGTCGCCGAGGGACCGGAGCAGGCCCTGGAGGCTGCGACCCATGCCTTCCGCTTGGGCTACGACACGGTGCTCGGGTGGCTTGGTCGGGGCATGACGGCCTGGCAGAACGCCGCTAGACCCCTGCGGCACGTAGATCAGTGGACGGTCCAGGCGCTGGATGACCGCCGGACCGATCCCGATCTGCAGATCCTCGACGTTCGCAGCCTAGAAGAGTTCGAAGCAGGACACGTTCCCGGGGCACGAAACATCTACGTACCTCACCTGCCCGAGCGGTCGGGCGAACTCGATCCCGATCGTCCCGTCGTTACCTACTGCGGCACGGGCTACCGCGCCTCCATTGGAGCATCCGTGCTGGCCGCAGCGAGGTTCGCGCAGGTCTACAATACCCCCGGCTCCTGGACGGCATGGCAGCACGCCAGACTGCCCGCGGAGCGCTGATCCAGGGAATCCAGTCTGGCCTGGAGGGGAGAATGGCCAGACATCCCCGCTCCTCGTCGACACCGTTTCAGTCAGGAACAAGCGGCAAGGCGCTTGTTCCTGAAGCTGGTTGGCGTCGTTCACTTCGACGGAGTTCTCAGGAACCTTCTCGAATGGAGCCAAGGTATTCAGCGAGCGCTTCGCGGGATACCTCGCCGACATGAAGGTGCCGCATCCTTCCATCCGCGCCGAAGAAGAGTGTCACCGGGATACCTCTAATGCCGAAGTGCTTGGTGACCTCTGACGTGGAGTCGAGCAGGACGTGCGTCAGTTCCAGTCGTTCCTTCGAAAGGTAATCCACAATTCTAGCGCCTCCCTCCCCCTGATTGACGAATAGAAAGTCGATTTCCGGGGTAGCCCGCGCCACCTCCGCTAGGAGAGGCATCTCCCGACGGCAAGGCGGACACCAGGTGGCCCAGAGGTTAAGAACCCGCGGGCGGCCGTTCGTGGCGGCAAGATCAACAGGATTGCCACGGACCTGCTGCAGGGTGATCGACGGCAGCGGCCTAGAATCAACGTCGGCGAGTGCGGCAAGCTGGAACGTGCCAGCCCAGACGAGTAGGCCGATGGCCGCCGGAGTGGCCGACCATAGGAGCACCCTGGTGCCCCGCAGACGGTACAATGTGATGAGGAGGACAGGGGGGATCGCCCATAGGAAGGAGAAGCCGCCCTGCCAGAACGCGACGGCTCTGAGGGGCTCCTGCGCGAAGGTCCCGGCGTGCTCGATCACGTGCCCTAGCCTGGCGGCCACGACGCCGATCGGAATGACGATCGCGGCCCATGGCGCGATCCGGGCATCCTTCCGATCGGATAACATCGAGGCAGCGAGCCAGAACGCACCGATGCCGAGAATTGCGGACAGCCGATCAGTGGCCATGACGAGAGGTCCAAGAGACACCGCACCCATGAATTAACGTCCGATCGGGTTAGCGAAGTCGCTCAAGCGAGGACAACTCGTGACTTCCCATGCAGGGCTTTGGTTCGTCGGATGGACATAAGGCATGTGCTGCACCTGGTTCGCGGCCGGACTGCACCGGCTTTCTTCGGTGACCGGGCGGGTACGAAGAGAACATTAAGGTAGCTTTAAGGATCGCCCTTCATGCGGGCATCCCCGAGAGAGAGTGACCGTGCGAATCCTGCTGGTTGAGGACGACGAGGTACTGCTGGACGGCATCAAGGCCGGGTTGTCGCTGCACGGCATCCATGCCGATGCCGTGGGAACCTGCGAGGATGCGCACGCCGCTCTACGTGCAAATTCCTTCGGTGCAGTGGTCCTCGACCTCATGCTGCCGGACGGTTCTGGTCTTTCCGTCTTGAAGGAGCTTCGGGGCCGTGGCGATCGGACGCCGGTCCTCCTGCTGACTGCCAGGGATGCGGTGGAGGATCGAGTAGCGGGCCTGGATGGCGGGGCGGACGACTATCTGGGCAAGCCTTTCGACCTTGAAGAGGTTGCCGCACGCCTGAGAGCCATCGTCCGCCGCGCACAGGGGCGGTCGTCACCTCTCCTCGAATGCCGCGGATTGATCCTGGACCAAGCTCGCCGTTCCCTCATGCGCGACGGCCATCCCGTCCCACTCTCTCGCCGGGAGTTCGCCATCCTTGAAGCCCTGATGGAGCGCCCCGGGATCGTCCTCTCCAAGGACAGCCTTCAGGAGCGGCTCTATGGCTGGCAGGAGGAGGTGGAGAGCAACGCGGTCGAGGTCCATATCCACAACCTCCGCACCAAGATCGGGCGGGACGTCATCCAGACCGTCCGGGGATCGGGGTACCGCCTCGATGCGGCCACCTGATGAACTCCATCCGAACCCGCCTCTTCCTGCTCCTTACCGGGGCCACCGCGCTGATCTGGCTGCTGGCGGCGGGCTGGATCTGGATCAGCACCCAACGAGAGCTAGGACGGGCGCTGGACGCGCGCCTGGTCGAAGCCGGACGCATGGTATCCTCGCTCATCGCGGGGCAACCCATCAATGGTGGGGGAACGCTCCCTGTTCCAGTTCTTCCCGAGGTAGGTTACGGGCGCCAGCTCTCGTGCCAGATCTGGTCTCTCGACGGGCGCCTCCTAGGACGGTCGTCCGGGGCACCGAGCGTGGCGCTCGCGGACAGCGGCGGAGGCATCTCCGAGACGGTCGTCGACGGGGAGCACTGGCGCGTCTACGCCGTCGAGGACCCTGTGCGCCAGGTCAGGATCCTGGTCGGGGACAACGTCAAGGTCCGAGACCGCTTGGTGCGGGACGTGATCCTAGGGCTGATCGTGCCTGTGGCGCTGGTTCTCCCGCTGCTGGCCGTCCTGATTTGGCTCTGCGTGGGCCGTGGCCTGGCGCCCTTGAGCCGTCTGGCGTCGGTGCTGGGACGCCGCCGGGCCGACGACGTAGCGCCCGTCCTGATCGACCAGGGAGCTTCGGAGATCCGGCCCGTGGCCGAGGCCCTGAACGGCCTCCTGGCACGTGTCGCGGATGCCCGCGAGCGCGAGCGGCAGTTTACGTCCTTCGCCTCTCATGAGCTGCGTACGCCGCTGGCGGGTCTGCGTACCCAGGCGCAGGTCGCGCTGGCGGCTCGGGACGAGGCAATGCGCCACCAGGCTCTCCGACAGATCCTCGTCTCGGTCGACCGAACGTCCCGGCTGGTCCGTCAGCTGCTGGATCTGTCCCAGTTGGAAGCGGACGGCGAGGCACTGCGGTCTGAGACTATTGAGCTCCGAGCCATGTTCGCCCTCCTCGAACAGGAACTCGCACCTCTCTGCCGGGCGCGCGACGTAGTCCTCAGGGCGGGGGACGGGCTGGAGAAGGTCCGTGTCCATATGCCGGAGCGGCTCCTCTTCACCGCCCTGAGAAACCTGGTTGAGAATGCGGTCCAGCACTCCCGCTCCGGCGGAGAGGTGCTCGTCTGGTGCGACACCTCGGGCGAGCGGGACGTCATCGCGATCGACGACGAGGGACCAGGTATCCCGGTGGACGAGATCGACGTCGTCACCCGCCGCTTCTTCCGCGGACGCTACCGTAGCGGGACCGGAACCGGTCTTGGCCTGTCCATCGCGGAACTAGCCCTTCGACGCTGTGACGCCGAACTCAGTCTCGTCAACCGCCCGCAAGGCGGCCTGCGTGCCGGGGTTGTCGTCCCGGCAGCGGGGGTACGCCACGTTGCGACAGTACCGGCGGCGGCGACAAGGAAAGATGGTCGGCAAGGATCATGATGCGCTTCAGACATATGCGGGATCGTCACCCCATTCGAACGAGGCTTACCGCTGCGGCACGGTCTCTGTTCTCGACCAGATTGGCGACGTCGCTTGCCATGGCTCTCTGCGTGGGGGTCCCTCCGGCTGGTCCTACCTTTTCCGCTGACATCGTTTCCCCCGGAGCAACGGTCCGCCTCCTGCAAGGAGGAACGGACATCTCCGGCCAGGCCAGGCTCGGTCTCGAGATCGATCTGCGGCCGGGTTGGAAGACATACTGGCGCTCGCCTGGCGATGGCGGCTTCCCGCCCGAGATCGACACATCAGCGTCGTCGAACGTGGCGGAGGTCGGGGTAGGATGGCCCGCCCCCCACCGCCAAGCCTTCATGGGCCTCGAGACGATCGGCTACGACGGTGATGTCGTTTTCCCCCTTGATGTCCGCCTGACCGATCCCGGCGCCCCCGCCCGTATCGACGTAAGGGGAGCGGTCTACGTCTGCAGCGACATCTGCACCCGGGTGGAGATCGCCTTTGCTGCCGATATCGGTCCCGGGATCGTCGGTCGCGATGCCGATGCAGCACGGATCGAGACCTTCCGCGCCCTGGTACCCAGGACGGCCGAGCAGGAAGGTATCACCCTTGGTGGAGCCGAGATCATACAGGCATCCGGCGGACCGGAATTGCGTGTCGTCGCGACCGCGAGGACCCCGTTCGGGGAACCGGATCTTCTCGTAGAGGCCGACGCTCCGCTGGCATTCGGCACGCCGCGCCTGCGCTTCGCCGATGACCGCCGCCGGGTCGAGATCACCGCTCCCCTCACGCTGCCCCTTCCTGAGGGGACGGACGGGACAGCGACGCCGCTCAGGCTGACCCTGCTCGACGGCTCTAGGGCCGTTGAGGCGCATGTCCAGGCCACGGCTGCGCCACCCCCTGGCGGAGTGGGGGAGGACTGGCAGGTCGACGGCCATGGAGACGTCGTGCGGCTCATGGGAATCCTTGCCACCGCGTTGCTCGGCGGCCTGATCCTGAACCTCATGCCCTGTGTGCTTCCGGTCTTGTCCCTGAAGCTCCTCTCGGCCGCCCGGCACGGCGGTGGCACCCCCCGGTCCGTGCGCGCAGGCTTCCTGGCTTCGGCGGCAGGCATCCTCTTCTCCTTCCTGGTGCTCGCCACGGCGATGGTCGGCCTCAAGCTGGCAGGAGCCACTATCGGCTGGGGCATCCAGTTCCAGCAGCCACTCTTCCTTGTCCTGCTGGTCGTCCTCCTGACGCTCTTCTCTGCCAACCTGCTCGGCCTGTTCGAGATCCCGTTGCCGCGCCTGCTGGCAGACAAGTTCGGGGGAAGCGGCGGGAAGGAAGGATCGCTGGCCGGGCACTTCGCGACTGGCGCCTTTGCGACGCTGCTGGCGACACCCTGCTCGGCGCCATTCCTCGGCACAGCAGTCGGCTTCGCCCTGGCCCGCGGAGCGCTTGAGATCTACCTGGTCTTCGCCGCCCTCGGCCTCGGCCTTGCGCTGCCCTACCTGCTGGTGGCCGCGCTGCCCTCGATCGCCGCGCGGTTGCCCCGGCCGGGGCGATGGATGCTGACCCTGCGGCGCCTTCTTGCCGTACCGCTCGTCCTGACCGCTGTCTGGCTTCTTTCCATCCTGTCCATCCAAACCGGCGTCATCGTCGCCGCGCTCATCACCCTGCTGATGGTCGCTCTCGGATCGGTCCTCTCCGGGATCGACCAGGGTAGCTCCCGGCGCTCGACTACGGCGGCAGTGGCAGCCCTGTCACTTGTTGCCGCGGCCGTCCTGGCCCCACTGGCCGTGACCGTCCCACAGACGGTTAGCGACGCGCCCGCGCGCACGGCAACTGAGGTGAACTGGTCCCACTTCCAGGCCTCGGAGATCGCGGAACGCGTGAGGGCTGGCGAGGTGGTGTTCGTTGACGTTACCGCCGACTGGTGCATTACCTGCAAGGTCAACGAGCGCATGGTGCTCGCCGATCCCGATGTGACCCGTAGGCTGAACAGGCCAGGCGTTACGCCGATGCTCGCGGACTGGACCCGACCCGACCCTGCTATATCGACCTACCTGCAGGCGTTCGGCCGCTACGGCATCCCCTTCAATGTTGTCTACGGTCCCGCCGCGCTGGACGGCATCGTCCTGCCCGAGCTGCTGACCAGGGATAGGGTTCTCCAGGCGCTTGATGCAGCACTGGGGCGCGTGTCCTGAGCCAGCCTCTTTTCCCAATTGATAGGAGTAGTCCATGAAGCGTCGCACGATCGCCACCACGGCTCTCGGAGGGGCTGCCGCACTCGGCGCCACTGCCCTTTGGACAATCGGCCGGAGCGCACCGTCGTCGGCCGGAGCGGCCTCAGCTAGCCAGGGTAATGGTGGCGGCCTCTTGGAGGAGCTGGCTCGCGGTCCGAGCGCGGTCATCCTGGGAAACCCTATGGGTGACGTCACGATGGTCGAGTTCTTCGACTACCAGTGTCCGGTCTGCCGCCAAGTCCAACCGAACGTACGCGCGTTGCTGGAGGAGGATTCTAAGGTCCGACTTGTCCATAAGCACTGGCCGATGCTGACGCCGACGTCCACCTATGCGGCGCGGATGGCGCTGGCCGCACGTTGGCAGGAGGGACGCTACGAACCCCTGCACGAAGCCCTGATGCGGCTGCCGGGGAGACTGGACGATAACCGTGTCCGGACAGCGGCAGAAGGATCGGGTATCGACCTGGTCGCAATCGAACGTGATCAGCGGCAACGTTCGGAGGAGATCGATGTCGCGCTCGGCGAGGCCCTCGTGCAAGCCCGTCGGCTTCGGCTCCAGGGCACGCCGGGCTTTGTCATTGGCCGATACCTCGTCCCGGGCGGAATGGACTTCGCCGGGATGCGAGAGGTCGTCGCGAAGGTGCGTTCCGGGGCCTAGGTGACATGCCCTGTCGAGGGATGACGGGGCAATCCTGCTGAAGGAGGGGGAGCCGGATTGATACTCCTTCAACATGCTGGACAGCTGCTTCTCCTCCATAGGATACCGGACAATACCACCGAGCGGCCGATATGCGCCCTCTGCCAGCGAGCATTCCCAGGCCAAGGAGCTGGCAGCCCCAAATCCATGGTAATGGCTCACCCTTGAAACCTCCCTTCCCCTACGAACTTGAGACTGTCGGGACTCGCATCGATATCTAGTGCTAGATTTTGCTGCTGGGGCGCGCAAACAGTGGCCAGTGTCTTCTTTTCCTACGCTCATGCTGACGAGGCCCTCCGGGACAAGCTCGAAGTCCAGCTCTCAGGTTTGAAGCGCCAGGGCATCATTGAAACCTGGCATGACCGACGCATCGAAGCAGGGAGCCATGTGGACCACACGATCAGCCGCGAGTTAGAAGCCGCGGACATCATCTTGCTGCTGATCAGCGCGAATTTCATCAACTCGGATTACTGCTACGATTAGGAGAAGAAACGGGCTCTAGAAAGGCATGGAACTGGTGAGGCCCGGGTAATCCCAGTCATTCTCCGACGATGCGACTGGCATGGGACGCCCTTTGGCAAGCTCATGGCCACTACCCCGTGCTCTCCTCCAAGAGGAGAAGCAGGAGAAATCCGGCAAAGAAGGTGGTAGTTACCCAGGGCAGTTCTGGCCCACCCTCGTGCGCCTCGGCGAGCAACTCCCCGACGACGAGGTTGAGGAGCGCGACAAGGCCAAAAGCAAAGAACCCGGTAAGCCTGTTTCCTTGTCGATTGTGTACGTCGAGGGCAGGCCAAAGGAGCTGTCCATCATGCTCCTCCGCATGCCCTCGACGATCCCGTCGCTATGGGCGGGTCATGGCGGTGTAAGCGCCGTTAGTCCGCAGCGTGACGGTTACATCGCCGCTTGAGCGGTTGCGCCAGAACCAGCCGTGCGAGCCTGTGAAGCTTGCGACCAAATCGCCTCGGTCTCCCATCACTGAACGACCGGTCTTGTAGCTCCGCCCAGTTCCGCCTGGTGGCTCGCCGTGCAGATCGTAGTTTACCGGTCCGGTGGAACTCCACTCATAAGCTGCCCGTGCTCCTTCTTGCATAGTAAGCTTGACCTCAACGCCCTGGTTAGGTCGTAGGGTCACGGCGGTGGTGTCGCTGCGTCCGGCCTGGAGGGTGGGTTGCGCCATGGCTGGACTGACAAGCAGGCGCGTAGCGAAGCTGCCGAACGCCCCAACTAACCCCGAACGCTGGTCAGCGCTCGCTGGAGGAGGAGCGGCAGGCGCTGTGGCCCGGGCGTCCGCTTCGGCTTCGGCCGCGAGCTGGGCCTTGATCTGGCCCATTTCGGTTAGATTGAGCACACTTCCGATCCCGGTGGGATCGATGCCGTACTCGGAAGGTAGCACCACGGCTACCAGCAGACCCACCGCCACAGTGGCGGCAACTGCCGTCGAACGGAGGAGCTGCTTGGAGGTAGGCAGCTCGGCGCGAGTTGGAAGATCGGTGTTGTACATGGCTGAACCTTTCAGGAGACGAAGAGGCCGGTGAGCTGGTAACCAATCAGCACGAACCCGGCGGTCATTATGGCTACGTTGGCGGTGTACGCGTGGCGCACGAAGCTCGGGCTGCGGCGCCAAAAGCCCATGGCGATTAGGATGGCGGCGAGGGCCAGCAGCTGTCCGACCTCCACCCCGACATTGAAGGCAAGGAGGTTCGGCACCAGACCTTCGGGCGAGATGTTGTATTCCAGGATCTTCGTAGATAACCCGAAGCCATGGAAAAACCCGAAGACCAGCGTGGCGGTCTTGGTATTCGGCTGGACGCCGAACCAGCTCTGGAAAGCACCGAGGTTGTCGAGCGCCTTGTAGACCACGGACAACCCGATGATGGCGTCGATGACGAAGGCGTTCATCCCGATGCCGAAGTAGACGCCTAGCAGCATGGTCGTGGAGTGGCCGAGGGCGAAGAGGCTGACGTAGATGCCGATGTCCTTCAGCCGGTACAGGAAGAAGATGACGCCGAAGAGGAAGAGGATGTGGTCGTAGCCGGTGACCATGTGCTTGGCGCCGAGATACACGAAGGGCAGCAACTGAATGCCCGTGACCTCCTGGATGTATCCCTTGTCGCCCTCGGCAACGGCGTGGGCAGATGCGTCGAAGGCCGTGGCCGCCAGCACCGCGAGGAACGCGGCAAGCAGCCATGCCGCCCGGGACGTCCGTCCCGCAGCATGCGTGGTCGATGTCATGATGCTACCTATCAGGATTGATCGAAGTGGGAGAAGTCGGGCCTCGTCGGGGACGCCTCAGGCTCTCGGCGGCTTCTCGATCTCTGTCAGGCGTCCCGGAGGCAGGGCATCCCGCTCGCGTACCGCCCGGCGGACGCCGGAGCCGTATGGAGGCACCCGGAGCACGCGCGAGATCAGCACAGCCTCATGGACGTGGTCGCCCTGCGCATGGTCGGTGTCCGGGTCGTTGTGGTCATGACCGGCATGATGGTCGGGTGTCGTGGATGCCCATCCCAGGGAACCGTGGGCGACCATGACCGCACCGTCGGGCGTCGATGGAATACCGACCACGGGCACAAGCAGGTTCAGGACGAGGAGGATCGCGGCCAGGAAGCGTGTGACCACGAGGATGCCCGACCACGGTCGCAACCCTGCTCTCCCCAGAAGGCACGCCTCCCTGGCATGCCGCCCCCCGGCCATCTACCACCTTGACCGTATCCCTACCAGGGGGATAGCACGCTGCATGTCCAAACCGCATGTCCACGGCTCGCATCCAGACGTGATCAAGCGCCTCCGCAGGGCCGAGGGGCACCTCCGCGCCGTCATAGAGATGATCGAGGGCGGGCGCCCCTGCCTCGACATCGCCCAGCAGCTCCAGGCGGTGGAGACGGCCATCGCCAACGCCAAGCGGACCCTGATCCACGACCATCTCGACCACTGTCTCGACCATGTCGTGGGAGCGGTGCCGCAGGCCGAGCGCGGCCCCATCGACGAGTTCAAGGCCATTACCAAGTACCTCTAACGCAGGCGACGGATGTCGGGCCATGTCCGATGTCCGCATCCTCCCCCTACCGGTGGTCCTTCCGGGTCTCGCCGGGGATGCAACAGCCCCAATGAACGACCTCGCCGCCTACGCTGGCCTGCTCGCGGCCTCCTTCCTCGCCGCGACGCTGCTGCCTGCCCAGTCCGAAGCCGTCCTCCTTGGGCTGGTCCTCGGGGGCAAGCAGTCCGCCTCCCTGCTGGTGGCGGTCGCGACGGTGGGCAACGTGGGTGGCTCCGCACTGAACTGGCTCATCGGACGGTCTGTGGAACGGTTGCGCGACCGATGGTGGTTTCCGGTCTCGCCTAAGGCCCTTTCGCGGGCACAGGACCGGTTCCGGCGGTTCGGCGTCTGGTCGCTCCTCCTCTCCTGGCTCCCTTTCGTGGGGGATCCCATTACGCTCGCAGCAGGCATGTTGCGTGTCCCTCTCGGCCAGTTCCTGCTGCTCGTCTTCCTCGGCAAAGCGGGGCGGTACATCGTTCTGACAGTGGCGACCCTGCACCTGGCTTGAGAAAGAACGACAGCCGCCCGACGAGGGGACAGGTCTCGCTGCGCCGGGTTGATCCTATCCTCCAAGGGGGGAAATGCCTGAGCCAGTAGCATTCCTGTCCACCGCCATGGAGTGCGGTCGCCGGGGCGCGCCGCGAAGGAACCGCTCGACCATGCTGGCCATCGTCGCGCACCGGACTTACAGGCACCTGTTCCTCGCGCAGGTCGTCGACTGGTCGGTACAGGCCTCGCGACGGTCGCGCTGGGCCTGCTTGCCTACGATCTGGCCGAAGCGGATGCCGGGCTGGTGCTCGGGACCGCGCTTGCCATCAAGATGGTCGCGTACGTGGCCGTCGCCCCGGTCGCCAGCGCCTTCGCCCATCGGCTGCCCCGCCGGACGATGCTGGTGGCTCTCGACCTGGTGCGTGCCGCCGTCGCCTTGCTCCTGCCGTTCGTCTCCGAGATCTGGCACGTCTACGTGCTGATCTTCGTGCTGCAGTCAGCCCCGGCCGCCTTCACGCCGACCTTCCAGGCCACGATCCCCGATATCCTTCCGGACGAGGCCGAGTACACCCGTGCCCTCTCCCTTTCCCAGCTGGCCTATGACAAGGAAAGCGTGATCAGCCCGATGCTCGCGGCCGCGCTGCTGACCGTGATCGGCTTCTACGTGCTGTTTGCTGCCACCGTGGTCGGCTTCCTCGTCTCCGCAGCCCTCGTGGTGTCGGTAGTCTTGCTCGGTCTCAAGCCTGCCGAGCCGCGCGGCATCTACGACCGCACGACCCGTGGCATCCGCATTTACCTCGCCACGCCGCGTCTATGTGGCCTGCTCGTGTTCGGGAACAGCGTCACCCCTGCACGGTGGCGTCCACCCGCTCGAACAGGACGTCCAGCGTGCGGGCTCCCATGCCTGCGGCCTCCATCGTGGGGTAGACGACGGCAAGCAGGCGGAACTAGGGCTCTGCGCGGCTCGAAAGCGGTAACCGAGGGAGGCGTCCAGGCGCGCGAGGACCTCCGTCCCGAAGCGGCAGGCGAGCGGTGCCCTGGCGACGGTGGCCAGCTGGCCACCGTCTCCAGGCCGAGCACGGCCAGTCCGCGGACGCGTCCGGCGGGATCCGGAGCGCGGTCAGGGGCAGGCCCACGAGCCGGGACGCCTCCCGCCCCGAGGCGCGACGACATCCCGGTCGCCCTTTCCATGCCAAGCCATCGCGTGGGCAGCCCCGGTCGTCTCGGCGGTGGCGGCCCGGACCGTCAGGCCGAAGTGCGACAGCCATCCCAGCAGGTCGCCCAGCAGCACCGCCTCGTCGCCGTGGCAGTGGGTGGGCCGAAGCCAAGGCTATGGCTGTCTCATGGCACCAGTGCCACGAAGACGGCCAGTATGGAGACGAGGCTCCCCACCGTGAGGGCCAAGCTCGTCCGCAGCCGGAAGCGGAGGCTGAAGAACAGCACGTAGCCCACCAACGAAAGGCCGAGGACCAGAGCCGCCGTGACGTCGAGGAGTAGTCGCCACGCGGCCCCGGCGCCGGTCCCTCGGTGCAGCTCTTGTAGCACCGAGCTGGCGGAGGCGGGAACGACCTCGACCTCGGACTGGCCGCCGCGCAGGTCGACGGAGATGTCGGTGCTGCCCCGGACCCCTTCCAGCCGCAGCGTCGCGGTGTCCTCCGACACCTCGCCACTCGAGAAGACGCCGATGACATCGGCCAGTTCCGCCACCGCGGCGGCCAAGCTGCCTGGGACGTCCTCGCCCTGCATCGCGGTCGCGAGGCGTTCAGGCGACAAGGTGACGACCGAGCGCCGTGCCTCGCCCGGAACCCCCTCGAACCATTCGGGGTGGTTGAGCATGATACCCGTGGCCGAGAAGAACATGAGTGCGATGAAGGCGAAGGCCGAGAGGTAGCCGTGCCATCGGCGGCACTGACGGTAGAACTCGGCGCGCGTGTTCCCACCCGGGCGCCGCGGCGCCACGCCAGCGTTCTTGGAATCGTCAGTCAACGTGGCCTCCCGTAGCGAAGGCGAGTGGCCCCGATCTCGCCCTCTGCGGGTATGGAGGCCTCCGTCGGTTCGGCCCCCAGGATCAAGGGCGTGCTGGCGTGGTCGTGCCCGCCGAACTGGCGCACGGCCTCGACGTTCACCGTGTAGCGGCCCGGCCTGACCGGGCGGTCGCCGTCGTCCTTGCCGTCCCAGGTCACCGTGTACCGTCCAGGCGCCCGGGTGGGGCGGGAAATCGCCTCCACCGTCGCGGCCGCATCACCGCCCTGACGCCGCCACCAGACGTAGTTGCTGTCCTGCCAGTAGGGACGCCCACCGAGAAGGAGGAGCGTTCGCACGAGGCGGCCCTGCTCGTCCCCGATCCAGATTGCGACGTATGGCTTGCGGTAGCGGGCGGCGCGGATTGCCGGAACCTCGTACTGGATCTCCAGTTCGAATCCGCTGGGCCAGCCCGGGCCTGTCTGAGCAGCCCGACCTTGGACCAGGGTTACGCCGCCACCATCCGGGCCCGGGACCGCCATCCCCCTCCAGCCTGTCGAAACGTGCCGCTCGCCGGGGGCGGCAACGATGCTGGCCTCGACCCGAGGCAGCCCGTCGGCCAGCGCGATGCCCAGGGTAGGGGGCATGACGGCCAGGGCCGTTGCGAGGGCGTCCGCCTCGGCGGCGGTTCCCGCAACCACGGTGGCACTCGAAACACCTTCCAAGGGAATGCCGGTAAAGGGGGACAGGAGGTGGGAGAGCTTCCGCCCGCTGACCGGCAGATCACGCTCGCCGGTGCCGCTGGTCGCGACGGCGCCGTCAGTCACGCGAACCACGTCGAGCAGGCCGCCGCCTTCCCGTAGGCGGGCCGGATCGCTGACGCCGACCCGCCACCCGGCCTCGGTCGGCGCCTGCCCCCAGCAGCGCAGGTCGCCCCCGATGTCCAGCATCAATCCATGCAGTCCGGGAACTGCCCTGCGGGCGGCAGCCATCGCGGCATCGATGACGTACCCCTTGGCCAAGCCATCCAGGGCGAAGGTCAGGCCAGCCAGTCTCGTTACACGCCGCGTCGCACCGTCCAGCGCCACCGGCTGTCGCGCCAGGACGAGGGCCGCCTGCAGGGTCGCGGGATCCGGTCCCTGTTCGGCGGTGCTGCCCAGTTCCTGCCAGAGGCGGACTACTTCCCCAAGGCGCTCGTCGAAGGCGCCCTTGGTGACGGCCCGGAAACGGGTGGCCATCGCCAGGACATCGTACAGTTCTGGCGACACCGTGAGCGGCCCGTCGGCGTCGTTGAGGGCTGCCAGGCCGCTATCCCGGCGCCAGCCGCTGAGGAGGCCGTCGAGCCTGCCGATCTCGGCTAGGACGACCTGCCGCGCAAGCCTGGCGGCCAAGGGCTGCCGGGCTACCACCTCCATGTCGAGGGACGTCCCGAGGACGTGGTCGGCGTGGAAGCGCCACGGGGACGCGTCCGCCGCGGCGAAGAGGGCCAGCGTGCTTGCAGCCGTATGCAGGAACATCGGGGCTGCCCTATCGGCGGGGTTCGTCTGCGGTCGGTGCGACCGCTGCCTTCCTGGCGAGTTGCCGCATCCGCCGCGGCAGGTCGCGCTCGGCAGCGCCCTGACGGAATGGCGTCAGCTTCCTCCACTGCGCCGTTTCCTCGCGGGTGCGGCCGCAGCCCTCGCACCAGCCTGTCGCGGGATCGAAGCGGCAGATGTCGATGCAGCGCGACTTCACGGCCATGGCGGCTACTCCGGGTGGGATGCCCCGGCCGACGGGCCGGAGCAGGCTGGGGAACCTGGGACGTGTGTTCGGCAGGTGAGCGGCAGCGGAACGGCGTCGGGGTGGGCACGGGGAGCAGGGATAGCCCTGCTCCGTGTCGCACCCTCACCGGGATGCGGTTACGACGCCCGGCGCCACCGTGGGTGCAGGCACAGGCAGTGCCTTGCCGCTGGCCTGCGGCAGGAGACGTGCCGAGTTCAGGATGAAGGCTAGTTCCGAGGCTACATGGATGAAGGCCGCGAGCAGCGGGCCGAGCAGGCCGAAGGCCGCGAGCCCGATGCCGAGCAGATCGACCACCAGGGTGCCCGCGAAGTTCTGCCAGATGATGCCCCGCGTGCGGCGGGCCACCCTCACGGTCTCGACGAAGCGCTCCAGGTCGTTGCCCAGCAGCACCATATCGGCGCTCTCCTGAGCGACGTCCGTGCCGGAGCCCATCGCGACGCCGACGTTCGCCTCGGCCAGGGCGGGCGCGTCGTTCACGCCGTCGCCCACCATGGCGACCACGCGCCCCTGTCCCACAAGGGCCTGGATGCGGGACAGCTTTTCCTCGGGCAGCAGCCCCGCCTCGATCTCGCGCAATCCGAGCTCCCGGCCGACGGCGCTGGCGACCGCGTGGTTGTCGCCTGTCAGCAGGATGGTCCGGATGCCCATGGCTTGGAGCGCCGCAATAGCCCGCTTCGCCTCCGGCCTCACGGTGTCGGCGACCGCGATGGAGCCGAGCAGGCGGCCATCCCTGGCCACGAGGACCTCGGAAGCTGCCCCCTGCGCACCTGCCTCGGGAGCGGCCAGACCGTTGTCGCGCATCCAGGCCCAGTTGCCGACGAGGATGTTGCCGTCGGCGCCGCGGGCCGAGATGCCCCGCCCAGGTGTGTACTCGAAGCTCTGCGGCTCCTGCACCGTGCGGCCAAGCGAGCGCGCATGGACCAGGATCGACTTGCCCAGAGGGTGCTCGGAGCGCAGCTCGGCCGTGGCCGCCGCATCCAGCAATTCCTCCGCCGTCACGCCAGGCTCCGGGATGACGGCCTGGACCTCAGGTCGGCCGAAGGTCAGGGTGCCGGTCTTGTCCAGCACCACTGTGTCGACCTTGCCCAGCATCTCCAGATGCACGCCACCTTTGATGATGGCCCCGAGCCGTGCGGACCGCCCGATGCCGCCCAGGATGGCCAGGGGCGTGCCCGCGGCGATGCCGCATGCACCCACGACGATGACGACGGAGATGGTCGCGCGGATATCCCGGGTGATGAGGTAGGTCAGGGCCGCGGCGCCCAGGGCGAAGTACACGAGGTACCCTGCGAGCTGGTCGGCGAGCCGCTGGACGGGCGCCCGTGACCGTTCGGCGCGCTCCACCGCCTCGATGATCTTGCCGTAGCTCGTGTCGCGCCCGATGCGCTCGGCCCGGATCTCCAGCGCCCCTGACTGGTTGATGGCGCCCGCGAAGACCCGTGCACCCTCGCCCTTCTCGACGGGTAGCGATTCGCCCGTGATACGGGATTCGTCAGCGAAGGAATGGCCGGACACCACCACGCCGTCCACCGGGATGCGGCCGCCCGGCGAGACGAGGATAACGTCGCCGACGGACAACTCTTCGGCGGAGACCGTCTGGATGGAGCCGGTGCGCCGCACGGCGACCTCGCGCGGCAGGAACTCCAGGAGGTCGCGGATGGCCTTGCGGCCCCGTCCAACCGTCAGGCCCTCCAGCACCTCCGCGACGAGGACGAACAGGGTGATGACCAGCGATGTGAAGAACTCGCCGATGGCGGCCGCCGCGACGATGGCGATCGTCATCGAAAGCTCCATCGTCATCCGGCGCTCGAGAAGGTTTTCGAAGGCCTCCTTGAAGATGGGATAGCCGCCGACCAGAAGGCCAATCACGCCGATGACGCTGACCTGGGATAGCGGATTCCAGACCTGGAACCACTCCGCAGCCGCCGCCAAGGCGACCAGGGCGATGCGCCCACCCTCGATCCAGTCCAGACCATGGTCCTGGCTATGCTCTTCGTCGTGGTCATGGCCCTCTTGGCGTCCGCCGCCGACGTGGGCGTGTCTGACTTCGGCTGCCGGGACGGTTGTCCGGTCCTGGGCCTGGTCGGCCAGGGTCCCGCCGCGATCGTTCTGGGTGTTCATGGCTTTCTCACTTCAGGTAGGCCCGCAGGACCTCGATCAGCTCACGGGTACCCTCGGCCTTGGCTTGGTCAGGCTCGCGCGCCGGATCGATGACGTGCTCGCGGATGTGAGCCTCGATGAGCTCGCCCATGAGACCGTTGATGGCGCCCCGGACCGAGGCCACCAGCTGGAGGATCTCCGCGCACCCGACCTCGTTCTCGAGTCCGCGTTCGATGGCCTCGACCTGCCCACGCAGGCGCTTTACCCGCGCCGTCAGCTTCGCCTTGTCACGAGTGGTGTGCGCCACGCTGTGCTCTCCGCCTGCGTCGATAACATAGGGGGGTATACTATAAGTTGGAGAGGTGCAGGGCTGGTTTTTGCATATGAGTTGCCCACCCATCTCCACAGCCTCCATCGAGGGGCAGCCGACGGTGAGCAGGTGGTCGACAGCGATGCCAAGCGCGGTCGCTGTCAGCAGCGGCTCGACGGAGGCGACCCTGCGCTGGGTGACCTCGGGCGGGAACCGGGGCTCCGGCGCTTCGGAGCGACGGCCGAGGCGGCGTCCACGTGAGCAAGGAGGTCCGTCCCGAAGCGGCGCGCGAGCGGCGCCTGGGGCAGGGCCGCCAACTGGCCCGCCGTGATCCGTCATCGACGGACCCGTAAGTGTCACTGGCCGAGCCGCAGGCCCCCCGACCTGTCACTGATGCTACAACGCCCTTGGTGCCTGCCGCTCGCCGGGGCGGCCTGTCGTTTGGTTACTGGCACCACCGACCTGTCGCCGGGTCAGACGCTCGGCATCCAGCTATGAAAAGGCTTCCTCTCGGCAACTGCTCCCGATGGGCGGGGCCGCTGGCGTAATCGGCGAACCGCGGTCCTTTAGCCATCAGAGGGCGAGCATGTTCGTCGAGATCGACCAGGCCGAAGTCGAGGCTATCAAGCGCGAGGTCGTGCGCTTCCTACCTGTCGTGAAGTCTTCCCACCGTGCCGAGGCAGTCGCCCGGGGGCTGGGCTTCGGCTCCAACGCCGCCCTACGCGAGGCATTCGCCTCCGGGGGCCGCCACGTCCGCACGGACAGCGCGAGGTTCGAGGAGTCTCTGTCTAAACGAGGTCACCTCTTCCGGCAGGATGTCCGCTGGACCAGCGCCCTGTCCGAACTGGAGATCGCGATCCTCGCTCGTTCGATGCGCGCCGTCATCGCCAAGTATCCTGACCTGAACCGGAACGGATGTTGCTCTCCAGGTTCGGCGTCTGGAAAACGGGCCACTGGTCGCCGCGGCGAAAGGCCGAGATCCTCGCCAGCCCGGAGGGCATCGAGCAGCTGCGGGATGCCCGTCTGAGGCTGCTGGACAAGGGCGGCCTCGCGGAGTTCGTCAGGTGCCTGGAGTTACTGTCCCGAGCGAACCGCATCAGGGGGCTGCACTCCCGGTCCACGAGCTACGGGCAGAAGCATCAGGTCGAGCGGTGGTGGGATGCCGAGCGGGATGCGGCTACCGGCGTCAACGGATACGTAGCCAACGGGGCCAACATCGCGGCCGCTGTGCATCTTGGCTTCCCGATCCGGCATGAGACCTGGGACAGCTCGAACTGCGTGGTCGTGCGTGGTCGGGGTATCCCAGCTCAGCCTCGATTGTCTGGACCCGAACACGCCACAGTTCCCCTAGGTGCGTGGCCGCTTGCCTGAAAAGGTCTTGGCACCTGCGTCCGAGTGGATGGAGATCTTCCCGGCAGCCTCACTGCGCTGGTGCCCGCTGGGCGACGGCCTGAGCGGCGGAGCCGCCCGGTGCCTCCTCGGAAGACATGAACATGAGAACGGTGCATGCCGGGCCGTCAGCGGCGCCCCGGTTCGCTTGGCGATCCAGGGTCGTGGCCGGGTCTTGGATTGGATCCTTCCCAGCCGAAGGCTTCGATCACCCGCTGGATGAGGGCGTAGTCGATGCCCGGGCCCGAAGGCCAGGCTCCACCCTTCGCGGCGCCCATTCCGCGGATGCCGGGCACTCCGGACAAGACAGCGGTCGCGTCGGTGACGACGCCGCCCTCCTCGTCGACGAACAGGCATCCTGCCGTGTCGTCCGGCAGGCGCTGAAAGACCTCCATGGCCTCCTCGATGGCCGCCCGCACGGTCCTTCCGACCTCCGCTGCCGAGATGTCGACGGTCGCCAGTACGGCCTCGTCGATGTCGGCCTGCCGGAAGCCGTTCGTCATCGCGATCTTCTCGGCCAGCGACAAGGGCGACCAAGCATCGTCCTTGCCCGGGGCGGCCCACAGGACAGACCACAAGGGCATGACATGCCGGTGGATCATGAAGAGATCGACGTAGTCCCGGACCTGCTTGCGCCCACCGGCTGCGAGCGCTTTGTTCACGGCGAGATCCGCCATGTGCAGGCGCCAGCCGAACTCCGGGTCGGGAACGGGCGAGAAGAAGTGCCATGAGCCTGCCTCGACCCACTGGAGCTTCGTGCGCCCTTCGTTCCCGCGCGCGACGACCGCCTCCACGAGCCCCTCGTGGGCACGCCCGACGGAAACATCGAAGCCCCGCTTCCTGAGCTCTGCGACGTCTCGCTCGGCGATGGCGATGACGTCCTCGCCAGCGTCGTGGAAGATGTCCTGGTCGTCGGAAAGGCGGAACCCGTGTTGCTGGATGACCGTTCCGCCAGCGAAGACACTTCCGGGAGAACGCAACGGCATCAGCGTGCGGAGGACCGACTTCTGGAAGTCGTCAAGGGGCACGGGCAAGCTCCTCCCGGATGCGCGCCGCCAGCTTCCACGCGTCCATCCCGCCGTATCGCCGCAGCCGGTCGGCCACGACGCGCAGTCCATCGCGGGTCCTGGAGGGGGAGGCGTTCCAGAGGCATTGAGGCCCGAAGCGGCGGACTGCCTCGTCGTAGAGTTGCTCTAGTTCCGTCCCCGCTTCGTCCCGCGCCCGCCGCCGAAGGCGGGACGCCTCCTTCAGGATCGCCGCGCGGCCATCCCGCGGTACTAGCACCTCGACCCGAACCATGCCGGAACCCGCGCCAACCGTCCGGTATCTCTCGGTCCGCTCCCGCTGCGTCACAGAACCCTCCCGGCCACGCCGATATAGTATCCGGGATACGGTGTTGAAGCCAGTACGAAGGGATCATCTAGTCGCGGTGGTACCTTGGCACGGTACGGGCTCCTGCCCGAAGTTCCGGGCTTCCGGGACGACGCGGCCAACTGCGTGAAGCAGGTGCTGAAGATGGATAAGGAGGACCAGATAAGCGCCGAGCGGCTCGCCGCCTCCGTACTTGTCCTGTCCGAACCTGCCGAGGCTGCGCGGGCTGTCGTCGTGCAGGAAGAGACGGGCCCGGGCGGACTGCCCCCGCCAAACCTGTCATCTGACCGGCACTGATACCTTGTTGTTCAGGACGATTCGGAGTTCGTCGTGTTCGAAGGCCGTGGGCTTGCCCGCCGTCGGGGAGCGCGAGGCCGCCGACCGGATCCGGCACAGCACGCCAAACGTCCTCGGGGACGACCGGGACCGCTACGCCGGTCGCCGAACCATGGTTTCGGCTCCGGCCACTCGGCCGTCGGCACCCTCCTCGACCTCGCCTCCCTCGCCGAACGGGTGCCAGGCACCTCCGTCCTGTGGGCGGCGTGGAGCGCCGACCTGACCCACGCCTACGGCGGCGGCGCGGCCGACCAGCTCCCCGAGCGTGGCGCCCTCGCCCAGCGCCTGCGCCGCCTCGTCGAGACCCGCACGGTGGAGCTGCTCGCACTCTTCTCTGCCGACCAAATCCGGTGCGGTGCCGACGGCTCCCTGCGGGTCACGAGCGCGGAGGGCAGCTTGGCGGAGGTCTACGAGATGGTGGTGGCGACGGGGCTGCGTCCCGAGCTCTCCATCCTCGGCGTGGACCGCCTCGACCTAGACCAGATGTCCGTCAGAGGCGGGCCACCCCCGCCTCTGACGGACATCTGGTCTAGGCCTGTTAACGGGTCCTGGCCCCGGCGACGTGCTCACAGGCGGGGGGCTGACGGCGCAGACGCAGGAACGGGAGCTCGCCGCTGGATGGGATCGACATAGGCCGCGGCATCAACACCGAGCACGACACCACCACCTTGGCGGGCCTCAATGCGGGCGGTGATCGCCACCAGGCTGCCGTCCTGACGGCCCGGATCTCGCCCGATCCACTGCAAGGTGCGGCCTTCCTGTCGCGTGTATGTTGGAGTGCCATATTTTTCGGTGAGCGCCTGACGAACCACCTCAAACGTCGCACCGGGAAGACGCTGTCCGGAACTGATACGGGCAATCATGCCACGAGGAACAATGCCGTCACCCATGGCTGCATCGTAGCCGAAGCATGCCTCGGACACATCGGCTACAGGGATGTCGGAGAGGCTGCCACCCTGGGCAAACGACATCGCTGCGTCATAGGCGGAAACGGCATCAAGGCCACACCGGATATCCGTGTTGTTGAACCCTCCCCGGTCTGCGCCGGGCGTGATGTTCCGGTACCAACGTCCACCCTGGTCGCTGCGATAGCGCTCGGTTGGGTAGGCGCGTGATGCGATGCCCGCTGCCTCCGCGGCTGGCATGCCAACCCGAACACCTTGAATGTCGGCCGCCTTTAAAATCGGCATCGAACCAGGGGCTGCAGCTGTCGGAGCAGGGGCACGACCGGCCGAGGTCAGACCGAAATCCCACATCGGCTGATTGTTACGGGTCGAAATTCGGGCAGCGGCGATGTCAGCACGAACGATGGTGATGCCACTGGCGATTGCGGGAGGCGCCTCGATCAGGCGGATGGCAAGCTCCAACACGACGTCCCCCGCGATCTCGTACTGCGTGTTGAGCCCATGGCGTTGCGCGAAGTTGCGTGCGGCAGTTGTGTCGCCAACGGGCACGACGGCGATATCCTCGACGTTCCTGAACTGGAGGCCGAAGGGGCGGGAGGTCACCGGATCGCTAATCGAGATGTACGCCTCGGGATTCAAGCTGATCGGATAGCCACCGCGTTGGCCATCGTACTGCCTGAGTTGCGTTCCGACCCGCATGAGGTAGACGCGACCGAGGTCGAGAGCGGCAAACTGACCTTCAAGGCGAGCGATCTCACGCGCCAGCACATCGGGCCGGTCGAACGTCGTCGCGTTGCGAACAGCAGTGCTGTTCTGAGCAAAGGGCGCGAAGTCGATCGTGGTCCCGGTCAAGCGGTGGTACGCCATCACGAACTCGACGGGGCTGAGCGGCGGTGAGCGGAAGATTGCTGGGTCCGCTCCGCCTGGGCCAGTAGGAACGCCCGGGGCAGCGGGCCGCTGCTGAGCCTGTGCCAGAGTGGGATAACCACTGAGGGAGACGAGGAATGCCGCCACGAATGGCAAGAGCAGACGGTGGCGAGTCATCGACGGCGCTCCTCGGTGAGAGACCCCGGGCGACCGTTGGTGCCCGGTTGGTAGGTCCAGCGCCCCGGGCCGCGGCGACCAGGCATCGAGACTGTTGCGAAGCGTCCGGTCCATGCGAGAGAGGCCAAATCAGAGCAGGTGCCGAACTCGGCGGTTACAGTGGGGGGCGAACTCGTGAGATCGAGGAGGCGGTAGGTCGCTTCACAAGCCGTTCCACCCGGAAACTGAACGAGCACGACGGCGGGTGACCCGGCGGGTACGGCAGCCTGGAGGTTAGGAACCGGCCCCCAGAAGCCGCCATCGGCGGCTAAAACCGTGCGTCCTCCAACCGTCAGCACCCGCTCAGTCACTCGGACCTCCCCGGCAGGAGACGCGAGCCGATCTTTCAGCGGCGCGGACGCGGTGTGGTGTTGCTGAGCCGAGGATTTGCTCGGCGTCACCGTTACCAGGACGGCGGTGTTCACGAGAAACATGAGGAGTAGGAGGATTTGCATCTGATTTCTCGATCGCGCGCGCGGACTTGCTAGAGTCGGCGTTGAGGAAGTCGTTCAATCAAGTGCAGTGACGTACGATCTGGTGGGATCTTCCGGCGAGACCAACGACGTCGGGCATTGAGATCAGATCGCTCCTGCCATCAACCTTTCGACCTTAATACAAACAACGTATCGAGGTTACAAGCCGCACCTATCGAAACTTTTGTGGCAGGGCTGCTATTCCGAAGCCCGCCCTCGTTAACTGCAAAAGCACATATCGTTGTTTTTAGTAAGCGCAATTAGTCGTTATGCGAAACAGCGCTACGCTGTGACCTTGGGCTCATGGAAGACGAGGGTTGGGGAGCGCGCATGAAGGCGCGCGCTCGGGAGTTAGGCCTTACAGACGCCGAGGTGGCACGCCGCCTAGGCCTGTCGCAGTCCCGCTATTCTGCATACGTGAACGGCAAGCGGGAGCCTGACCTTGCCACCCTGCGGCGCATTTGCGGGGTGTTGCGGACGACACCGGACGCGCTCCTGGGCATGGCTGAGGATCAACCTACCGAAGACTTGGTCCTCAGCAGCGCCATAGCAGCGCTCAAGGCGATGGAACCACACAGGCGTGAATTGGCGGCCTCGATACTCAGAGTCATGGCGTCTCATCCCGCCCATCCGGGAGGCCCAGGCCGCGCCAGGCGTACGGTGACCAAAAAAGCAGCTTCCACTCGGCAGCGGCGGACACCAACTGGTTAGTCGGCCTTGAATAACCTCCTCAGGCCGTCTGGATCGTAACCGGCTGGTAGTCCGGCTGACCCATTTCCTGAATGAGGGCGCCAAGGAGGGCGAGCAAAAGGGCTCTGAGGTAGGCGAGGATCTTGCGGATGTTGTGGCCGCAACCGCAGAGCACGGTGTAGAGGGCGTCACCGATGGTGCCCTTGAGGGCGCATCGGGCGAGGCGTCCATCGGATTTCATGTGGCCGATCTCGGGCTCGATGGCGCTGCGGCGGCGCAGGAGCTTGCGCAGCCGTGGCGTGAGGCCGCGACGTGTGCCGCTGACGAGCACCGTCGTGCCGTGGGCGCCATGGCCACGGTAGCCGCGATCAACCACGGCAAGGCTGGGGAGTTGCCCGGTGAGGGTTTTCACCTGCTGGAGGGTGTCGGAGAGGGTGTGCCCGTCGTAGGGGTTGCCGGGCATGGAGCGCATGCCGACGACGAAGCCACCAGTGAGCGTGGTGGCAACGCTGACCTTGCAGCCGAACTCGTAGCGCACCCGTGCCTTGCCCTTGGAGATGCAATCCACCTCCGGCTCGTGTAGGGCGTAGAGCTTGCCCGCGCTCTTGGGTGTCTGCCGCAGCAGACGGGTGACGAGGGTCATGCGTTGCTCGATCCGCATCCCCAGCGCTCCCTCGGAGATGGTGCCGAGCTTGCGGCCGATGTCGCGCATGACGCGTCCCGTGTAGCCCTTGAGCGTGCGCAGCGCCTTGCGCATGCGGCGGAACTGCCGGGCATGGGCGTGCCGCCCTGCCTGGGCTGCCAGGCGCGGAGCCTTGCGGTTGTAGTTCTGCCGCAGTCGGATCCCAGCCTTTCCAGCCAGCGCCACCAGGGAGCAACGAGCCCTCTCGTAGAGCTTGCTATCGGTCGGATGCGCGATGGCCTTCTCCATCACGGTGGTGTCCACCGCGATCTCGGACAGGCTGCGCGGCGTCACGGCCCCGCAGGCACGCCCCGCCTCGACGGTCTTGGTCAGCAGCCACTCCACCCCCTCCTCACCGATGCGGCCGCGCCAACGGCTGAGCGAGGACGGGTGAATGGGCGGGCGGTGCTGGAAGACGGTCTCGCCGCTGAAGTGCTGGAAGTACGGGTTCTCCACCCAGCGGGCGAGCACCGCCTCGTCGGAGAGGCCGTGGGCGTGCTGCAGGTACATCAGCCCCGCCACCAGGCGCGGATGGGTGGCGGGTCGCCTCTCACCGGCAGGGAAGAAGCCTGCCCACTCCCGCTCGAACCACGGCCAGTCGATCAACGCGGCCAGCCGGACCAGCTCGTGCCGTCCATCGATCATGTCGACCAGGCGTGGCCGTAGCAGGTCGGCCTGTTCTGGAGGGCGGGGACGATGCTTCATGCCCGCAGAATCGCAGGATTACCGCATGGTTCCAAATGAACCCTGCAACTCCAGAGCGCCCAGACCAGCAACTCTCCCAAGCAGATCAATATTCTGGAGGTTGTTCAGACCCGATTCTCTAGAGACGGCATTCCGGTACAGTTCGGCCGTCACCGGCGGAAGCGACCGAGAACGGCTGGCCACGTGCAAAGCCGCACACCATCGCCGACAGTCTCCACCAGAGAGGACGCCCTGAGAGGTACGCCAGTTCTTGCCCCGCTTTCTCAATGCCTATCTCCCGCTGGGGGCAGAAGGCGGACGTCGGGATGATCCAGGGTAGGACCTGAGTGGGGCTGCGTTCTGATCTCATCGGTAGGGAGTTTCGGGACGAGCTTTTGGACCCGGGCGCGTGCTGGCGGCCTGAACAATCAGATGTTGAGCTCATCACACTTTATGGCGGATTCTGCTCTGACCCTCAGAGTTGCCAGCATTACCGCCCAGTAGGCTCGCCAAACGCGTCTCGCCTATTGTCGCCCCGCCCTCCCTGGGAGGCCGTCTAGGAATCGGCTGCGGGAGCCGGTATTCCTAACCGGAAACCGAAGAGACGGAGCGCGTTTTGCTGAACTGGGACAAACTGCTCAGCGAGAAGCGCTTGGACGACATCGTGGGAGTTCCGCCGGGGCTGACGTCGGCGGTTGCCGAGCCATCCTGGCTTGCGAAGACCCGATCCGCGGCGGAGCGCGACTATGACAGGGTCCGGTTTGCTGCGCCGGTCCGACGCCTTGCTGACAAAACGCAGGTTTTTCCCTTGGAGCGCAACGACAGCGTCCGCAACAGGCTTACCCACTCGGAAGAGGTCTCGGCCATTGCCCGGTCGGTGGGAACCCATATCGCACACAGCTTTCACCCGGCGCGCGGCATCAAGGGCCACGAGCGGAGGCTGCCCGCCATGCTGGCTGCGGTCGGCCTAGCACATGATCTCGGGAACCCGCCCTTTGGACACCAGGGCGAGGAGGCGATACGCCACTGGTTCCGGCAGCGCGAAGCGCTCTGCTTTGGCAACTTCAGGGAAGGCAAGCCCCCTAGGGGGCTGGGAGGCGTGGAACTCGAAGGGGCGCTGGACATGGGCAGGGCATGCCGAGCCAACCCTGCTCTGAAGGAGGATTTTCTCCGCTTTGAGGGCAACGCTCAAACCATGCGCCTGGTTATGCGCCTGCAGTCGTCGTCTAATGGGTTTGGGCTTAACCTAACCTGTGGCACGCTCGCCTCCTTGATGAAGTACGTTGTTCCCTCGGACGCCGCGAAAAAGAGCGGGCCGGTTGCCTCCAGAAAAGTCGGCTACTTCGCGTCAGAAGCGGACTTGATCTCCAAGGCACGCGAGGAGGTGGGCCTCGGTTCTGGTGTGAGGCATCCGCTCGCCCATGTCCTCGAAGCCTGCGACGATATCGCCTACTCGGTCCTGGACACCGAGGACACGGTGAAGAAAGGCTTGGTGTCCTTCCCCGACCTCATAGCCTATCTCGAAGCGGCCGCCCCGGCGGACGAGGCTGTCCAGTATGTCGCCAAGCGCTCGTCCGAGGACCATGTCTTGGCCCGCAAAGGCAAGCTTGCGCCAAGCGAGCTGAACGACGTCTCCATGCAGAAGTTCCGCGTCCATGCCATCAATGTCCTGGTGTCCGCCCTCATCCAGACCTGGGGCGCCCGCTACGATGCTATCGTGTCTGGCGACCAGGATGAGTCGCTTTTGGATGTCGGCCCGGCAGCCAAGCTCGTGGAAGTCCTGAAGAGGTTCGACAAGGAGCACGCGTTCCGACACACGAGTGTTCTTGGCCTTGAGGTGGACGGCTTCAACAAATTGAACGAGCTCATGTCCATGCTGTGGCGCGGCATCGTCGAGCGCGAGAGCTACGACAAACCCGCCTCCAAGCGCACGTCGCCGTTCGCCGACCTTGCTTACAGCCACATTTCGCAGAACTACCGGCAGGCGTTTGAACAGCCGCCCGAGGGCGGCTCCTCCCTCCCGATCCGTTACCGGGAACTTCAGCTGTTGACGGACATGGTGTCTGGCATGACAGACTCGTATGCTGTCTATCTCCACCGCAGGCTAGGGGAGTTCCATGTCGGCGCCAGCCAGCGACAGGTTTGACCTCCTGAGGCGGCGCCTCAGCTGCTTCATGAGCGATGCGCGCCAGGGGCGGAGCTCCGTCGGAGAACTAGCCAGGCGTCTGGGAGATCACGGCGAGGTTGCCATCGTCGGCGGGATGCTGCGCGACCTGCTGCTTAACGATGAGTATGCGGGCTTTACCTCCGACGTCGATCTGGTCGTTGACGCCCCCGATTCCCCGGCGCTCCGAGCTCTACTTTACAATTACGGAGCCGTGCAGAACCGCTTCGGTGGCTATGCCCTCTCAACCAAATGGAAGGCGGACGTCTGGCTTCTCGGGCGCACCTGGGCACGGGTCGAGGGTCACAGTCAGGTGTCCACGGTGGATGACCTGCTGGATACCACCTTCTTCAACTGGGATGCCGTCCTGTACTCTATGACCCGGAAGCAGGTCATCTGCCGTGACGACTATCTTGCCCACCTTGACGATCGACTCCTGGATATCAACCTCGAACCGAATCCGAATCGGGTTGGCAGCTGCGTCCGGACAATCCGCTCCGCAGTGCTATGGGGAGCCGTGCTGTCACCAAGGCTGGCGCGGTTCGCGACCGAGGTAATTGAGGAGGTCGGCGCCGCCGCGCTGGTCCAGGCGGATAAGCGCTCCTACGGGCATCGCCGCCTGCTCCGTGAAGCTACCGTCGACGAAGCGCTCCACTGCTTCCATACAGCGGCGGAGACCGGGACGCCGTCCTTGCCGTTGCGAGCATCGGCTCGTGGCATCCAGCGCAGGCTGCCGCTTCCCGCGGCGTCGGTTGCGGCGCAGATCCGGGAGGAGAGGAGGGCGGGCTCCTCCTCCCGGGGCTCGTCGACGAAGGGTCCGAGGTCACCGTCAGCCACATGGCATCTGGCACTGGCTTAGGCCAGGGAACAGCCACGGGCCGGTCCTTTTGGAACCGGCCGAGACGACGACCAGGGATGATTCCTGCTTCTGCCATGGCGGCCAAACCCCAAGCAGTGCTGCGCGCCAACCATTCAACCCTGAACCATTGGAGGCATCATGGGGCAAGGCATCGGAACGAGATTGGCAAGGCGCGGTGGACCGGAGTGGTATGAGCTGGCGACAGTGGCCCGCGCATGCAGGAAGCCGGATTGCGGCAGACCACCTTATTGGGAGTAGAGCGATACCGGGCTATTCTCCGGCCTGGGAGCGTCTAAATTCTGGTGCTGAGTCGGGCTGACTCTGGCGCATCCCTATAGCTGTTGCGGGTCGGCCGTCGGCGATGTTCAAGGAAAGGCACTGCATGTCCGGTGGCCCCCAGAGTTCCGACTGGCGCGAACCAGCGAGGCCGGTCCGCGACGGTACCGGTGTGACTGCCGTCGATCTATGCGATTTCACCGACCGCACCCCGCTTGCTTCTCCAAACCCGCCGGTCATCCGCTCCTTGTCGGTGGGTGACCTGCTCTCGATCATCCTTGTAAAGGGGCCCCCGACCGTGGTGGAGGCTCGCAACGGCCAGGGTCAGACCGCGGGCAGCATCACGTCCACCATGCTCGCGCAGCTGACCGAGTGCCTGCAGGGCGGGCGCCAGTACGTGGCCGAGGTCATCTCCATCCACGGTGGGACCTGCATCGTTGAGGTGCGCCCCAAGTGAGCGGGATACTTGTTGCCGGGGGCGTCTATCGCGAGCGATGCATATGGCCCAACTGGCAGCAGACCTTCGGGTCGGCCGGGCGCGCGGCCTGCGCTCTCGCCGATTTCGGCCTGCCGGTCACGCTGGTAAGCTGTGCATCACCCGCGGTGGAGACTGAGTTCGCGCCACAGGCCAGGATCAGCAAGGTCGAGTTCAGACCGACGCCCGCCACGGATTCGATCCTATTCGACTACGTGCACAGCATGTCCATTCCGCGCATCTGGCCGGACCCGGCCCGGATCAAGCAGGAGCCTACCCTCCAGGCGAGCAGTGAGATCGTGCTCCGCTTCGGTATGATCGAGAGCACCGTCGTGGTGGATGCGCAGACCTGTGTCTACGATCCGCAGTCTGCCTTCCGGCCGGAGCCCTTCGTCGAGAACGGGAGCCGGGCGCAGCGCTTGGCCATCGTGGCCAACAGGTCCGAGGTGCGCGGCCTAGGCCGCGACGGCGACGCTATGACGGCGGCGCGTCGCCTGCTGGCCGACACAGGCGCCGAGGTCGTGGTGATGAAGTCGGGAACGGACGGCGCTCTGGTGGTCACGGCGGGCTGCGAGGAACTTGTCCCAGCCTACCAGACGGAAAGGGTCTGGACCGTCGGCTCTGGCGATGTCTTCGCCGCGGCCTTTACCGCATGGTGGGGAGAGAAGGGCCTCCCGCCCGCCGAGGCGGCCCACTTGGCCTCGCGCGCGACCGCTGACTACGTCGCGTCCATGGCCTTGCCAATCAATGCTCGGCTTCCGGACGTTCCCGAGACGAGGCGCAAGGTGGTGGGGCACGGCGCCAGGGTCTACCTCGCCGCACCCTTCTTCAACCTGGGTCAGCGGTGGCTGGTGGATGAAGCCCGGCGCTGTCTCCGGGAGCTGGGCATGGATGTCTTCTCCCCAGTCCATGACGTCGGCCACGGTCCGGCGGAGCAGGTGGCGCCTGAGGACCTCAGGGCCTTGCGGGATTGTGACCTCGTTTTCGCGCTGCTGGACGGCCTCGACAGCGGGACGGTCTTCGAGGCCGGGTATGCCCGGGCCATCGGGAAGCCAGTCTACGCATTGGCACAATCGACCCGGGGCGAGGATCTCAAGATGGTTACTGGGAGTGGCTGCCAGGTCTACGAGGACTTGGTTACCGCGCTACACCACATGCACTGGCGCGCATGAAGACTGCACTTCTACTTTCGGGTGGCATGGATTCCACGGCCTTGGCCTGGTGGCTGCGCCCGGACTACGGAGTGACCGTGGACTACGGGCAACTCCCGGCCGAAGCCGAGATACGCGCCGCCGGAGCGGTCTGCGGGGAGATCGGGATCGAGCACGTGGTGATCCGAGCCGACCTGCGGGTGCTCGGCAGCGGCGACATGGCCGGAACCGAGAGGAGCGAGGTGGCTCCGGTTTCTGAATGGTGGCCGTTCCGAAACCAGATGCTCGTGACGCTGGCCGCGATGCGCCTCCTGCCGCTCGGGGTAGGCAGGCTCCTTATAGGTTGCCTCTCGACGGATGGGGCGCACGCTGACGGCAGGGCGGACTTCGTTGTCGCGGCGGACGCCCTCCTTGCCATGCAGGAGGGGAGCATGCGCCTCGAGGCGCCAGCTGTGGAGCTGACTGCGGCGGAGTTGCTCCGGCGGTCAGACGTGCCGCGCGATGTGCTGTCCTGGGCGCACTCCTGCCACGTCTCGAACTTTGCGTGCGGCATGTGCCGTGGGTGCCAAAAGCACTACGTCACCCTCAAGGAACTCGGCGACGTTCCTTACTGAGGAGCCACGGCCAATAGTCCGCTTTCCACCGCCCCCGATTGCGTGGCCGGTGCAGCGGGTGCTGGGCGCTTGTCCGGAGGCGGCCAGGCTAGATGCCCCGCTCGGACGCGTCCTGCTTGAACGGAGATCCATACGCCGTCTGTCCGCTCCCTCGGTTCGGGAAGTGCTTGCCCTCGTCGGGATGGTCACCATGAATCGCTTGGTCAAGGCAGGAGACCCATTCGCGCGGTCGCGCCGGGTTTCACCATCCGCGGGAGCCCTCCACCCGGTCAGCATTGTCGTCCTACGTGGTGGAAGGGCACGGGCCACTGCCCTCCGTGTCGATCCCGTTGGCGCTCACGTGCAGCTTCTGCGGGAGCGGGAGCCTGGTGGGGCTGCTCGTCTGCTCACCAGGCTGCCGCAGTACCTACCCCAGGCGCGCGGAACGATGTTGGTTCTGCTGGCAGATCGCCAACTCACGGCCGCAGCGTATCGCTCGCCGGATAGCCTTCTGTGGCGGGATGCAGGTGCTCTTTTGGCCACGCTCCAGATCACTGCTGCCGGACTTGGATTGGGAACCTGCCTCTTGGGTCTCCTCGGGCACGAGGTGGCCCGATCGCTTTTCCCAAGCGGCAACAGGATCGTGGCCGTCGGTGCCTGCGTAGTCGGGCGACCGACGCCGCCCGCCTAAATGAGCTCCAGTTGCCGCGTCCGCCGGGGACGCGGGATCGGCGATACGATTCTCCTTTCGGCTTGGATGGCAAGGTCGCCAAACCGCCGCATCTGATCCCACATCAGGGCGTCAAGCAGGGAGGCACGAACGCCGATAGCGTCGGCGAAGCGGAGAAAAGCTTCTTCCATGGTCGCGTAGTCGCGGGCCTGGTCCCAGCACGGCTCAAAGAACCCAGCGACCCGTCCCGCTCGTACGAGGTGGACGTCGATGATGGCGACGGCGCCGGACGCCCTGTGATTGCGGACCACCCAGGAAGACGTCTTCCATCCCAGTCCGGGCAACATTCGCAGGGCATCCCGGAGATCCCTGTCATCCTCCGGCTCCCCCAAGTCATCTAGAGCCACCAGACAGCAGGCGAGGTGTCGAGACCTCTGTCGTGGAAAGCGGTAGCGGCGATCCCGTCCCTCGATCCGGAATGGCTCGGACAGCGCGTGCTCTAATGCTGTCGCGCTCGACGCTGATGTAAGCATGCCTCGGTCACGCAGCCGGGCGAACGCTGTCAGTCCCAGTTCCGCGGGCATGCCCCACCCACCGAGCAGGCAGGCGGCCACCTCCTCACGGAGGTTGGAACCGAGGCGGAAGTCCCCGTAGAGGCCCAGGAGTTCGGCCTGCCAACACTGTCCGAGCCAGTAGGCTGGCGTCATCAGGGCGTCTACCCGACCCCAAGGAACGTCCGGAAGCGCTTCGGCATCCGGGCCAGGAAGTTCGCGGGACAGGAACTGCCCGTCCGCGTAGTGATGGATTGTCTGTGGCATCGGAACTCCAGCAAGGCGGCCGTCCATGTCAGAGAATCACAACGGCGCCCTCTAGGGAATCCGGCCGAGCGGCTCCACCGGGACACGAGAGAACTGACGCGCGACCTCTGCCACCTCGACGCGGTCGCCGTCCCCGTGCCGTTTAATAGGTGTCGGATCGGCATGCTCCATCCGACCGTCCTGCGCTATTTGTCCAGCTCCTCCAACGTCGCACATGAACATGCCTTCTTCCTGCACCCCGCCAATTTGGGGCGCCATACGATCATCCGCTTCGGACCTCCAGCGACACAAGATTTCCAGGTATCGCCGGTTCCGAGAAACGATGCAGCCAGATGGTAAGGTTGTGGCCTGTTCGACGCCCTAGGCTGGCATGAGCTAAGATCAGGCTCTGTTCCGCTGGGGATGTCCTCTTGCTCTACCGAGCCCTGATCGCAGCCGTATGCCTCCTCTGCGCGGCTCCTGCCGTCGCTGCACAGATGCCAGAACAAGACGAGGATTTCGTGTTCAGTCCCAAGGCTGACGACTACAGCATGGGAGACGAGGATGACGCCAACTTGAGTGCGGCTGACGGCGCTCACAAGAACCAGTTGGATGCTATGGCAGCACGACTTCACCGGGATCTTCCTCGTCGAAGGGGCGAGAGCGATGCCCAGTTCGAGGAGCGCGCCATGGTGATCTCACGAAGCATCCTCCGCGAGGAGTGGGACGCCGCTGAGAGAGCCGGGGACGCACGCCAGGACTTTCTACGCCGTCTGTCTCCGAACGGGCGCCCTGGTCCGCAGAGTGCCCAGGCCCTGCAGCTTTTCGAAGCCACCCAAGCCCGTTTGGCGGCATCGCGGCAGGCGCAAACCGAGCAGCGTCTACAGTCTCTGCTTCGGCAAGCAAGATCAGAGGAAGCGCAGCAGCGATCGGCCGAAGCCGCCGTCCGTGCCGCGGCGACCGAACGAGCCCGCGCCGAGGCGGCCAGGGAGGAGGCCGATCGTGCGGCCGAGGTGCAGAGGCGGACCTTGGCCGAAAGCGCAAGCAGTTACACGGATGCGGAGCGGGCTGCGGCAAACGCTCCCTTGTGGCATCGTTCCGACCAGAGTGGGCGCTGCGTGCGCACCGATCAAGACTACGACGTGTTCGCCGCCAATCCTTACGACTTCAGCGCAAAAATGGAGGCGGAGGGCATCGCCAATACAGTGCCCGGGATGCCGATAACCCCTGGTACCCTTCCTGTTCGTGATCTCGACTACCAATGGGTGGCCATCCAGGCTTTGGGAACACTGATCCACTACTATCCGACATTCCAACGATGCCGCGAGTTTGGGGCTGGGGTGAGGGCTTCTGGAGGCAAACCTACTCCCCTAGTTCAGAGCCCTCTGGATAACGGGCCGGTGGCGGGTTCCCCGGCGAACGTGCCACCTATAAACCCGGCCACAGACAACCGGGTCGCGCCGCCACCTCTTGGCTACAGTCCGCGCGAACTGCAGATTGCGTACCTGCAGCGATGGTACCGGATCTCACCCGATACCGGACGCTGCTACCCCAGCGACACCGAAAGGGTGGAGTTCGCCTCGCCCGCCCTCGCAGTCCATCATGCCCACCTCCGCGGCGTGCGCACGACCGCTCAGGTCACGCTCCGCGCGGGCATCACCGCCGCCCGTTCAGAGATGGATCAGGAGATGGTGGAGGTGGATTTTGAGGGATATCGGCTTCGAATCGCCTACTTCCCAAGCTTCTGGCATTGCAGAACCTATGGCGCGCGTGTTCGCCCCCTGAGGGAGCAGCGGCCGATAGAGCTGCGGTAAACTCGAAATCTCCGGGCTCGATCGGTATTGTCGAGCGTGTGGCAACGGCCTATCGGCTTCGACGTCCCTGCTCGGGTATCGGAGATCCACTGCGGCCGGGTGGTGGCCGACCACATCCTTGAGAAGGGCGTCCCTCCCTGAGGGTCAGGCAGCCGTGCGGCTAAAGGCATTCGTCTGTTGTGCCAAGTCCACTGGCTCCTCACTTTTTTGAAGTCGGCGAGCAGCCGGATGCGTGGCGGATGGGTGCTCGCGCCTGGGGTGCCGAGTTCTGCGATGCTTGGCACCTCAAGTTTACTCTTTGGGAACGTTGAGCAGCGAGAGATCGAGGTCGGACGGTATCAGGTTCTCCCCGCCTTCAGGATGCCTGGCTCTCTGTTCCGAAGATAAGGGCAGCGAGGCTACCCGGGTGCTGACTACCACCGACACACAAGGCGAACTAGTAAGTCTCGGTAACCGACACGCCTTGGTACATGATCGCATTCCACACCGGATAGACAAGCCTTCGTTCGGATCAGTTTCCGTCCGCATCACCATGGAAGTCCATGCCCTTGGAAATCGTCGACCGCACCTTCAATCTTAGAACCGTCCGGCGAATTCGACCCGCAGAGACAATGGCTCTTAAACGTGTCTTCGGACTTCGATCCAATCCACTTCCAGGCGATCAAAAGCTCGCATCGGACGTCGTGAATGAGCTGGTGGGGGGCGATCGCAGGTGGCTACGATGTGACTGCGCGGGCTTGGAGAGCCATCCGCTCCTCACCGCTGTCATGGCGCAGGATGGACGGACCGGCCTTAGACGCCTCACCCATGGCGAGCGAGATCCGCATGCTCCGGACTGTCCATTCGTGCGTACCTTGGAGGAGCAGGCGGTCGTCGTAAGGTCGTTCAACCGACCCAGGGCGAACACAGTCTTCAATCTTCATCCATCTTGGGTTGAAGCCAACGACCTTGTTCCGAGTGGTGACGGCGAGCAGACACCGATCAGCAGGCGTAACGCTGTCGTGCGGGATGCCCGACCAACTCTGGGAACGCTTCTCTGTGCGCTCCTGCACGATGCGAAGATCAACGTGATTTCCCCTAAGGGGTACATCAGTGGGATTGAGAGAGATGTAGACGCACTGCGGCGGGCAGCCTCTCGTTTTGCGATCAATGATCTCCTGAAGGTCTCCGACGTCCTGCGCTTCGGGCCCGACAAGGTTTCCGATCTACCAGGTGAGTACCGAAATCTAGCGTGGCGCGGCGCGGGCAGGCCTTCCCTCCTTTACCTGACGCGTATGCAAGGGCGAACGATCGATTGCCTGGCGATTCAGGAGAGTGAGGAGGCGAGGTGGCCTATCCAAGATGCACTCCGCTCTTCGTCCCGGAACGTGACGCTGAACTCGGCCCCGTATTCTGCCCTTGTGACCTACACTGAAACGGCCCGCAGCGGGGATCTCGGCTTCGGTCGCGGCTTCGCTATTCCCTCGTACCAGAGGTGGACTAGGTTTCCCCTCGACAGCCGCCTCGAAGGCGAGACCCTCGTAACGCTTCGGGAACTTCAGGAGGAAGTAAAGGGTAGCTCGATGGCCTTTACCATCCACAAGCCGCTTTTCAACCTTCCTGGAGAGGCTGGCAACAACCTCAATGACAGATGTATTCCTGACTTCCAGATTGAACTTGCTGCCCGGGGCGCTCAGCCCCGACGCCTGTTCGTCGAGACGATGGGTTCCAGCGCTCCGAATTACCTTGAACGCAAGCGTAGGAGCCATGAGGTAATGCGGCGCATTGCCCCAGTCGTCTGCCATATGCTCAAGGATCTCTACAGTTTGAAGGAAGGGAAACCCGACTTTTTGCGGCGTGAAAGTAGGCGCCTCAAGCAGCGACTGCGCATGGCACTTCAGTGTCTGCCAAATCATCCTCCTGCTGATCCATTCGAGGAATTCTAACCACTCCAGCGCGGTGCAGGGCGTCAGAGATCTGTGCAAGGAATGGAGGGGGAAGGAGAACTCTATTCGGGGAGATGACGGCCTCACCGTCGTGACGCTCCGCGTCTGCCCTCGACTGCCACGCCGCGCTGAGCCGCTCGTTGAGCATGTCCGTCGACGAGGACACCTCAAGCAAATAGCAGCGTCCGCTGTCAGATACGAGCGCGTCGAAGCCGTACAATGTGCCCGCCCCAGACATCCGCGCAATGAGCAGCACCTGTGATGTCTGTGGCCATTCCAGCGGGCGAGTGCGGACGCCGCACCCGAACAGGGACTGCGAAAAGCGGTGTGCATCACTAGGCATGGACTACCTCTGGCTCTCCTCCAGAGCATCCCTGGAGCATTAGCAAACCACCAGCCAATGCGTTCGAATGATCAGGTACATGCACGGCTCCTAGGTAAAGCTACCATGAATAAGATAGCTGACGGTCGGCCGCTCGGCAGACTTCTCGGTGATGCAGGGCGACTGCGGCGCCTCACCCCCGTATGCTTGGACGTCCGACCAGGCAGGTGCCTACCGCCACTAGACGGCCGCTGCTCGGGAACAGGGAAGCGGCCACTTCTTCGCCTAGCAGGCCCAGTGGACAGAAGCCAAGCCCCAGCCCTCCGGCCGCAAGTTGCATGGTGGCAAGGAGCGCCCCGGCATTCCGCCATGACAGGCTGTCCGCGTTTGGAAGCATGTCACGGCATCTCAGTCCCGGATTTTGAGGTGCTGTTTAATCAGCTTGCAGCTTGCTTTCGAACCACCCAGGTCAGAAAGCTGCTCCGGAGCGTTGAGGGCCCTACCCCCAGTGCGGCCGTACCGCTTCCACAAAGCCCTCTGTCGGGAGCTCCACACCGCATCGGGTTGCCTTTCCAGAACTAAGCTCGACTTTGGCCATCAGTCTGCGTGGCAGATGGCGTAAGCCAGGGCGCGTTGCAGGA